>JBEDNE010000037.1:0-23999 GCA_041170745.1 Pseudomonadota bacterium
ACGTCGTACTCGCTCCCGAGGTCGTGCTGGTGCCCGAGGTCGTGCTGGTGCCCGAGGTCGTGCTCGTGCCTGATGTGCTGGAAGAGCTGCCGCCAAAATATACGCCGCCGCCCCAAAATCCGCCGCCATACCCACCGCCGCCATACCAGCCACCGCCAATTAGGCTTGGGAGAGAGCCGCCGCTGCCCCCAATGGGGCCATGCCCGATGGTTTGCTGCGCCGCGGCTGATGCGACGACAGTTAGGGGCGGGCAGGTGATGCGCGTGGTGCGTGTTGTAACGCGGATCATGCGGACTTTGCGCCCATTCATGGTCCGCACATTTTGGCCTGAGATAAGTTTGCGACGCGCGAGTGGTGTCGTGTGAGAGCGATAGAGCGGCGATGGGCCTGATTGTCCGGCTGCAACTGGCCCGCTGGGACCGCATTCTATGGTTGTTTTTCGTGTCCGAATACGATGCTTTGTTCGCTGTCCGCGGCTCAGGTTTTGCGACTTTGACAGGCCGGCTGCGCGTTGATCGATAGAGCTCTGCTGCGGACTGATTTGATTGGCCGTCGCGGCTGTGGACGCGCCAAGTGTCTCCGCCGTGTCTGGTCCCGGCGGTGGGGCAAATGCGATGCCCGTTTTCTGGGCGTGGTCTGGCATGGTCAAGGCTTTGGGTGGCCGCGTACCGAACCAGTTTCCGGGAATGAGAACGAGGGCGCTGAGCCCGACCAAGAGGAGTAGAGCCACGAAAATGCGGATCGCTATCGGAATTCGCGTTCTCATTTTTGGCCTGCGCGGATCATTAGGGGTCTTCGCTCCTGTCCCAGCACTGCCTTTGATCCTGCAATGCAAATTAAGCGTTAATTGCGTCCAACTGTTCGAATTAGGCGTGGTTTTCTCGGAGGGCGGGCTTTGTGTCTCATTTCAGGCCGGATATGGCGCTGTCTTGAGCGCGGCGGCGCTGGTTTTCGAGATGTTTTCTGTGAACCACAAAACATGGAAGCGATTCGCCCGCTTGTGCCCGGCAAAGGGGCTTATTATAGGCCCGACATCCGAAGCTGGACCGGCACTGGTCGTGCCTGGCGCGGTTGGGAGAGTCAGAATGTCAAATGCGTTGAACGGTGAGGGCATTTTAGGCGCTGGCGACGATATGGATTATCGCCCAAGCGAAGATGAGCCGTTCATGAATCCAAGGCAAATCGCCTATTTCCGCCGTAAATTATTGAACTGGAAAGAAGAGATTCTGCGGGAAGCACAGGATACTCTGGTGACGCTGCAGAATGAGCCCTTGCGAGAGCCTGACCTGACCGACCGAGCGTCGAGTGAGACTGATTGGTCCATTGAGCTGCGCACGCGCGATCGACAGCGCAAATTGATTGCCAAAATTGATGCGGCTTTGCGTCGCATTGATGAAGGGGAATATGGCTATTGCGAGGTGACGGGCGAACCCATCTCCTTGGGGCGTCTTGAAGCGCGGCCCATTGCGACGATGACAGTCGAAGCCCAGTCTGCGCATGAGCGGAACGAAAAAATCTCGCGCGACGAATAGCCTCGGCCTTAGTCGTTACGACTTTTTCAACCTTTTGGACCTAGGTCATGATGTATGACCGGGCCAAATCCAGATGATCTTGAGTCTGCAGCGTCGCGTGGACTGCGCAGCGAGAGCCGCGACAGCCTGTTTCTGCTTGCCCAAGTGGGTGTCCTAGGCGGGGTCGCGCAAGAAACCGTGCGTGTGCGCAATCTTTCTCCATCAGGCATGATGGCGGAAACTTCAGTCTTATTTGTTGTTGGCACGCAGGTTCGCGTGGAAATGCGTGGCATTGATCCGTTATCTGGCAGAGTAGTTTGGGTCACAGATGGACGAATGAGAATCTCATTTGACAAAGAGGTTGACCCAAAGCGCGTTCGTCGCGAACAAAAACCAAGCGTAACACCGCCCTATCTCCGGCAGGTTGTCGCGCGCAGGCCCGGGCTTAAAATCGGGTAATATCGCGCCTGCGCGCTTCTCCCGCTGTTTAAGCTTGGCTCATCTGTTCCTTAATTTTCAGCTTTCGCTTTTTCAGCAGCGCCAGCTGAGCTTGGTTTGGCAGAGGACGTAGCGTTTCTTGCTTGATAAGCGCATCTAATTGCGCGTGTTTCGCTTCCAACGAGTTCATATGGTTCATTTCCATAAGCGACTCTCCTTTCGTGGTCAGCAAGAGGAGTAGATCACCAATTTTAACGCCTGTCTTGTGTTAAATATCAAATGGTCGCCGCGCTTGGCTTTGCGGGCGAGGATTGCCAACATCTCATTGGCTTGTCGGAGTTTCAAATCACGACTAGGCTTGCCGCTCCAAAGGAGACGCCATGCAAAGTCAGATGTTACAATCACGGCTCGAAGCCCTGAAGATTGAGCATCGTGACCTGGATATAGCGATCCAAGCTTTGGCGCAGTCCAGTGTGCCAGATCAGCTTCAACTTGCGCGGTTCAAGAGGCGTAAACTGGCCCTGCGGGATCAGATAGCAGCGCTGGAATCTCACCTAATCCCAGATATCATTGCTTAAACGCCTGTGCAGCATAGGTCATTGGCTCTTCTCTGCAGCGTTCGATCGCATGGCGAGCATGGCGTTATCGCGCGTGTGTTGACGCCCGATAAAGGGCTTGTCGCAGGCTATGTCCGTGCCGGTCGGTCGCGCGCGCTTCGGCCTGTGTTGGTGCCGGGCAACAAGATTACAGCGGATCGCCGCCAGCGCCATCCCGATCAACTCGCAAGCCTGGACGTGGAGCTTGTTGACTCGCGTGCCCCGCTGATGACTGAGCCTTTGGCAGCTGTTGGGATTGATTGGACTTGCGCATTGGTTGCGGCCTGTTTGCCTGAGGAAGAGCCATTTCCCGATGTCTTTGACGCAATGGATGGATTGCTCTGCGCAATTGCCGCGGCCCCCAGTGCGCGCCGCTGGGCAGGCGCCATGGTCAATTTTGAACGGCTATTGATGCGGTCTTTGGGCTATGGCAGCACTTTGCCAGTGGCGGAGGAAGATTGGCCCTCGGTTATCGCGGGTTTAACTGCCAATGGGGCGCAACTTGCCCGTCATCTCTTGGCCGATCGACGCCGAGATATTCTGCCAGCGCGCGAAAGAATGATGGAACGTTTCAAAAGGGCAGTTGCGTAAATTGCTGCGGGCGGCCATTTGCGCGCCAGAAACGGAGATAAATGATGCGCGTTGCTTTGTTCCCCGGTGACGGGATTGGCCCTGAAGTCATTGCCGAGGCGCGGCTGGTGCTCGACGCACTCAACTTGCCCGGCCTTGAATTTGAGGAAGGTCTTGTTGGCGGGGCCGCGTATAAGGCAATGGGTCACCCGTTACCGCAAGCAACGCTGGAAATCGCCGAGCGCGCGGATGCCATTCTGTTTGGCGCAGTGGGAGATCCCGATTGTGATCGGCTGGAGCGGCATTTGCGGCCTGAGCAGGCCATTTTGGGGTTGCGCCGCCATCTGTCACTCTTTGCAAATTTGCGCCCGGCGAAGCTCTTTCCTGAACTGGCGGATGCGTCCGCCTTGCGTCCGGAAGTTGCCAGTCAGATCGACATGGTCATTGTCCGTGAATTGAATGGCGATGTCTATTTTGGTGAAAAGGGGATGCGGACAACAGCCTCGGGCCTGCGCGAAGGCTATGACGTTATGGCCTATAATGAGGAGGAGGTCCGCCGTATCGCACGGATTGGCTTTGAAACAGCACGCGCGCGTGGCGGCAAGCTATGCTCGGTTGATAAAGCCAATGTGCTCGAAACATCTCAGCTTTGGCGGGATGTGGTGATCGAAACGGCGGCGGATTATCCCGATATTGAGCTGAGCCATATGTATGTCGACAATGCAGCTATGCAGCTGGTGCGCAATCCCGGTCAATTTGATGTGATTGTGACAGGCAATTTGTTTGGCGATATTTTGTCAGATCAGGCCAGCATGTGTGCGGGGTCAATTGGGATGCTGCCATCAGCTTCGCTCGATGTGAATCAAAAGGGCCTGTATGAGCCAATTCATGGCTCAGCCCCGGATATTGCCGGGCAGGGCAAGGCCAATCCGCTTGCGACCATTTTGTCAGCTGCCATGATGCTGCGCTATTCGCTCAACCAACCCGAAGCCGCTGATCGTATTGAGGCCGCCGTTGCTAAGGCCTTGGCCTTGGGCGCGCGTTCGCCTGATCTGGGAGGCACTCTCTCAACGCGGGCCATGGGGGATGCTGTTCGCGCGGTGCTTTAAGCACGGGCAGAGCTGCCCTTTTCCTTGATCCTAGAGCCTGAACGGGGCAAAGCAGAGTTATGAAACGCACCACTGGTCAAAACCGCTCCATCACCCGCAATTGGCGCCCCGCAACACAGGCGGTGCGCGGTGGCACATGGCGATCGGAGCAGGGGGAAACATCCGAGGCGCTGTTCCTGACGTCGGGCTATAGCTATGACAGCGCCGAGGCCGTTGCTGCGCGCTTCGCCGGTGAAGCGCCGGGGATGACCTATTCCCGCCTGCAGAATCCAACTGTCGAAATGTTGGAAGAACGCATTGCCTTGCTAGAAGGAGCGGAAGCGGCGCGCTGCCAAGCCACAGGTATGGCGGCGATGACAACCGCGCTACTGTGCCAATTGCAGCAAGGCGATCATGTGGTGGCGGCACGCGCGGCTTTCGGGTCTTGCCGCTGGCTGACGGACAATTTGTTCCCCAAATTTGGCATTGAAACAACGACAATAGACAGCCGTGACAATGCCCAATGGGAGGCGGCAATCCGCCCGAATACGAAGGTGTTTTTCTTTGAAACACCCGCCAATCCGACAATGGACATTGTGGATTTGGCTTTTGTGTGTGGGCTTGCCAAAGCGCACGGAATTACAACGGTTGTCGACAATGCCTTTGCCACATCGGCTATTCAGCGGCCAATGGACTTTGGCGCGGATGTCGTTGCCTATTCAGCCACAAAGATGATGGACGGTCAGGGGCGGGTTCTGGCTGGGGCCGTTGCGGCAAGCGCGCAGTTTATGGAAGAAAAGCTGCTGCCCTTTCAGCGCAATACTGGGCCCAATATCTCGCCGTTCAATGCGTGGGTTGTGCTAAAGGGCCTTGAGACGCTTGATTTGCGCATTCGTCGCCAATCTGAAAATGCGATGGCCGTTGGCCGCTTTTTGGAAACGCGCGTCCCTAAGATTATGCACCCGGGGTTGGAAAGCCATCCACAGCACGCATTGGCGATGAAGCAGATGTCAGCCTGTGGGTCGATTTTTGCTTTTGGTGTTGATGGCGGACGGGCGCAGGCAATGGCCCTCCTGAATGAACTGCAACTCATTGATATTTCAAATAATATTGGAGATTCTCGGTCGCTCATGACGCACCCGGCCTCGACCACACATCACAGTGTTGGCCCCGAGGTTCGCGCCGAAATGGGCGTTGAGGAAGGTATGTTGCGCTTGAATGTTGGTCTGGAAGATCCGCAAGACTTGATCGAAGATTTGGATCAGGCGTTGCGCGCGGTTGGGCTGTGATCGACGCTTTATTTCCCTATGTCGCGGAAACGCGGGGCATAAAGGTCCGCGTCTCGGCCAATTATTTGCCCGAGCAATCCCAACCGGCAGGCGGACGCTGGTTTTGGGCTTATCACATCCGCGTTCAAAATGCGGGGCTGATGACCGTTCAGTTGCTGACGCGGCGTTGGGAAATTGTAGATGGGCGCGGCGCGCTGCAAATTGTGCAGGGCGAGGGCGTGATTGGCGAGCAACCCATTATCGAGCCGGGGCAAAGCTATGATTATGTTTCGGGCTGCCCGTTGACCACATCGTCTGGCACGATGGTTGGCAGTTATCGCATGTTGGGTGAAGATGGCGCCATGTTTGATGTCGCAATCCCACGGTTTGAGCTGCGTGCGCCCGTGGTGCAGGGATGAAGCGGACACTGCTGCCTTTAAACGGGCTGCGCGTATTTGATGCGGCGGCCCGGCATTTAAGCTTTACACGTGCGGCGGATGAACTGGCGGTGACGCCTGCTGCAGTTGGCCAGCAAATTCGTGCTTTGGAAGATGTTCTGGGGGTCGTCTTGTTTCGCCGGACCCCCAAAGGCCTGGAGTTAACGCCTGAGGCTGAAAATGGCCTGGACGCCCTGCGCGCTGGCTTTCTTCAGTTTGAGGAATCGGTGCGGGCCATGCAGGCGGGCCAATCTTCCAATTCACTGACCATTGCCGCCCCCCGCGACTTTACGGCCAAGTGGTTGGCGCCGCGCCTTGCCGCCTATGGCCGGACGGACCCAGAGGTTCGCTTTGTGATTATTGCTGCAGATACGCCTCCCGAGTTTACTGAGGCCAATCTCGATCTTGCAATTGTCTATGGCGAGGGGCCGGGCAATCATGAAGGGCTGAAATTAGCAGATGGGGCCACCGTGCTGGTGACAGCGCCTGAGGGCGGTAGCGACACGCTGATTAGTTGGCCGGGCTGTGAGGCCGCGGAAGAAGCTGTGTTGCGCGTGGCTGATGCGGGGCTTGCCATTGATGCTGCTGCCAATGGCTTTGGACGCGCGCAGGTGCCGCTGCTGTTGGCCGAGGCAGATTTGGCATCGGGACGTGTGCGGGCGCTTGATAATGCGAAGCCCAGCGCAAATGGTTTTTGGCTTATCGCCCCCTTGCCGCAATGGCGGCAGAAAAAGGTGCGGGCGCTGGTGGATTGGGTATCAAAGGATCTAGGGCGGGCCTAAGCGGTTAGGTCTGTTGCGCTTTGGCGCGCACAAAATCTGCCAATGCACGGGAATAGGTTTGGTGTTCCGCAATCAAGACGCGCGCAGCCAGGCTATCGGGCGTATCGTCCGGGAAAATCGCCACTTCAGTTTGCGCAAGGACAGGCCCATCATCCAGTTCAGCAGTCACAACATGGACGCTGCATCCCGCGACACAGTCACCGGCGGCCAACGCGCGCGCATGGGTGTCGAGCCCCTTATACTTGGGCAAGAGCGAGGGGTGAATGTTGACCATCCGGCCTTCCCACTTCCCTACAAATTCTGGGGATAGAAGCCGCATATAGCCGGCCAACGCAATAAAATCGGCACCGACACGGCGAATTTCCGCATCGAGCAATGCGTCAAATTCCACGCGCTTCATGCCTTTATGGCTTTGGCCAAAGGTCGAAATACCTTCGGCAGCTGCCAGTTTTAGCCCGGCAGCATCAGGGTCATTCGCCGCGACCAATATGATTTCATAAGGGCAATCTGGCTGCTTGGCGGCATAGACCAGCGCCGCCATATTTGAGCCTCGGCCCGAAATAAGAACGGCGATCCGGGCCTTAGCCATGGTGGGTTGCGCGCCAATTGGCCTTGGCGCTCCACGTGCCTTGCTGGCCAGAGACAGTGCAGCCCTTATCGCCCGCCGCAATATGGCCAATGCGAACAGCCTGTTCGCCTGCCTCTGCCAGTGCCGCAATTGCCTTGGCTTCATCTTCTGCGGCCACGACCACAGCCATGCCAATGCCGCAGTTGAACGTGCGGGCCATTTCTTCGGGCTCAATATTCCCTTGGGCCTGCAAGAAAGCCATCAAGCGCGGCTGTTCCCATGAATCGGCGTCAACATGGGCGTGCAAGCCCTTAGGCAACACGCGGGGGATGTTTTCCAGCAATCCGCCGCCTGTGATGTGCGCCATAGCGTGCACCAGGCCTGCCCGCACCAGCGGCAGTAGCGCGCGGACGTAAATGCGCGTGGGGGCCATAAGTGCATCAATCAACAGCACTTCTTGATCGAACAGGGCAGGGCGGTCGAGTTTCCAGCCCTTATCGGCGGCCAAACGGCGGACCAGCGAGAACCCGTTGGAGTGGACGCCCGAAGACGCGAGGCCCAAGATCACATCGCCTTCAGCCACCTTATCCGCTGTCAAAACGTCGGAGCGTTCTACTGCGCCGACGCAAAAGCCAGCCAGATCATAATCGCCCTCGCTGTACATGCCGGGCATTTCGGCAGTTTCGCCACCAATGAGCGCGCAACCTGCTTGACGGCAGCCCTCGGCAATGCTGGCAACCACAGCCTCGGCAACCTGCGTGTCCAATTTGCCTGTCGCATAATAATCAAGGAAGAAAAGCGGCTCGGCACCCTGCACAATCAAGTCATTGGCGCACATGGCAACCAGATCAATGCCGACACCATCATGTTTGCCCGAATCGATGGCCAGTTTTAGCTTTGTGCCCACGCCATCATTGGCGGCAACCAAAAGAGGGTCTGAAAAGCCTGCCGCCTTTAGATCAAAGAATCCGCCAAAACCGCCTAAATCTGCGTCTGCACCGGGGCGACGGGTGGATTTGGCAAGCGGCGCAATGGCGCGCACCAAGGCGTTGCCAGCGGCAATAGAGACACCGGCTTGGGCATAGGTATAGGGTTCGGCGGAGGTGTTTTTGGTGTCCATTTTCTGGCTGCTAGCGTTATCGCACTTGGAATTCCACGCCCAACTCGTCAAAAGGCGCGCGTGACACGCACTTTGCGCTCTTTTCGGATGGTTCCTTTCGCCCTCGCGCTCGCTTGTGGGGCATTGGGCGTGGCCGTCTATGCCCAATTGGAGGGCAATGATCGTGGAGTCGCCCCCATTGACAGTGCCAGCACTTTTGAAGTGACGGGTATTTCCGTCGATGTGGCTGCTCGCACGGCCGATATGGCGCGCATGCGTGGTTGGCGTGAGGCGCAGCGCCTTGGCTGGAAAAAGCTATGGGAACAAACCCATGGGACGGCCGCCCCGGGTCTGACAGATACTGAACTGGATTCGATGGTCTCCGGCATTGTGGTTGAGGACGAGCAAATTGGCCCCAACCGCTACATTGCCCGCTTGGGCATTTTGTTTGATCGGGTCCGCACAGGTTCAGTCCTGGGTGTTGCAGGGCAGGGCCAAAGATCAGCTCCGCTGCTGGTTATTCCCGTGCAAATTAGTGGTGGTGTCGCGCAAAGCTTTGAAATGCGGACCGATTGGCAAAAGGCATGGGCCCGATATCGCACGTCTGATAGCGTGATTGATTATGTGCGGCCCACGGGCAATGGCGCTGATCCTCTGCTGTTAACAGCGGCGCAAACCACACGGCCCGGACGGCGTTGGTGGCGTATGCTGCTTGATCAATATGGCGCGGCTGATGTTATCGTGCCGCAGGTGCGGCTCCAGCGCGTCTATCCGGGTGGACCAATTATTGGGCATTTTTCGGCCTTTTTTGGTCCTGATAAAAAGCCCTTGGGCCATGTCACGCTGCGCGTCAGTTCGGCGGCAGGTCTGCCCAAATTGCTCGACGCGGGCGTGAAACGGCTTGATGCCATTTATGCAGCCGCACTCGCCCGCGGTGTTTTGCGGCCTGACACGTCTTTGGTCATCGAGCAACCTGTTGAAAACGAGGCTTTGGAAGATGTCTCCGCAACAGACGAGGCCGCAATCACAAGCGACGGCTTGGGTACGGAGCAAGGGGGCGCGTCTGCCGTTCAGAGCCGCAACTTCCTTGTTCAGTTTGACTCGCCAGATGTCGGCAGCGTGCCTGCGGCAGAGTCTGCGCTGCGCAGTATTGCGGGCGTGCGGGCCGCCAGCACCACGAGCCTTGCGCTTGGCGGTGTCTCGGTGATGCGTGTGACCTTTGATGGCGATGCAGAGTCGCTGCGTGCCGCACTGGCAGCGCGTGGCTATCGTGTCAGTCTGTCGGGTGACACGCTGCGTATCCGGCGATAATCCAGCATTATGAACCAGTTTGGATTGCCATTTGATTGGCCGGCGGAAGAAGAAACGTCGGACTTCATTGTAACCGAGGCAAATCACGCGGCTGTCCGCCATCTGGAAAGCCCCGGCAGCTGGCCAGTGCGCGTGGCCCTGCTGACGGGCCCTCGAAAATCAGGCAAAAGCCTATTGGGCCGTATTTTTGCAGCGAGAACACAGGCGCACGTCATTGACGATGCAGACCAGCGGCCTGAGGATATGGTGTTTCACGCTTGGAATTCTGCGCAAGAAAACCGCACGCCGTTGTTGCTGATTGCCGAGAATGCGCCGCCGCTCTGGGCCGTTCGATTGCCTGATTTGCGGTCACGGCTGCACGCAACGCCGGTGCTTCACATTTCTGCGCCAGATGTGCCCTTGGCCGAGGCGTTGCTTGTCAAATTGCTGGCGAAACGCGGATTGGCGCTCATGGCGGATAGTGCTGCCTATGCCGCGGCGCGATTGGAGCGCAGCTATATTGCCCTAGAGCGGGCCGCAGATGCCATTGATGCCGCGTCTTTGTCACAAAAGCGGGCCATAACTCTTCCTCTTGTGCGTCAGGCGCTTGAATCGGCGCATTTGATTGACAGTCAGGGGGGAAGGCGTGAACACTCTGGGGATGAAGCCGAAATCGACTGAGACATGGCAGGAGACCGTTGGCGCGAGCGGGCAGGAGCGACGGTTTTTCAATCGTGAGCTAAGCTGGCTGCAATTCAATTGGCGGGTGTTGGAAGAAGCCCGCAATCCCGCCCATCCTTTGCTTGAGCGGCTTCGCTTCTTATCCATTTCGGGCAGCAACCTTGATGAATTTTACATGGTGCGTGTGGCAGGCCTGCGCGGCCAAATGGTGCAGGGGATTGACCAGCGATCTATTGATGGCCTGACTCCCGCCCAGCAAATGGCCGCAATTGAAGCCGAAGCTGCCGCGTTGATGCGCGAGCAACAAGCGCAATGGCGTCATCTGCGCGGGCTGTTGGCCGAGGCGGGCATTCAAGTCTTAGATCAGGACGCGCTGGCAAATTTAGACGACCCTGATTTGCTCCGCTATTTTAGCGATCAGATTTTTCCAGTGCTCACCCCACAGGCGCTAGACCCGGCTCACCCTTTTCCCTTCATTCCCAATCAAGGGTTGAGTTTGGTTTTTGATTTGCGCCGCGTGTCGGATGGAGAAACCGTGCGCGAATTGGTAATGATACCCGCTTCTGTCCCGCGTTTTGTGCGTTTGGCGGGGGCGCAGGCGCGCTATATTGCTATTGAAACTGTGATCCGCCATTTTTCTGACCGGCTTTTTCCGGGCTTCGAGCGGCGAGGCTCAGGCGCTTTTCGCATCATTCGCGATAGTGATATTGAAATTGAGGAAGAGGCCGAGGATCTGGTGCGCTATTTCCGCAGCGCCATTAAGCGGCGGCGGCGCGGGCGTGTTATCCGGCTGAAAGTAGAAGCGGGCATGCCCGAAGAATTGGCCCAGCTGGTCCGCCGGGAATTGGGCGGTGATCAGGCGTTTGTCGCGGAAACCGACGGCTTTCTTGGGATGGGGGATTTGAGCCAGCTGGTCGATGAAGACCGCCCCGATCTGAAATTCCAGCCTTATGCTGCGCGTTTCCCTGAACGTATTCGGGAACATGATGGGGATTGTTTTGCCGCCATTCGGCAAAAGGACATCATTGTTCACCATCCTTATGAAACATTTGATGTTGTTCTCGCCTTTCTTAATCAGGCAGCGGCTGACCCGGATGTGGTTGCCATCAAGCAAACTTTGTATCGCGCAGGCAAGCAATCCGCTGTTATTCGGGCGCTGTGTGATGCAGCAGAGGCTGGCAAGTCTGTCACTGCAGTGGTGGAGCTAAAGGCCCGCTTTGATGAGGAGCAGAACCTGCATTGGGCCTCGCAGTTGGAACGCGCGGGCGTCCAAGTTGTCTACGGCTTTATTGACTGGAAAACCCACGCCAAAATTTCCATGGTTATTCGGCGCGAGGCCAAAGGTGTGCGGACCTATTGCCACTTTGGGACGGGCAATTACCACCCGGTAACAGCACGGATTTACACTGACCTCAGCTTCTTCACGGCGGATCCGCGAATTGGGCGAGATGCGGCCCAGTTGTTCAATTACATTACCGGCTATGTGGAGCCGAGTAAGCTTGAAGTGTTGAGCATGAGTCCGCGGGATTTGCGCAATGATTTAATGACGCTGATTGATGATGAAATTGCCCATGTGCGGGCTGGGCGCCCCGGCGTGATTTGGGCGAAGATGAACAGCTTAGTAGACCCTGCCATCATTGAAAAACTTTATGAAGCAAGTGGTGCTGGCGTTCAAATTGACTTGGTCATTCGAGGAATATGCTGCTTGCGGCCTGGTGTGCCCGGTATGTCTGAGACAATTCGCGTAAAATCAGTTGTCGGACGATTTTTGGAGCATAGCCGCATTTGGTGCTTTGGTAATGGCGCAGACTTGCCCAATCGCAAGGCGCGCGTCTTCATTTCCTCAGCAGATTGGATGCAGCGCAATTTTGACCGCCGGGTGGAATATGCACTGCCAATTGAAAATCTTACTGTCCATGATCAGGTGCTCGATCAGGTGATGGTCGCCAACCTGATTGACAATGAACAAAGCTGGACCTTGCAGCCGGATGGCAGCTATGTGCGGGTTCAACCCGGTGATAAGCCCTTTAACTTGCACAGATATTTTATGACCAATCCATCCTTGTCTGGTCGTGGACAGGCATTGGCCTCGAGTGACGGGGTGCCGAAACTTAGCCTGAACAGGTCGGCATGAGCATTAAGCGGCGCGCCGCCATTATTGATATTGGGTCTAATTCAGTTCGGCTGGTTGTCTATGGCGGCCCGGCACGCGCGCCCTTTGCGCTGTACAATGAAAAGCTGCTGGCTGGGCTTGGCAAGGGACTGGATCAGGGCGGGTTGCTGTCTGAGCGCGCCATGACAGCATCACTCCAAGCTCTGGCACGGTTCCGGCATCTGCTGGATATGATGGGCGTTGCCGATGTGCAGGTGGTGGCAACTGCTGCTGTGCGTGAAGCCGGCAATGGAGCTGCATTTTTGCAATCTGTTGCCGATTTGGGCTTCTCGCCCCGGGTCTTAAGTGGCGAAGAAGAGGCCATGGCCGCCGGCTATGGCGTCATCTCAACGATCGCGGATGCAGATGGCATTGCCGGGGATCTGGGGGGAGGCAGCCTAGAGCTTGTGCGTATTCGGGCGGGCGAGGTGTTGGGCAAACTCTCATTGCCGCTGGGGTCGCTGAAGATACCTGCACTGCGCCAATTGGGGCCAAATGGGCTGAACCGCGCTCTTGCGCAAATGGTGAAGGGGCACGAGGCTTGGTTGCGGGAAGGTGAGGGGCGGCCATTTTACATGGTGGGCGGCAGTTGGCGGACTTTGGCGCGCCTGCATATGCACAAGACAGGCTATCCATTGCCGATCCTCTCCAGCTATGAACTGGCGCCAAATCAGGCGTCGCGTTTGATGCGGATGACCGCGCAGATTGATAAATCTATTGCCAAGGAAATCCCCTCTATTTCAGCTTCCCGCGTCGGCGGATTGAATGATTCAGCCGCACTTCTGGCAGCACTTGTCCGCCTGATTAAGCCTGCTCGCTTGGTTACCTGCGCCAATGGCCTGCGCGAAGGTTTGCTGTTTCAGCGGCTTTCAAAATCCGAACGGGCGATGGACCCGTTGTTAGAAGAAGCGCGTGCCGAAGGCGCGCGGCTGGGGCGTTTTCAAGAGCATGGGCGCGTCATTCACACATGGATCCGGCCCTTGTTTACAGAGGAGCCAACGGCAGATGCGCGGGTGCGCGAGGCTGCATGTTTGCTGGGCGATGTGGCATGGCAAGCCAATCCAGAATTTCGGGCAGAGCGTGGTGTTGACCTTGCTTTGCACGGGGGGTGGACGGGGGCCTCACACCGCGACCGCGCCTTATTGGCCATGGCGCTCCACGCCAGCTTTGGGGGTGGGGACGATATTCCCAAGCCAATTCTTGCTCTGATTTCGCCTGATGAGAGGGCCATGGCGAAAAGCTGGGGGCTTGCCATTCGCCTTGCGCAACGCCTGAGTGGCGGAACGGCTGAGGCGCTGCAGCATAGCCAATTGGTGCGGCAGGCAGATAAGCTGGTGCTGACCATTGCCCCATCACACGCCGTTTTGGCGAGCGATCAGGTGCAGCGCAGGTTAAAAGCTTTAGCAGGCCATTTGGGTGCGCGGTTTGCCGTTGAGATAAAGGACTTGGCTTAGGCCGCTTCAGGGCTGTCTTCGATCCGCGTGATTTTCAACCGCCCATTGACCACAGCAAAGGCCAGACGGCCCTCCACAAGGTCAAGCGCGTCTTGCCCAAATTGTTCAAATCTCCAGCTCTCGAGAACCGCTAGGCCAGATTTTTGACCAGCGGCCAGCAGATCAAGTTCATCAGAACGGGCGAGCAAGCGAGGGGCGACATCAATATCGCGCGCGCGGATTTTGAGAAGAAGTTTCAAAAGGTCAGCGACCAAAGCGCCTTCTTTGCCAAGACCGGGCTTGCGATCATCGCGGCTGGGCATTTCCTCTGCGCTGAGAGGCTTTGCCGCAGCAATGGCATCCATTAATCGGCCGCCAATATCATTTCCAGCCCATGAGGCAGATAGACCACGCACGCGAGACAAATCTTGCTGGTGTCGCGGCGGGTGCATAGCGACGTCGGCTAAGGTTTCATCCTTCATAATTCGCCCACGGGGGATGTTTTTGCCCCGCGCTTCCACTTCGCGCCACGCGGCCAAGGCCTTGAGACGCCCCAGCACGTCTGGCTTGCGGCTTGAAACTTTTACGCGCTTCCACGCAGTTTGGGGGTCGGTCACATAGTTGGACGGATCCGCAATGCGCTCCATTTCATCATTGAGCCAAACGCCACGGCCAGTCTTCCGCAGCTTTTCCAACATTTGCGGAAAAATGGCTGCCAGATGCGTAACATCACCAATGGCATAATCTATTTGCCGCTGCTCTAAGGGACGGCGGGCCCAATCTGTAAATCGGGCACCCTTATCAAGCTGAATGCCAAGCCAGCTGTCTACGAGGTTTGAATATCCCACTTGCTCGCCTTGGCCCAAAGCCATGGCCGCAATTTGCGTATCAAACATGGGGTGCGGCGTCTTGCCCGTTAAATTACATATAATTTCAATATCTTGGCCGCCAGCATGGACGACCTTCAGCACATCTTCATTGTCCGTCAATAGATTGAGAAGGGGCTGTAAATCGAGCCCGTCCGCCTTGGGATCAATGGCGGCCGCATCCTTTTCATCCGCGACTTGGATCAAGCATAAGTCGGGCCAATAGGTGTTCTCGCGCATGAATTCTGTATCGACTGCAATAAAAGGCGATTGCGCCCAGCGGTCACAGAGTTCTGCCAGTGCTTCCGTTGTGGTCACGAGATCATGAATCTTCATAGTCAGCCCGCCTAGCGAGGTTGGCGCCAGAGCGCCAGTCAAACTGCGGCGGGCGCGAAGAAATCCATGAGTCTTTGCCCGTTGATGTGCCCTTTTTCTTGACAAATCGCGCCTGCAACCGTCTAGGCGCGTCATGCATATTTATCGTTCGCACAATTGCGCCCAGCTGCGCAAATCCGATGTAGGCTCAACTGTCCGTCTTTCGGGCTGGATTCACCGTAAGCGCGACCATGGCAATCTGCTGTTTGTCGACCTGCGCGACCATTATGGTCTGACGCAAATTGTGACCGATGTGGATTCTGAAGCCTTTAAGGTTTTGGAAAAGATGCGTGCTGAGTCCGTCGTTACCATCACGGGCGATGTCGTGGCGCGTGCGGCGGAAACGGTAAATGCCAATTTGCCCACGGGTGAAATTGAAGTGCGCGCCCGCGACGTGTCTGTCCAGTCCGCGGCACAAGAATTGCCCATGCCCGTCTTTGGCGATGCCGAATATCCCGAAGACATTCGCCTGCGGTATCGGTTCCTCGATTTGCGCCGTGAACGGTTGCACAACAATATCGTTCTGCGCTCGCAGGTGATTTCCTCCATTCGCCAGCGCATGATTGGTCAAGGCTTTACCGAGTTTCAGACGCCAATTCTGACGGCCTCCTCGCCCGAAGGCGCGCGCGATTATCTGGTGCCCAGCCGCGTCCATCCCGGTAAATTCTATGCGCTGCCGCAAGCACCGCAAATGTTTAAGCAGCTGCTAATGGTGGCGGGCTTTGACCGCTATTTCCAAATTGCGCCGTGCTTCCGCGATGAAGATGCGCGGGCCGATCGTTCGCCGGGCGAATTTTACCAGCTCGATTTTGAAATGAGCTTTGTGACGCAAGACGATGTGTTCAACGCGATTGAACCCGTGTTGCACGGCGTGTTTGAAGAATTTGCGAATGGCCGCCGCGTCAGTGCCGCGCCTTTCCCGCGCATTCCCTATCGTGAAGCCATGCTGAAATATGGCAGCGACAAGCCGGATCTGCGCAACCCGCTGATCATTACGGATGTGACCCAGCATTTCACCAAATCAGGCTTTGGCCTGTTTGAGCGGATTGTTGAAGGCGGTGGCGTGGTTCGCGCCATTCCGGCGCCGAATACGGCGGATAAGAGCCGCAAATTCTTTGATGATATGAATGATTGGGCGCGCAGTGAGGGCCATGCTGGCCTTGGCTATGTGACGCGCAAGGGTGGCGAATTTGGCGGCCCGATTGCCAAGAACCATGGCGAAGAGGGCATGGCGGCCATTTATGACGCGCTGGGCCTTGGTCCGGATGATGGCCTGTTCTTTGCCGCTGGCAAGGAAGGTCAAGCCGCCAAATTGGCAGGTGCCGCGCGGACGCGTGTTGCCGAGCAACTGGGCCTGATTGATCCCAATTGCTTTGAATTCTGCTGGATCGTCGATTTCCCGATGTTTGAATATGATGAGGACGCCAAGAAGGTCGACTTCTCGCACAATCCTTTCTCGATGCCGCAGGGCGAGCTGGAAGCGCTGGAAACCAAGGATCCGTTGGACATTTTGGCGTATCAGTATGACATCGTCTGCAATGGCGTGGAATTGTCGTCGGGCGCAATCCGCAACCATCGCCCTGAAATCATGTACAAGGCTTTTGAAATTGCCGGCTATTCCAAGGAAGATGTCGACACCAATTTCGCTGGCATGATCAATGCCTTCAAATATGGCGCGCCACCGCACGGCGGTTCGGCTCCGGGCATTGACCGGATCGTGATGCTGCTGGCGGATGAACCCAATATCCGCGAAGTCATTGTCTTCCCGATGAACCAAAAGGCCGAAGATTTGATGATGGGCGCGCCAGGGCCTGTCACAGCAAAGCAGCTGCGCGAGCTGAATATCCGGGTTGTTGATCAGCCCAAAAGCTAATCTGGTTTAAAGCGTCCCGATACAGGGCAGGCAGGGTGGTTATTCCGCCTTGCTTGCGCGCCTGTGCGCCTTTTAGGCTGGCTGCATGTCAGTAGATCTTAGCCAGTTTGAGTCCGGCCATCGCTATGCTGGCGATTATAAGGCGGATTTAAAGCAGCTTCAGCGGCGGCTGGAGCGGATACAGGCGGCCTATATTCTCAATGGCGGTCGCGCGATGATTGCCGTTGAAGGTTGGGACGCGTCAGGCAAAGGCGGGGTCATTCGGCGGCTGACAGCGTGTTGGGATGCCCGTTGGTTTGATGTTTGGTCAGTTGGCGCTCCTAAAGCCGACGAAGCAGACCGCCATTTTCTATGGCGTTTTTGGCAGCGCGTGCCGGCGCGTGGAACCATTAGTGTGTTTGACCGGAGCTGGTATGGCCGTGTTTTGGTAGAACGCGTTGAGGCTTTGTGCAGCGAGGCTGATTGGCAGCGGGCCTATGATGCGATTAACGAGTTTGAGGCCCAGCAATGCGATATGGGGACAACGCTCATCAAAATTTTTATGCATGTGACAGAAGATGAGCAGGACAAGCGGCTGAAGGCGCGCTTGGATGATCCGTGGAAGCGCTGGAAAACAGGGCCGGAAGACTATCGCAATCGGGCGCGTCGCTTGGAGTATTTGACAGCCTATGCCGATATGTTTGCCCAGTGCAATACACGCTGGGCGCCGTGGACCATAATTGATGGAAATCATAAAAAGGCCGCTCGAATGGCCGTTTTGCAAGCTGTTGCCGACCAGCTTGAACACGGCATTGATATGCGTCCACCCCTTTTGGACCCTGAATTGGCGTATTTGGCGGAATTGGCCTTTGGTCCGCGTTCGGGCCCTTAAGAGGCGGGATAGGAAATCGCCAGAACTTCATAATCTATGGCACCTGCGGGCAGCGTTAGGCGACGCACATCGCCCAGCCGAGCCCCACGCACCGCGCGGGCAATGGGAGAATTCCAGCCGACACGCCCATGTGCGGCATCTGCCTCATCATCACCGACAAGCGTGATGATACGGTGATTATCCTCCTCATCGGCCAAGGTGACTGTTGCGCCAAACAGGATAACTGACTTGTCTGGTTGAAGTGCAGGATCGACGACACGGGCGGCCTTTATCCTTTTGGACAGCCAGCCCAGTTCCCGGTCTATCTCGCGCAGGCGCTTTTTGCCGTAAATATAATCCCCATTTTCTGATCGGTCGCCATTGCCCGCGGCCCAAGAGACAGTTTCAACCAGTTTCGGGCGTTCCACGGCAAATAAGGCATGATACCGCGCCTTAAGATCTGCAAAGCCTTGCGGGGTGATGTAATTGGGCTTGTCCACTTAGCCGGGATATCGCTTGCCGAGATAGGTGGAAAGAGGGGTGTTGCTCCGCACATTGGCCTTTTCTGGGTTTAGCGCATCATACACAACCGCATTTTCGAGCACGCGTTGCACATAATTGCGGGTCTCAGAAAAGGGGATGGCTTCAATCCATTCTAGAACATCGCGATCTTGCCGCGGGTCGCCCAAGGTCCGGAGCCAACGATTCACATTGCCTGGGCCCGCATTATATGCGGCCACTGCGAGGACATAAGATCCGTCATAAGCCCGCATGAGCCGTGAAAAATAGGTGGCCCCCAACGCGATGTTATAGGCTGGTTCGTTCAATCTATTTTCAGAATAGGTCAGGCCCGCCCGCGGCGCGGTTGCACGGGCTGTGGCCGGCATAAGTTGCATCAACCCACGCGCGCCAACCCGGCTGACAGCAGCGCGATCAAACTGGCTTTCTTGGCGTGCAATTGCGTGAATAATGCTCCAGCTGGGCATATGTTCTGGCGGGACCTCAATTAACGGAAAGGCCGTTTTCATATAGCCGGAAAGGCCAGAATTACGGGCGTTGCGACCAACCAGAACGTTTAAATCGGGTCGGCCTGCTTGGGTCGCCAAGTCTGCTGCCAGAATATGGTCTGCATCCGTGCTGACAGCATTTGCGATACTGCGCACAAAAAGGCTTTGTTCGTTCCAATTGCCCGCCCGGCCCAGTGCCAACATGGCCCGCACGACACTGCGGTTTAAGAATTTGCTCCGATCTTGCGGGGTGATAGGCACGTCAATGGCATCATGCGTGACATCGGGCAAACGGCCGAGGCGTTCTGCGGCAAGCTGCCCGTGAAATTGATCGCTAAAGCGGGCGGCATTTTCGAAAGCCTTTTGCGCAGCCCCTGCATTTCCCGCCACAAGCTGCGCTCGCCCCGCCCAATACCAGCCGCGTGCTTGGGTTTGAGGCGATTTCGCAGCGCTCGCATAAAGAGTAAACATGGCGGCTGCCTTTGCCGGCTCGTTCAGCCGGTTAAGCGCTGCCGTCGCTGCCAACCAAGTGAGATCAGTATAGGCGTCTCGTTCTGCAAAGGGGCGTTCGCGCACATTGGTGCCCGGGACGTACGCAGTGCCCACACGGCTCGCAATGTCATAGGCCATCTGCCATTGGCCGTCTTTGGCCGCGTCTTGCGCAGATAGCAGCAACATCTGCAGCCAAATATCGGGCGATGCCGGATAGGAGGACATCGGCATGTTAAACCGCAAAATCTGTCGGGCGACACCAGCCTGGCCCGTCGCGCGCAGCCACCACATATAATCCGCAATAAACCCCGGATCGAGGCGAATGGGGCTGGTGGCATAGGCCAAACGGTCAGGCGCGTCTGGTGCCTTTGTCAGCAATGCCAGCCGCACTTCAAAACCGGGGCGTCGGGCAGGGGTGGTCAAGCTTAACTGACGCGAGGCAGCGCTGGTTGCGCGCAGCCAGAGCAGTTTGTCCATCCGGGCATCATGGTCCTGACCGCTTAACTGACTGGAGAACCTTGCCATGAGGCGGGTTTCATCATCGGCGGACAAAAGGCCGCCTGTCCATGCAGACCGTGCCGCGTCATAGGCGGCTTTGGTTTGGCCCAAGGCCAACTGGGCTTCAGCAAGGCGCACCCAAGCAGCGGGGGACTGTGGCGGATAGTGGCTGAAAAAACTGCTGATGAGTGACGGGCTATCTACCCCCGGCCGAATGGCCCGTTCTGCTGCCGCGCGCATTTGTGCTTCATTTGGCCAATCCCGATGGGCGATGAGGAAATTGGCATAGCTTGCAAAGCCAAAGCCATTGCCACGCCGCAGGACAGACCATTGGGCGAGCGGCGCCGCAACGGGATCGGCGGGCGAAATTTGCGGGCTGATCGACGTGGCTGGCGCAGCGTTAGATGGCGGGGGAGGCAGCTGGTCCAGTGTGTTTTGGGCAGCCAGCGGCGATGCGCTCATAAAAAGCGCCAAAAGGCCTGTTTTGGCTGAAAGATAATTTATCCTGATAGACAACATACTGGACATGATAGGGTCAGCTTCCTTATTTGGCGCTGAATGAGCTGAGGAGCAAGGACTTGCTCGCCAGTGCGCAATTTTACGAGCTAAGGGGCAACGTTATGTTTTCCGGTTCTATTCCGGCCTTGGTCACACCGTTCCGAAATGGTGCTGTGGATGAGGATGCTTTCCGTCGGCTCGTGAGCTGGCAAATTGAGCAGGGGTCCAGTGCGCTCGTGCCCTGTGGGACGACAGGGGAAAGCGCCACATTGTCCTATGAAGAGCATTATCGCGTTATCGCGCTGTGCATTGAAGAAGCAGCTGGTCGGGTGCCCGTGATTGCAGGTTGTGGGTCAAATGACACGGCGACGGCTGTGCGCCACATGGCCTTTGCCCAAGCGCAGGGCGCTGCGGCCGCTTTAGTCGTTGCACCTTATTACAACCGGCCCAATCAGGATGGGATTTACGCCCATTATGCGCATTTGGCCGAAAAGTCGGATTTGCCAATTATTCTGTATAACGTGCCGGGTCGCACTGTGACGGATCTGCTGCCCGACACCGTGGCGCGGCTGTCTCAAATCCCCAGCATTGTTGGAATTAAGGATGCCAGCGGCAATTTGGCGCGTGTGGCAGACCATCGGCTTGGCTGTGGCACAGACTTTTGTCAGCTATCGGGCAATGACGATATGGCGGTTGCCTTTAATGCCGCAGGTGGCGTTGGGTGCATTTCTGTAACGGCCAATGTCGCCCCGCGGCTTTGCGCCGAACTGCAGGCCGCCTGTCTTGCCGAAGATTATGCCAAAGCGCGGGCGTTGAATGATAAGCTCCACCGGCTGCACACCGCCCTGTTTACCGATGCCTCGCCGGCACCCGTCAAATATGCGATGAGCCGCGTTCTCCCGGGATTTTCGGACGAATTGCGCCTTCCCTTGGTGCCAGCGTCCGCTGCGTCACGCGGCTTGGTTGATGCCGGTCTTGCCCATGCTGGTTTGATCTAATGGCGCGTCCGCGTCCCAGCACATTCGATAAGGTGCAGACGGTCGCCGAAAACCGGCGTGCCCGCTATGATTATCATATTGAGGACAGTTACGAGGCCGGCATCGCGCTAACTGGCACAGAAGTAAAATCTCTGCGCTTTGGCGAAGGCTCAATTGGTGAAAGCTATGCCGAAGTAAATGATGGGGAAGTGTGGCTGGTCAATGCCAATATCCCTGAGTTTAGCCATGGCAATCGGTTTAATCATGAACCCAAGCGGCCCCGTAAACTTTTGCTTCACGAACGGGAGATTAAGAAGCTTCACGGCGCGGTGGCGCGCGAAGGAATGACGCTGGTGCCATTGTCCATTTATTTTAATGGACGTGGGCGGGCCAAGGTGGAGCTGGCATTGGCCAAGGGTAAAAAGGCGCACGACAAGCGCGAGACAATTAAAGAACGGGATTGGAAGCGCGAAGCGGCCCGGATTTTGAAGGATCGGGGATGAGCCGGTTCTCGGACTGGATCCGCGCGCAGGCGCCAGCCCGGGAGAGCTTTGAAAAAAGCCGCGTGCTTCGGCCTTTTGCCAAGCGCGTCTTCCATCCAGCTTTGTGGCGATTTACGCGCCGGTCCGTGCCCCGGGGCGTTGCTTTGGGGCTCATGGTTGGCATTTTCTTGTTGGTTCCAGGTGTGCAGATTGCAGGTGCGGCTTTGCTGGCGCTGCCCTTTCGGGCCAATGTGCCCATAGCGGCAGCGATGACGTTTTTAAGCAATCCGTTGACCACCCCATTCTTGATTGCAGCGGCGCTATATATTGGGGATGCAACGCTGCATATGGGGGCCGATGTTTCGCAATTTGAAGCATTAATGGCGCGCGGTGCGGGCTTTGCCGATTGGCTGGCCTGGCTTTTGTCGAGTGCTGCTCCCGCGCTGTTATGGGGTTTGTTCGTCATTTCGGCCGCCGCCGCCTTGTTCGGCTATATCGTGGCAACGATTATCTGGCGCGTTTGGTTGATCCGCCGCTGGCGCCGGCGGCGGATGGCATAAAATTCATTAGCGTGACGTTTGTTTACAGGGCATGAGACGTTGAGTTCTCGTGCTTTGACCTGTGCGTATAATCAGGATGGTGCCTCATGTTGGCGAGTTTCGCGCGACACGCAGATGTTCGGTTGTTTCTGCTGATTGGGCTGGCGGCAGTGCTTTCCGCGGCGCTGCTTTTCTGGACCTTGGGGAGTGTTGGTTTTGCCGCAGGCTTGGCGGCGGGGTTGGGAGTGTGTGTGCTGGCGTTCCTAACCGCGGTGCGCCGCCGACCGGGCGCCACGGCCAGTCGATCTGAAATTGATTGGCAGCTTGTTCGGTCGATGGCTGATTTGGAGACTGCCGCGATTGCGGTGACCGATCGGTCCGGAGAATTGCGGTGCGCCAACCAAGTTTATCAAGACTGGTTTCAAGGCGAAGATGCGCCGCCCGCCCTGATTGGTGATCCAACACGCGCGGCTCTGCTATCTTCCCTCGCATCGACAGCGTGGCGTGATGGGAGCGCGCAGTTGCGCCGCCTGCCGCGAGGTGCTGTGCTTTTGGATGTCGAAGTGGCGCGCACAGGCCATGATGAGGATTGTCTTATCTGGTGCTTTCGTGCGTCGTCCAGCTTTGATCTGGTTTCCGAAACGCAGCGCTTGTTGGCCGGACCCGCGGGAGAGCGTTTGGGCGAGGCTGGCGTTATGGCCGTGCTCATTGGCCCAAAGGGGCATATCCGCATTGCCAGCCCCGTCTTTGTCTCGCGGGCCACAGGGCTAAGAGGCACGGCCCTGGAGGGGCGTGATTTTCCATCCTTGTTTGAGCGGGATATGAATGGGGCGATCCGCTTTGTGCATGAAGGATCAGCAGGCCATCCGCTGAGGCTGCTGCAGATTCCTGGGGATCCCGGCAATCCCGATAGCGATACTTTGGTGTTTTTGCTCGATGAGGAAACGGCCAGCGTGTCGGATCAAGGCGTTGTTGCCTATGTTCAAGCTATGCTGGCGAAGCTCCCCATCGGATTGGCGCTGACGGACCGCGACGGGCGCTTCTTGTTTCTGAACGATGCCTTTTGCCGTGCTGTTGGTTTAACGGGCGAAGATCGGCCAATTTATCCGGGCGATTTGGTTGTTCGCGAAGATAAGGCTGCCGTGGCAGATGCCGTTCGTCGCTATGCCAGTGGTCAGCCCGTGGGCTGTGACATTGCGGTGCGCCTGGCAAGCCAAGCTGATGATCCTGTGCCCCTCACTTTGGTGAGTGTTGCAGGCCTTGGCGATGCGGCGGTGCTGCTCTCGATGAAGGATTCAACTGAGGAAACGCGTCTTAAGATTCAAGTCGCCCAAGCCACCAAGATGCAAGCTGTGGGCCAATTGGCAGGGGGCGTCGCGCATGATTTTAACAATATTCTCACGGGCATACTCGGCCATTGTGATTTAATGCTGATGCGTCACGCGCCCGGCGATATTGATTATGATGATATTCAGCAAATTCGGAACAATGCCAATCGAGCAGCCAGCCTGACGCGGCAATTATTGGCTTTTTCCCGCCAACAGACGTTGCGGCCGCAAATCTTGCAATTGCCAGATGTGGTTGCCGAAATATCGAATTTGTTGAAGCGGCTTATGGGCGAGCAAGTGG
>JBEDNE010000038.1:0-6736 GCA_041170745.1 Pseudomonadota bacterium
CGCACAGGCGATTATGCCGGTTTGGCGGGGCAAGGCTGGGACGTTGTTCTCTCCAGCCTTGTTGCGCATCATATGCAGCATGACGAGCTGATTGCCTTTTTGAAGTTTATGGAGGCCGAAGCGCGCATCGGCTGGTTTATCAATGATCTTCATCGCCACGGCTTTGCGTGGCTGGGCTATCCCCTCTTGGCGCGGATCATGCGGTGGCACCCCATTGTCCGCCAAGATGGGCAATTATCCATTGCGCGCGCGTTTCGGCCTGCGGAATGGCGCTCCATTCTGGACGAAGCGGGCCTCTCAGGCGCCCGCGTCCAGCGGGTATTTCCGTTTCGGCTATGCGTCGAACAGATCCGATAATCATTGGCGCCGGTCCGGCTGGTTGCGCCGCTGCCATCACCTTGGCGCGGGGCAATGTGCGTGCGCTGATCCTTGAGCGTGACACCGAAGTTGGCGACGCCCTGTGCGGCGGCTTTGTTAGCTGGCAGACAATGGCAACCTTGAAGCGGCTGGGCATTGAGATCAGCGGCCATCCCATCACGCAGTTGCGCGTTTTTGCGGGCACGCAGATGGCAGAAGCGCCGCTGCCACAGATGGGGCATGGCCTGTCGCGCCGTGCGATGGATAGCGCCCTTGTGGCTCAGGCCATCGCCAGTGGTGCTGGAATTGAACGAGGCGTGGCCGTTCGCCATATTGAAAGCGTGCGCGCGCAATCTTCAGCGCTTTTTCTCGCAACAGGCAAACATGACATAAAGGGATGTGAACGGCCCCGATTGGCGCAAGACCCTGCCCTTGGCTTGCGCGTCCGATTGTTTCCCAGCCCCACCATCCGCGCCTTGATTGGCAATGCCATTGAGCTGCATGTCTTTCACAAAGGCTATGCCGGAATTGAACTGCAAGAAGATGGCACCGCCAATATCTGCCTCGCGCTGCGAAAATCGCTGTTAACAGACGCAGGGCGTGATCCTGCGGCGCTCTTGCAGCAATTGGCGGCAGACCACCCCCATTTTGGCGCGCGCATGGCAGATTTTGATGCGCGCACCCGCATCGATGCCATTGCCAATGTGCCTTATGGCTGGCGCCAACACCAAGACCCAGACGGGCTTTTCCGGCTGGGCGATCAATGTGCGGTCATCCCCTCTCTTGCCGGGGAGGGCAATGGCATTGCGCTGGCCAGTGGCGAAAGCGCCGCTCAGGCCTGGCTGACTGGCGCCACCCCAAAAGACTGGCAACTGCACTTTGCCCGCCGCACCGCCCGCCCCGTGGGGCTGGCAACGGGCCTTTGGCACATGGGCGAAAGCCGACAAGGCGGACCGATGCTGGCGCAGATCTTGCGCCTTTTTCCCGCGCTCGCAACTTGGGTGGCCGCGGCAACGCGCATCCGCACTTAGCAGCGCACGTTGCACGTTGCGGCTCTAGGCAAAGTCTTCGGTATCAATCGTGCTCTGCATCGAGGCTGAATAGCGCGGGCCTGCGACATTTTTCTCGTTAATCAGCTGATCCAACTGCGCAAGAACAGCGTCTGAGGGCTGCCAATCCCAGCGGGCAATATTCTCTTCCAAATGCGCGATGGAGGCGGTGCCGGGGATCGTCACTATATGGTCCCCGCGCGAGAGCACCCATGCGAGCGACAATTGCGCTGCGGTGACGCCCTGTTCTGCCGCAATCGCGTTAAACTGCGCAATTAATGCAGCGTTATGGGCCCAATTCTCTCCCTGAAAACGTGGCATAGAGCGGCGCATATCGCTTTCAACCAGCGCATCGGGGTCCGGCACCCCATTGGCGAGCGCACCACGGCCAACGGGCGAAAAGGCGACAAATGTTGTCCCAACCTCACGACAGGCTTCCAGCACCGCGATTTCCGGATTGCGGGTCCACAGCGAATATTCCGTCTGCATTGCGGCAATTGGGTGGACGGCAGCGGCCTTACGCAGGGTATCCGCTGACATTTCAGACAGACCGATGCTGCCGATTTTCCCTTCCTTCACCAGCTCTGCCAGCGTGCCGACTGAGTCTTCAATGGGCGTCTCAAAATCACGGCGATGAAGGTAATAGAGGTCAATATGATCAGTCTGGAGCAGCTTTAAGCTTTCCTCACAGGCCGCACGGATCGTCTCTGGCCGGCAGTCAATCCGGCGCGATTTCCCCTCCACAATGATGCCCGTTTTCGACGCGAGGAAGAATTTGTCCCGATTTTCGCGCAGCGTTTTGCCAATCAGCGTTTCGTTATGCCCCATGCCATAGATGCGCGCAGTATCCAGATGGTCATAGCCCAGGTCGAGCGCATGATGGAGCAGCTTGGCGCCCTCTTCATCCGATGGCGGCGTGCCATAGGCCCAACTGAGCGACATACACCCAAGGCCCACAGGATTGGTCAGACGGCCATTTATCGGGCGTTTGGCGATGGTCATTTTTCACATCCTTACATCAGAAATTCAGTCCCAGCTGGGTCAGCCTGCCATTAACGTCCGGCGCATGGCTTGTTGCCACCCTTCAAGCCGGGCCGCGCGCCGCTGTGCATCCAATTGCGGGGTAAAGCGCTCTACCCCGCCGCGCATGGCAGTTGCGGCCTCCAAATTGGGGAACAGCCCCGCCCCCAGCCCGGCCAACATGGCGGCACCCAAAGCTGTCGTTTCAATAAAGGCTGGCCGCTCGACATCCAGCGCGAGCATATCCGCCAAATCCTGCGCCAACCAGTTATTGGCAACCATGCCGCCATCAATGCGCAATTCGGACCAATTGGCCCCGTCTGCTGCAAAGGCGGCGACAAGATCTTGCGTCTGATGCGCCATCGCCTCCAGCGCCGCGCGGACAATATGGGCTTTGCCTGAAGAAAAGCTCAGCCCATCAATCAGCCCCCGCGCCGTGGGCACCCAATGGGGGGCCCCTAGGCCGGACAAGGCTGGAACAAGATAGACCCCGCCATTATCCGGGACGGACCGGGCAAGACCTTCTGTTTCCGCCGCACTCGCAATCAATCCGACATCATCGCGCAGCCATTTGATCAAGCTGCCTGCGACAAAGACCGAGCCTTCCAGCGCATAGGTCCGTTCTCCGCCAAGCTGAAACAATATGGTCGACAGCAGACGGTTGCGTGATTGCGGCAGCGTCTGGCCTGTATTGGTCAGTACAAAAGCCCCAGTGCCAAAGGTCGCCTTCGTCTGGCCTGGTGCAAAACAGCCTTGGCCAATGGTTGCAGCCTGTTGGTCCCCAGCCATTCCGGTAATCGCAATCGGCGCGCCAAACAGATCGGGCAGCGTGGTGCCAATAGGCCCTGCACAATCGACAATCTCGGGCAAAATGCCGCGCGGCACGCCAAAAAGGTCGAGCAAGCCATCATCCCAGCCACCGCTGCCCAAAGACATTAAGGTCGTGCGAGAGGCATTGCTGGCATCGCTCACATGCGTGCCGCCGGTCAGGCGATAGACAAGATAGCTTTCCACCGTGCCGACAGCGAGATCGTCTCCCACTGCTGCCAATTGCGGCCAGTTTTGAAGCGCCCAGCCAATCTTGCTGCCGGAAAAATAGGGGTCGAGCAGAAGCCCCGTCTTCGCCTGCACCACAGGCTCGTGTCCCGCCGTCTTCAATGCCGCGCACATATCTGCCGTGCGTCGGTCTTGCCAGACAATTGCGGGGGCCAGCGGCTCTCCGGTCCGCCGATCCCAAAACACAATGGTTTCCCGCTGATTGGTAATGCCAATGCCGGCAATGGCCGCCGGGCCACCCGCAAGGGCAACCATGTCGCGCGCGCAGGCCAGCGTCAAATCCCAGATTTCCGTGGCATCATGCTCTACTAAGCCGGGCGCGGGATAATGCTGGGTCAGGGGCTGCTGCGCACTGCCCAGGCAAGTCCCGTCCGCCGCAAACAGCATCGCACGCGTAGAGGTCGTCCCCTCGTCAATTACCAAGATGCGGTCTGCCATTCCCCTGCTCCCCAGATGATCTGATTTTGCCTGTCGCTATCCAAATCCGGGCAGCGGCGCAATTGGGCAAAGAAAAAGGGGCGCACCCGAAGATGCACCCCTTAAGCTTTTCAAGCGAGATCGCGTGATTAGCCGACAATTTCTTCCGGCTTGAAGAAATAGGCGATTTCGATCGCTGCATTCTCATCTGAGTCCGACCCGTGGACCGAATTGGCTTCAATCGATTCTGCCAGCGTCTTGCGGATCGTACCTTCGGCAGCCTGTTCCGGGTTGGTGGCGCCCATGATGTCGCGATTGCGCTGCACGGCATTTTCGCCTTCCAGCACCTGCACAACAACAGGGCCTGAGATCATGAAGTTGACCAGATCATTGAAAAAAGGGCGTTCCGAGTGAACGGCATAAAAGCCCTCAGCCTGTTCGCGGGTCATGTGGATGCGCTTGGATGCAACGACACGCAGGCCAGCATCTTCCAGCATCTTGGTGACAGCGCCGGTCAGGTTCCGGCGGGTAGCATCGGGCTTAATGATCGAAAAAGTACGATTGGCGGCCATGTCTGGTCGTCTCCATTAGCAAGGGAAAAGAAGGATTGAATGGCGGGGCCTCTAGCCGCTCTGCCCTGCGCTCGCAAGCAATTTGGCCAATGCAGGTCTTGTTAAGGCCCTTCGACCCAACGACCCGCCTCGTCCTGCTTCCAATAACGGCGTTCAACAGGTTGGTCTGCAAGCGCACGCCAAGCGGATCGGGCATTATCCAGCCGATCTGCATCGAAAAAGTAAAAGACGCGCTCGGTGCCCGCAGGCACATCCCGCCAGATGCCATCAACCAGCGCGATGTTGGTATATCCGCTGATCTGTGCATCCGGCAGCGCCAGCAGCACGGGCTGATCCCCCTCGCGCCCATGCGGCAAAAAGCTCTCCGCCCGATAGGCCCAGAGATGGGTATCGAGCCGATCGAGCAGCAGCGCATCGTCCGCCAAAATCAATAACCGCGCACCCGACGCCAGAACGCGCTCTGCAATGGCTGGCAGAGCGCGGTCGAGCGGCGTTCGAGTTAGATAATAGAAATCAGCTTTCAAAATTATCTGCCACAAAGCGATCGAGCAGGCGCACCCCATAACCCGTGGCACCCTTATCCCAAACGGCACCCGGCTTAGCCGCCCAGACCATGCCGGCAATGTCGAGATGCGCCCATTTTACCCCGTCGTCGACAAAGCGTTGCAGGAATTGAGCAGCAGTGATGGAGCCGCCTTCGCGCGGGCCGACATTCTTCATATCAGCAATCGGGCTATCAATCAGCTTGTCATAGGCCGGGCCAATGGGAAAGCGCCACAACGGATCCCCCACCGCCTTGCCAGCAGCCGTCAACTTATCCGCCAGGCCATCATCATTAGCGAAAAGCCCACCATATTCATGGCCCAAGGAGATGATCATCGCGCCCGTCAGCGTCGCCAAATCAACCATATATTCCGGCTGGAAGCGCTTTTGCACCCAGGTCATCGCATCACACAGGACAAGACGGCCCTCAGCATCGGTATTGATGACTTCAATCGTCTGGCCTGACATCGAGGTGACGACATCGCCCGGGCGCTGGGCATTGCCATCAGGCATATTCTCAACCAGCCCGCACACGCCCACGACATGCGCTTTGGCCTTGCGCCCGGCCAGCGCCAGCATGGCGCCAGCAACAGCGCCTGCCCCGCCCATATCCCATTTCATATCTTCCATGCCGGCAGGCGGCTTTAGAGAAATGCCGCCCGTGTCGAACGTCACGCCCTTGCCAACAAAGACAACTGGCTTTTGCTGCGCGCCATTGGTGCCATCCCAGCGCATGACCAACAGCTTTGGTTCCCGCACCGAGCCTTGCGCCACGCCCAGCAAGGCCCCCATGCCTGCTGCGCGCATCTCTGCCTCGCCCAGCACCTCAATTTCGACGCCAGCGTCCTTCAGCCGTTGGCAGCGCTCCACAAAGCTTTCGGGATAAATGACATTGGCCGGCTCGGTAACCAATTCGCGCGTCAGGGACACCCCCTGAACCAAGGCGCTATAATGGGCCCAAGCAGCCTCCATCCCCTCTGGCGCGCCAACAATTACCAGATCACGCAGCGTTGGCTTCTGCGCCTCAGGCAGCTTGGTCCGATAGGTATCATAGCGCCAGCTGCGCAAGGCAGCTGCGGCAGCCATTCGTGCCACTGCCTCAGCTGAGGCCGACAGGCCAGACACATCCAGCGTTGCTTCTGTTTCACCCGACGTCAAAAGCTTTGCAGAGATTGCCCCGCCTGCTTTTTCCAAATCTTCAGCTGAACCGGCGCCAGTCCCCAGCAGCACCAGTCGCTGCGCGCCGGATTCATGGCCAATATGTTGCTCAAAACTACTGCCCGCTTCCCCTTCAAACCGGGCGGCCTTAGCGGCAGCACGCAGAACAGCGGCATCGCCGGGCAAGGACGCCCCATCCAGCCCAGATTTGGCAACGGGAAGGATCAGGCAATGCGCACCTGCGGGACGGGAAGCAGAAAAGCGAACCTTAATCATGGTTTGTCCTAAGTCCGGAAAATTAAGTGAGGGAGGAACCGATTCGGTCCTCATTCTGTTAGCGCCCTTCTGCCCCGCATCATAGCGTCGCTGCCGCGCGGTGATTGCAGGACGGCTGTGACAATGCGATAGGCGCGGTTGGAATCGAAAGAGACGTTGGTGAGATTACGCGCTGCCCTGCTGGTATCTGCTGCTTTGACTGGCGCTGGCCTTGCCATGCCCGCCGTTGCGCAAACCAACCCTGCCCCGCTCTCCTCGCCAGTCGCTTCGGCTGACAAGGACGCCGTT
>JBEDNE010000039.1:0-6682 GCA_041170745.1 Pseudomonadota bacterium
CGCCAATAGCGCGATGAGAGCTGAAACAGTCGGCAGCGGAGAGGACATAAACCAGACCCTTTTGCGCGGTGAAATACCCTTGCCGCTTTCAAATGCCCGAACAGGCCTGCCCTTTGCAAGCGCCTAGGCGACCAGGGCGATGGATAAATGTTCAATATTTCTCAAAGCTTGCTCATCGACCACGGGGGGGAGGCTGGTTTCGCCGCCGCCAAATCTGTGCCGAAGCGGGAAATTAACCATTTTCTGGCACAAGCAGGGCCTCACGCAAAACGAGGTTGTCCGTGCAACAAGCTTTTATCACATTTTGGCACCGCGCCATCGATCGCAAAAACCGCGTCTTTATCTGGGCAAGCCTCTTGGTGCTTGTCTTGACGCTGGCAGAGGGCTTGCAGCCTCTCGACCATCTGTTCCGTCTCTCACGCAGCGGGCTCTTTCTCCACGATGCAAAACCAAAACTTGCCATTGTCTTGGTCGACAATGCGTCCATCAATCGTTTTGGCGAATGGCCTTGGGAACGCAAGGATATCGCCAATCTCGTTACTGCTATTGATCGTGCTGGGGCAAAGCGCTTGGCGTTTGAGCATGTTTTTGTCCCCAACCAAGACGCGGCAGGCACAGCAGCATTGGCGCGCGCGTTTGATGCGCTGCCCCAACGTCCGATTATTGCAGCGAGTTATGAAATTGACCGGGCCGGGTCAGAGCGGAAACTGAAATGGCCTGATCTTCAGCTGAGCGCACATGCCCAAGTTGCCATAAGTTCATTTCCGATCAGCTATATGGGCTATTTGCTGACGATCGAAAATAGCGTGCTGGTGGATGGTCGTGAGCTACCCTCCATGGCAGCCGCGCTGGCGGGCCAAGCTAAACATCGCGCCCTTGATGATTATGTTGATTATTCAATCCGGCCCGAAAGCATTCCTCAAGTCTCCGCGACAGATGTGCTGGCCGGGCGCGCGAATGATCAGCTGAAGGGGCGGCAGGTTCTTATTTCGTCCTCGCGCAATGAAGTGCCGTTGCCTCGGGTTGGATCAGCTCGATTTGTCATGGGGCATGCGATGTCCGCAGCGACGCTGATGGAGGGCGCACAACGCCATATTGGCCCCATGCCTGCGCTGATCATCGGATTTGTCTCGAGTTGGCTCATCTGGTTTCGCCGGCGGCGGACAGCAATTGGGGCCACCCTTGTAGCTGGTCTTGCCTACCTCATCATCCCATCATTTTTTGAATTGCAGCGCATCTATGTCGATATCGCGCCAGCGCTTGTCTTGACGAGCACAATTGTGCTGGCTCGGCTGTGGCGCAGCTATCGCCGCGGCGGCGAATTAACCAACCAGTTGTCGGGCCTGCCAAATTTACTTGCCCTGCGCGATTATCAGCTGGCGGATAAAGATATTGTGTTGGCCCTGCATATCCGAAACTATCCTGCATTAGCAGCAGCCCTGTCCCGTTGTGAGGACAAGCTCGTGGCGCAGATTGTGCAGCGTTTCCAAGGGGCTGGGGTTGAGTTGCTTTTCCATGGCGATCAGGGCGTATTCTGCTGGATCAGTGCAGCGCGCAGCCCAACCCAGCTGGCCGAGCATTTAGAGGCACTGCATAACTTGTTCCGAATGCCTTTAGTGGTCGAAGGACGTCAGGTCGATCTAACGCTTGCCTGTGGTCTGGATGATAGCAGCTCTCATGATCCACAAGCACGCTTTGCGAACGCGCTTGTAGCAGCCAGTGAAGCGGCCAAAGCTGGCCTGCGCTGGAAAGTGCATGATGCTGCCCCGCAAGATGAAGCGGAGTGGAAAATGTCGCTGCTGGGCCAATTGGACGCAGCCATTGATCATGGTGAAGTTTGGGTGGCCTATCAGGCAAAATATGATCTGGCAGCGGGCCGCGTGTCCGGTGCGGAGGCGCTGGCACGCTGGTCGCATCCACAGCGCGGTCCAATTGCGCCAGATGAGTTCATCCCCGTCGCAGAAGCGAGTGGCCGGATTGATAAGCTCACCTATTTTGTCCTCGATCAGGCTTTGGCGCTCGCGGCCAAGATGGGGCCAGATTTTGACATGGCCGTCAACTTGTCTGCTCAGATGTTTAGTCGCACGGACTTTGCGGAAAAACTTGCGCTTCTTCTGATCCGTCACAAAGTGGCGCCAAAGAACCTGACATTGGAAATCACTGAGTCCGCTGCTGTGCAAAGTGAAGCGGATATGCTGTCGGCTTTGTCGGCCCTTGCGGACCTAGGTGTCATCGTTTCGATTGATGATTACGGCACCGGATACAGCACGCTTGAATATCTGCGCAAAATTCAGGCGCAGGAGTTGAAAATTGACCGTAGCTTTGTCGCGACCATGGATCGCAACCGAGCGGATCGGCTGCTCGTCAGCGCAACAATTAAACTGGCGCATTCGCTTGGCCATTCGGTTGTTGCTGAAGGCGTCGAGACCAAAGATACGTTTGATATGCTGCGCCGCATGGGCTGCGATAAGGCTCAAGGCTATTATATTTCGCGCCCTGTGCCCCAAGCCGACTTTATGACCTTTATGGAAAGCGCGGCCGCCCGCGCGGCCTGAACGCCGCTAAGGTCGGGTTAACCATCTTGCGAGAGATGGCGGATTATTACAAAATTCCCTTGGCGCCTGCAAAGCGGCGTCTACACAGAAGGGACTCATCATGAAGAAGAGCAAAATTCCGGCTCATACGAAGTGGAATTTCTGGAAGTGGCTGCTTGGCGAACGCTGGGTCCACTACTGATAAGCCATTCAAGCATATCTAAAAACTGGGGGTGCTGGCGAAAAGCCAGCGCCCTTTTTTGTCGACCTCAGGTGCGGCCAGACACAGATGTTCGGCCAGTGCGGGGCAGGAAAAACGGGGAGACAACGGATGGAGTCGCGTTGCCCGAGTCGCGGCATCACCGATCAAAATTCTGCCCCAACAGGCCCAAAGGGCAGCTATTTTCGGCGCGAAAACGCAATTCCATCCAATTTCGACAAATTTTTTTCGGACGCTTCGCTATCTGTCCCAAATTGGGATTCAGCTTTTCGCGGCTTCGCTGGCCAGCCAGTCTTCCAGCCATTTGATGCTGTAATTGCCATCAATGACGTCGCCTTGCGCCAGCAAATCTTGGTGCAGTGGAATATTGGTCTTCACCCCATCAATGACCATTTCTTCCAGCGCCCGGCGCATCCGCATCATGCAGCTTTCACGCGTCCGGCCATAGACAATCAGCTTGGCAATCATGCTGTCATAATAAGGCGGGATTTTATAACCGGCATAAAGCCCGCTATCGACGCGCACATGCATGCCCCCTGCGGGGTGATAGGCCTTGATCTGCCCAGGCGAGGGCGCAAAGGTCCGTGGGTCTTCGGCATTGATCCGGCATTCAATGGCATGGCCGCGGAATTCCAGATCCTCCTGACGGACGGACAGTGGCTTGCCCTCCGCCACACGGATCTGTTCACGCACCAAGTCAAACCCCGTAATCATTTCAGTGACGGGATGTTCCACCTGAATGCGCGTGTTCATTTCGATGAAATAAAATTCGCCATTTTCCCATAGGAACTCAATCGTGCCAGCGCCGCGATAGCCCATATCGGCCATGGCCTTGGCAACAATGCCGCCCATGCGCGCACGTTCTTCTGAGGAAATGACCGGCGAAGGGGCTTCTTCCAAAACCTTTTGGTGGCGACGCTGCAAAGAGCAATCGCGCTCCCCCAAATGAATGGCATTGCCATTGCCATCGCCAAAGACTTGAAATTCAATGTGACGCGGGTTGCCCAGATATTTCTCAAGATAGACAGTGGCGTCGCCAAAGGCGGCCTTGGCCTCTGTTCCGGCCTGCTGCATTTGGCTTTCGAGCTCTTCCTCGTTCCAGACGACTTTCATGCCACGGCCCCCGCCGCCCGAGGCCGCTTTGATGATGACAGGATAGCCCACATCGCGGGCAAGGCGCTTGGCCTCTTCCACATCGTCAATTGCGCCGTCTGAGCCAGGGACAAGCGGCAGGCCCAAGGCGCCGGCCGTTTTCTTGGCCATCACCTTATCGCCCATCGTGCGAATATGCTCGGGCTTGGGGCCAACGAAAATCAGCTTATGTTCTTCGATAATCTCGGCAAAGCGCGCATTCTCTGACAAAAAGCCATAGCCGGGGTGAATGGCATCTGCGCCCGAAATTTCAGCCGCGGAAATGATGGCGGGGATGTTGAGATAGCTGTCTTTGGCCGCGGGCGGGCCAATGCAGATGGCCTCATCGGCCAAGCGGACATGCATGGCATCTGCATCAGCGGTGGAATGCACCGCAACAGTCTTGATGCCCATTTCATGCGCGGCACGATGGATGCGCAGCGCAATCTCGCCGCGATTGGCGATCAACAGTTTCTCGATGGTCATCACCTATCCCCTGTGTGCCGGTGGGCGCTTTACTCGATTACGGCGAGCGGCTGGTCAAACTCGACCGGCTGGCCATTGGCGACAAGCAATTGTGTCACCTTGCCCCCGCGCGGCGCGACAATGGGGTTCATGACCTTCATCGCTTCAATGATGATCAGCGTATCGCCTTCTTTGACGCTATCGCCGACATTTACAAAAGGCGCCGCCTCTGGCGAGGCCGCAAGATAGGCCGTGCCGACCATGGGAGATTTTACGGCACCGGGATGGTCTGCCGGGGCTGCTGCCGGTGCAGCCGGTGCTGCGGCCGGGGCTGCCGCCGCTGCAGCGGGCGCGGCCACGGGGGCCGGCGCGTAGTTCACCGCAGCGGCTTGCACCGTGCGGGCAACGCGAATTTTGCACTCTTCCGTTTCGACTTCGATTTCGGTCATGCTCGTATCGTTCAGCAATTCGGCCAACTGCCGGACCAGTTTCACATCTACCTGCATATTTCCCGTTCTCTCAGCCATTTGACCCCCAAATCAGAATAAGTTTGGCCCTTTGTCAGAGCTTTGCCGCTACGTCCAGCGCGAGTGTATAGCTTTGCGCACCAAAGCCGGCGATGGTGCCCAGCGCTGCCTCGCCCACATAGCTTTTGTGGCGAAACGCCTCACGCCGGTGTGGATTAGACAAATGCACCTCGATGACGGGCGTTCGGATCGCCTTAATGGCATCATAAAGCGCAATGGAACTGTGCGTGTAGGCGCCAGCGTTCAAAATCACCGCTTGTGCGTTCATAGCTTGTGCTTCGTGCAGCCAATCGACCAAATGGCCTTCATGATTGGATTGGCGGACATCCACGAGAAAACCCAATCCCTGCGCCTGATCTTCCAGGCGCCCGGCAATATCATCCAGCGTATCGGATCCATAAATCTCGGGCTCACGCGTGCCCAGCAGATTCAAATTGGGTCCGTTCAGCACATAAATGACAGGCTTTTCCGCCATGGAGCCTTACTCCCTATCGGGTTCCGGTTGCGACCTTCAATCCCTCCCCTATATGGGCCGACGGCAAAAGGCAAAGGAACGGACCATCTCGATGATTTCCATCCACTTGAATGGTGAGCCACGTCAGGTGGCCCCCGGCATCACAATCGCGCAATTGGTCGCGGAAATTGGTCTGGATCCGGCTAAGGTTGCCGTTGAGCGCAATTTGGCAATTGTACCGCGCTCTACGCTGGCAGATATTGCCATTGCCGATGGCGATGCGCTTGAGATTGTTCATTTTGTGGGCGGCGGCGCTGATCAGGATAGCTGGTCCGTCGCGGGCCGGACATTCCAGTCACGGCTGATTGTTGGCACGGGCAAATATAAGGATTTCGCGCAGAATGCCGCCGCGCTGGAAGCCTCTGGCGCTGAAATCATCACCGTGGCCGTCCGCCGCGTCAATGTGTCGGACCCCAAAGCGCCGATGCTCACTGATTTTATTGATCCCAAGAAATATACCTATCTGCCCAATACCGCAGGCTGTTTTACAGCGGACGAAGCCGTTCGCACGCTGCGCCTGGCGCGCGAGGCTGGCGGCTGGGATTTGGTGAAGCTGGAAGTGCTGGGCGAGGCACGCACGCTTTACCCCGATATGCGCGAAACGCTGAAAGCCACCGAAACATTGGTCAAAGAGGGCTTTAAGCCCATGGTCTATTGTGTGGATGACCCCATTGCCGCCAAGCAGTTGGAAGAGGCAGGCGCCGTTGCCATCATGCCCTTGGGCGCGCCTATTGGCTCGGGCCTGGGCATTCAAAATCGCGTCACCATTCGCCTGATTGTCGAAGGGGCAAAAGTGCCCGTGCTGGTGGATGCCGGCGTCGGCACAGCCTCAGATGCCGCTGTTGCGATGGAACTGGGGTGTGAAGGTGTTTTGATGAACACCGCCATTGCCGAGGCAAAAGACCCCATCCTGATGGCTCAGGCAATGAAGCTGGCGGTGGAAAGCGGCCGCCTTGCCTATCGCGCCGGACGCATGGGCCGCCGCATGTATGCTGACCCTTCGTCGCCGCTGGCGGGCTTGATCTAGGGCCTTAGGCCGGGATCATGACACGCGCCAATTCTGGCGGGTGAACCATTTCATGCGCCGCTTCAGGCGTAAAGCGGGCCCACCCCTCTGGCCCCAGCCGCTCCAGCGGCTGGAAGCGCGTTTTATATTCCATGCGGGGCGATCCCGCGATCCAATAGCCCAAATAGACATATGGCAGCCCATGGTCTGCCGCGCGCAAAATATGATCTAAAATAATGAAAGTCCCGAGCCCGGGTCGGGCGGCATCATCCGGCTCAAAAAAGC
>JBEDNE010000040.1:0-18644 GCA_041170745.1 Pseudomonadota bacterium
TCGGGGGGATGGTGATGGCGGACGTAACACGCCTTTCAGAGCAAGATCAGGCCCGCATCAAGGCGGCTGTCCATGCCGCCGAAAGCGGCACCAGTGGCGAGATTGTGCCTATTCTGGCCCGTCAATCAGATAGCTATGCGGATATTGCCCTGTGGTGGTCAATTGCCATCGCGCTGTTGGCGCTGGGCTTTATTGCTGTCTTTCCTGATTTCTATCTGGGCTTGGTGGATGCTGTGCTGGGCCGCTGGGCGATTGACTGGACGCCACGAGCCGTTTTGGAATTGGCGTTGACCATTGCCACGCTGAAATTTGCGGGCACTTGGCTGTTGCTGCTGTGGCGGCCCTTGCGGCTGGCGCTGGTCCCCACATCAATCAAAATGCGCCGCGTGCGGGCGCGGGCGATGCAGGCTTTTCATTTGGGAACGGACCGGCGGACCACCGGGCGCACGGGCATTCTCCTCTATCTCTCGCTGGCCGAACGGCGTGCCGAAATTATTGCGGACGCAGCGATCCATGGTCGTGTGGAGGATGATGTTTGGGGCGTGGCCATGGCCGACTTGCTGGCAGAGGTGCGCAAGGGCCATCTGGCGGATGGGCTGATGGCCGCCATTGGGGATATTGGGGCCGTGCTGCACCAGCATTTGCCGCGTGCCGCAGACGATGTGAATGAACTGCCGGATCGGCTGATCGAATTATAAAGGACATCTATGGCTGACGACGAAACTGCCGAAGCGATTGTCTGGCAGGGCCAGTTCATTACGGCCAAAACACGCGGCAAATGGGAATATGTGTCGCGCGCACGCGGCATTAAGGCTGCCGTTATTTTGGCGGTTGAAGACGGCCATGTCTTGCTGGTTGAGCAATTTCGCGTGCCATTGGGGACAACCTGCCTTGAACTGCCCGCTGGGTTGGTCGGCGATGAAACTGCGGGCGAGGCAGTGGAAGCGGCCGCCGCGCGCGAACTGGAAGAAGAAACGGGCTATCGCCCCACCCGCGTGACGATGCTGGGAGAATTTTATTCTTCCCCCGGCATGGTGAGCGAAAGCTTCTTCCTCGTGCGCGCCCAAGGGCTTCAGAAAATTGGCAGTGGCGGCGGCGTGGATGATGAGAATATCATCGTCCACCGCGTGCCGCTGGACAATGTGGCGAGCTTCATGGCCGCCAAACGCGCCCAAGGCTGTGCCATGGATGCCAAGCTGGTGGCGCTGCTTGGCCCCCAACTCTGGGCCTAGGGCTTAGCGGAAATTATCCGCGTAAGATTGCAGCTTCAGCACGCGGGGGGCGGCGGGCACGACATGATAGGTCAGGCCATGCTTGTCGGCATAAGCCTTAGCGGCCTCTAGCGTCGGAAAGCTCAGCGTGACTTGAGTCTGTGTATCGCGTGATCCGGCCCAGCCCATCAGCGGGTCTGCCCGCTGTGCATCTTGGCGTTCAAATTCCAAAACCCAGCTGCCCGTGCCATAGCGGCCCGATTGCATGGCGTTCTTTGCTTTTTGAAGGATGCGTGCCTGAGTCATGGCCGCCCTTTCGTCCAAGAGCGCGTGGCAATCAAGCGGAAATCATCGCCTGCGGTTGGTCAGCCCCGTGCCTGCGCCTTCTTGGTCTTGAGGCTGGCCGTGGCAGAGGCCGGGTCATCGGGCCAATTATGTTTGGGATAAGCGCCGCGCATCTCTTTTGCGACATCACGCCAGCTACCCGCCCAAAAGCCGGGCAAATCCCGCGTGGTTTGGATAGGTCGCCCGGCAGGTGAGGTCAGCGAGAGGACCAGCGGGGTGCGGTCTGGCCCAATGACGGGGTGATCTGCCACGCCGAATAACGCCTGCACGCGCAGCTCGACTGTTGGCCCGGCCTCGGCCCCATAATCAATGGCGTGGGTGGTCCCGGCCGGTGAGGTAAAGCTGGCGGGGGCCAGCCGATCGAGCGATTGTTGCGCCTCCCACCCCAATAGGGTCTTCAGCGCCTGCACCAGTGCGCCATCGTCAATATCGCTTAAGCGCCTTTTGCCTGCCACAAGGGGCGCCAACCAAAGGTCAAGACTGGCCAATAAGGCGGCATCCTCCAGCGCATCCAGCCCGGCCCAGCGGGCGCGGGTCCGCAACCGCACCGCCCCCTCGGGCCAGGTGAGAACCTCCAGCCCATGGGTGCGCACGCCTTCGACCAAGGCCGCCGCAATCTCTTCGCTGCTGACCTTGCTGTCTTGCCCCTTGGATAAAGTGATTGCTCCCAAATGCCGCCCGCTTTCGGCGCGCACACCCCCTGTTGCGGGGTCAAAATCCAGCCGTGCGCCCTGTTTTATCTGGTCTGCAAACAACGCCTCGATCCGCGCCTGATCGGTCGGCACGGCAGACAAAATCCGCGCGCCAGACGCCGCGCCTTGGATGTCGGCCACGGCCAGCCACTCTTCACGCGCCAAGGGAGATGTCGGGTCCAATCGAAATCCACGCCCGCCCGCGCTGATCCAATTCTCGCCCTTGGCATCGCGGCGCTTGGCGACACGATCGGGAAAGCCCAGCGCAATGATGCAATCCAGATCATGCAGCGATGGCGCAGCCTTTTGGGGAACCAAATCTTCAGCCAGCTTTGCCCAGCGCTGGGCAAGCCCGCGGGCGGCTTCGGCCCTTTGGCCGCTCTCCCGCTGCCAGCGTGAGAGACGCTGATCGAGATCAGCATCATTGCCGCCCAAACCGCGTTCAGACAGAAGAACCGCCGCCTCAGCCGCCAGATGGGCGGCCCCAGCCTCAGCAGCTTTTAACAGCATATGCGCCAGCCGCGGCGGCAAAGGCAGGCGCGCCATCGCGCGGCCATGCGGCGTTGGCCGGTCTTCGGTATCCACGGCCCCCCAACCGCGCAGCCGAGTCCACGCCTCTGCCACAGCAGGAGCGGGCGGCGTATCGAGCCAATTGAGGTTCTGCGGATCGCGCACGCCCCACATCAGGCAATCGAGCAGCAGCGGGGAAAGATCAGCTTCCAAAATCTCTGGTGGATCAAACGGCATCAGCCCGCTTGTCGCTGCCTCTTCCCATAGCCGATAGGCAATGCCCGGCTGTTGGCGCGCGGCGCGGCCCGCCCGCTGGGTGGCGGCCGCTTGGCTAACGCGCTCTGTCACCAATCGCGACAGCCCTGCCGCGCGGTCATAGCGCGCGCGCCGGGCAAGGCCAGAATCAACGACAATCCGCACGCCATCAATCGTCAGGCTGGTTTCCGCAATGGATGTGGCAAGAATGATTTTGCGGCGGGCCGCCGGGCGCAGGGCCGCGCGCTGATCTTTGGGGTCAAGACTGCCATGGAGCGCAAATATCTCTGCCTCCACGCCTGCCAGCCGTTCGCGCGTGCGTTCAATTTCGCCGACACCGGGCAAGAAGGCCAACACATCGCCCGGCTCTTCTGCCAGCGCCCGGCGAATAGCGGCGGCCATTTCATCCTCAATCCGTGCCTCGGCCCGGCGGCCAATATGGCGCAGAGTGAGGGGGAACATCTTGCCCGCGCTTTCAATCACGGGGCCATTGAGCAGGGCGGCAAAGCGCGCGCCATCCAGCGTGGCAGACATGGCGACCAATCGCAGATCAGGCCGCAAACCCGCTTGCGCATCGAGCGCCAAGGCCAGCCCGAAATCGCTGTCCAGACTGCGCTCATGCACTTCATCAAACAGCACGGCCGAAATGCCCGAAAGTTCGGGATCAGCCTGAATCTGGTTGCGGAAAATCCCTTCGGTCACCACCAAAATGCGCGTCTTGGCCGATTGGCGGCTATCCATTCGCGTGGCGTAGCCAACAAGATCACCCACAGGGCTTTCTAACAGCTCGGCAATCCGCTCTGCCGCCGCGCGCGCGGCAAGGCGCCGGGGGGAGAGCAAAAGGATCCGCCCATCGCACCACGGCTGATCGAGCAGCGCGGGGGCGACTGCTGTTGTCTTGCCCGCACCGGGCGGCGCGACCAGCACAGCATTGGGCCCGCCGTTCAGCGCGGCAAGCAAATCAGGCAGGACGGCGTGGATCGGAAGCGTCACAGGGCCTTAATAGGCGCGCGCGATCGCAAATTCGACAGCTTCGACCAAAGCGGCTTTCGCTTTGGATGGCGGGAACATGCCCAAGGCGTCAATTGCCCGCTGGCCATAGAGCCGGGCCTTTTCAAACGTGTCCGCCAGTGCCCCTGTTTGGCGCAGCAATTGCTGGGCATGGGCCAGATCCTCATCCGACACGCGGCGTCCTTCCATGGCGTCACGCCAAAAGGCCTGATCCTCAGCGGAGCCCCGCGCCATCGCCAAAATCACAGGCAATGTCATTTTGCCATCGCGGAAATCATCGCCCACGCCTTTGCCCATGGTTTCAGCATCAGACGCATAATCAATCGCATCATCGACCAGCTGAAAGGCAATGCCCAAATTGCGGCCATAGGCATCAAGCGCGAGTTCGACACTTTCATCCCGCTCGGCAATCACCGCCGAGATGCGGCAGGCGGCAGCGAATAGCGCAGCGGTTTTGGCGCCAATAATATCGAGATATTGGTCCTCATGCGTCGCAACCTGACGCTGGGCCGTCAATTGATTGACTTCGCCTTCAGAAATCACTGCGCTGGCGCTCGACAGAATTTTCAAGACTTTCAGGCTGCCATCTTCGACCATCAGCTCAAAGGCGCGGCTGAAGAGGAAATCGCCGACGAGAACGCTGGCCGAATTGCCCCAAATGACATTGGCGGTTTTGCGGCCGCGGCGCAGATCCGAATGATCGACCACATCATCATGCAGCAAAGTTGCCGTGTGAATAAATTCCACCGACGCCGCTAGCTTATATTGCCGCGTGCCCGGATAATCGAGCAGCGCTGATGTGGCGAGAGTCAGCATCGGGCGCATCCGCTTGCCCCCACTCGCGATCAAATGACCCGACAATTCCGGGATCAGCGGAATCTGCGATTGCATCCGATCGAGAATCACAGCGTTGACCTGATTCATCCCCGAGGCCACAAGCGCGATCATCGGATCGAGCGAGGGGGCTGCGGATTTTGATAACCTGTGTATGGTTGCGGTCATAAAGGGCGCATTGGCCGCCCTCGTCCGCAAAGGCAAGGGGAACAGGGGTGCAAGATAATGCTTTTCATAAAACTGAGGCAAGGATGACGGACGAAACCCTGCAACATTACCGCGACAGCATCGATAATATTGATGCTGCAGTCATTTATATGCTCGCAGAACGCTTTAAAATCACCAAGATGGTGGGCGAACATAAGGCCAAATCGGGTCTGCCGGCTGCCGATTCGGGACGCGAGCAGCGCCAGATAGAGCGGCTGCGTAGATTGGCAACGGATGCCAAATTGGACCCCGAATTTTCCGAAAAATTCCTCCGCTTCATCATTGATGAAGTCATTCGCCATCATGAGAAGATTAAGAACGGCGCCTAATCAGTTGAGGATACCATTGTCCCAGCGCCTGCTTCATCCTAGCTAAGGGCTATGGCAGACCCCTATTCCACTCTGGGCGTAGCAAAAGGCGCAAGCGAGGCCGAAATTAAAAAGGCCTATCGCAAGCTTGCCAAAGAGCTGCACCCCGATACCAATCGCGATAACCCCAAAGCCGCCGAGCGCTTTGCCCATGTGACGGCGGCCTATGATCTGTTGTCTGATAAGGACAAGCGCGCGCAATTTGATCGCGGTGAAATTGATGAAAATGGCCAGCCGCGCAATCCCTTTGCGGGCGGCAACCCCTTTGGCGGGCGTGGCGGCGCTGGGCGCGGACGCCAAGGCCCGGGTGGGTTTGAGTTCAGCACCGACAGCATGGACTTTGGCGATATTTTTGACGGGCTGTTCGGTGGACGCGGTCGGGGCGGCAGCCCCTTTGGTCGCCAAGCGCCGCCGCAAAAAGGCGCGAATGCGGCCTTTCGCCTGAATGTGCCCTTTGCGGATGCCGCGACTTTAAAGCCGCAACGGATTACCCTGCCCGATGGCAAGACCATTGAGTTGAAGCTGCCAGCCGGGCTTGAATCGGGCACACAGATGAAGCTGGCGGGCAAGGGCCATCCCGGGCCCGGCGGTGCGGGGGATGCCATCATCACGCTCGACATTGCCGCCCATCCCTTTTTCACGCGCGATGGTGATCATGTTCGGCTTGATCTGCCCATTACGCTCACCGAGGCGGTGCGCGGTGGTCCAGTGAAGGTGCCGACCGTCGAAGGCCCCGTGATGCTCAACATTCCCAAGGGCGCGACATCCGGCAAAACACTGCGGCTAAAGGGCCGGGGCTTTACCGCCAAATCAGGCAATCGCGGTGATCAGCTGGTCACTTTGATGATTGATCTTCCGGCTGAGGATGCAGCTCTCAACGCCTTTGTTGAAAGCTGGCAGGACGATAGGAACCCCCGTGCCAAGCTGGGTGTTTGAGGCGGATGGGGCCGCACTCACCGCAAACGCCTGAGGCGCGGCGTGACGCACCCCTAAGGCGGGCAACACCGGTGGAAATCCTGCGCCGTGTTGCCACCGGCGTGTATAGCGATGGCTTTGTTCATGCCGGCAATCTGGCCTATCTGGCGCTGCTCACTGTCTTTCCCTTTTTTATATTGATGGCAGCTGTCACGCAGATGATTGGCCGGCCAGAGGAAAATCTGGCCGCTGTCCAATCCATGCTGGGCACATTGCCGCCCGCTGTTGCGACAGTGATTGAAGGCGCGGCGCGTGAAGTGCTGTTGGCGCGCACTGGGCCGCTGCTTTGGTTTGGCGCTTTGGTTGGTTTGTGGACTGTCAGCGGCTTTATTGAAACGCTGCGGGATATTCTGCGCCGGGCCTATGGCACGCATTATGAGCGGCCTTTTTGGCAGTCTCGGCTCACGGGCATCCTGCTCGCCTTTGGCGCCGTGGTGCTGATCTTAGCTGGCTTGGCGGCACAATTGGCGGTGACGGCCATGGAAGAAATTGTGTTTCGCTATCTGCCTGCAACGCAACAGCTTTTGTCCGTTGAGGTGAGCTGGATCTCCACTTCTGTCGCTGTATTTTGCGGCTTATTTACGATTTTCTGGACATTGGCGCCCTCTGCCTACCGCTCTGCCAAGTATCCCAAATGGCCGGGTGCGCTCGCAACAACGCTCTGGTGGACGGGGGCCTTGGCGCTGCTTCCCCCTGCGATTTCGCTCTTTGGTGGCTATGCGCTCACCTATGGAAGCTTGGCGGGCGTTATCATTGCATTGTTGTTTTTCTGGATCGTGGGATTCGGGCTTGTTATGGGGGCGCATCTGAACGCGGCACTGGCCAATCCAGAAAGCTACAGAACCGCGGCGGGAGAGGCCGATTACCGACGAAGGGGATAAGTGATGGCAGGATATATGGCGGGCAAGCGCGGCCTGATTATGGGGCTGGCAAATGATCGCAGCCTGGCGTGGGGGATTGCCCAAAAATTGCGGGCAGAAGGCGCAGAACTGGCCTTTTCCTATCAAGGGGAAGCATTGGAAAAGCGCGTGCGCCCGCTGGCGGAAGACTTGGGCAGTGATTTTCTGATTGATTGCGATGTCTCGGACCCAGCAGCTTTGGATTCCGCCTTTGCGCAACTGGCCGCCCGCTGGCCGACAATTGACTTTGTCGTCCACGCCATTGGCTTTTCCGACAAGAATGAACTGCGGGGCCGCTATTGCGACACCAGCCTCGATAACTTCCTGATGACGATGAACATCAGCGTGTTCAGCTTTACCGCGGTTGCCAAGCGCGTCGCCGCGATGATGCCCAATGGCGGATCGCTGCTGACGCTCAGCTATTATGGCGCGGAAAAAGTTGTGCCGCATTACAACGTCATGGGTGTGGCGAAATCGGCGCTCGAAACCTCGGTCAAATATCTGGCGGTGGATTTGGGCCGCGACAATATCCGCGTGAATGCCATTTCTGCGGGCCCGATCAAAACGCTTGCCGCCTCAGGCATTGGCGATTTCCGCTACATCATGAAGTGGAATGAGCTGAACTCCCCGCTCAAGCGCAATACCACGATTGAAGATGTGGGCGGCGCGGGGCTCTATCTGCTGTCCGACCTCTCCGGCGGCGTGACGGGTGAAACCCATCATGTTGATTGCGGCTATCATGTTGTCGGCATGAAGGCTGAAGATGCCCCGGATATTGCTCTGAGCTAAGCTGCGGCGGGCCTGGGCGGTGTTGCATCGCCCGGCCCCAGCGGGCGTTGCATATAGAGCGTGTCGAGCCAGCGGCCGCATTTCCACCCGACAGCACGCATCCGACCTGCCTCGGTAAAGCCCAAGGCGGCGTGCAGCGCGGGGGATGCAGGGCCAATGCCCGAAATCACAGCAATCATCTGACGAAAACCTGCTTGCGTGGCAGCGTCAATCAGCGCGGCCAAAAGCGCGCGGCCCACGCCGCGGCCCTGATGGGCGGCCTCCACATAAATGCTGTTTTCACACGCATAACGATAGGCCGGACGATCGCGAAACTGCGTGACATAGGCATAGCCAATCACCGTCTCGCCATCACAGGCAACCAGAAAGGGCCAGCCTTTTAGCGCGGCTGTTTCGATCTTTTCGGCAAAGCGCGCGGCCTCGGGCGGAACGAGTTCCAGCGTCTCAGTGCCATGCAGCACATAGGGCGCGTAAATGGCGGCGATGGCTGGGGCATCAGCCAATTCTGCAGGGCGGATCAGAAATATGTCGGCCATGCGCAAACCATGCGGGAAAGACACTCGCCTTGCAATGCAGGGCAAATCGCGGCATCGCTTGTCTATGAGCTTCAACACTTTTGGTCGCGTTTTCCGCTTTACCACCTGGGGCGAGAGCCATGGGCCCGCTTTGGGTGCAGTGGTGGATGGCTGCCCGCCGGGGCTTGCGCTGTCCGAGGCGGATATCCAGCCTTTTCTGGATAAGCGCCGTCCAGGCAGCTCACGCTTTACCACGCAGCGGCAAGAGCCGGATGCCGTGCGCATCCTCTCAGGCGTGTTTGAAGGGCGGACAACGGGCACGCCGATTAGCCTGATGATCGAAAATGTGGATCAACGCTCCAAAGATTATTCGGATGTCGCCAAGGCCTATCGCCCCGGTCATGCCGATTATAGCTATGATGCCAAATATGGCTTTCGCGATTATCGCGGGGGTGGTCGTTCCTCCGCGCGCGAAACGGCGGCCCGCGTGGCTGCAGGCGCGGTCGCCCGTGCGGTCATCCCCGAAGTCGAAATTCTGGCCTATGTCGTGGAAATTGGCGGAGACGCCATCAACCGCGATAATTTTGAAGCCAGCCAGATTGGCAAGAACCCATTTTTCTGCCCGGATGAAGCCGCGGCTGGCCGCTGGGAAAAGCTGGTGGATGACGCGCGCAAGGCGGGCTCGTCGCTGGGGGCTGTCGTGGAATGCGTGGCAACCGGCGTGCCGGCCGGCTGGGGTGCGCCGCTTTATGCGAAGCTCGATAGTGAGCTGGCCGCCGCGATGATGAGCATTAATGCCGTGAAAGCCGTTGAAATTGGCGCAGGCTTTGCTGCCGCTCGGCTGCGGGGTGAGGACAATGCGGATCCCATGCGCCCGGGCAGCAATGCGCCGGAATTTATGGCGAATAATGCAGGCGGCATTGCAGGCGGCATCTCGACGGGCCAGCCCGTGGTGGTGCGCGTTGCCTTTAAGCCAACCTCGTCCATTCTCACGCCCGTTGATACCATCACGCGCGATGGGGAAGCCGCCGAGATTGTGACCAAAGGTCGGCACGATCCCTGTGTCGGCATTCGCGGCGCGCCTGTTGTCGAAGCCATGATGGCGCTGGTGCTGGCTGACCAAAAGCTGCTCCACCGCGCGCAGTGCGGCTAAACATTTACAGGTCTTAACAACCGGGCTTGCCCTTGCCCGGCCTTTTGCGCACAACGCCTTAAGTGCCTGCCAAAGCAGGCCGCAGGGAGAGTGTAAAAGGCCATGCGTGCGCAATCAGCTGAAGCGAGCCCCAATGTCCGTTTGCTGATGTGGACATTGTTGATTGTCTACATCTTCAATTTTCTTGATCGGCAGATTGTGAATATTTTGGCTGAAGAAATCAGCCGCGATCTTAATTTGTCGGACGCGCAAATTGGCTTGATGACGGGGCTTGCCTTTGCCCTTTTCTATACATTTCTGGGCATCCCCATTGCCCGCTATGTCGACCGGCCCAAGACGAATAGAGCGCATGTCATTACGATCTCGCTTGGTGTTTGGTCTGCGATGACGGCAGCCTGTGGCTTGGCGCAGAATTTTGTCCAATTGCTGCTGGCCCGCATTGGGGTGGGGGTGGGTGAGGCAGGCTGCACACCTGCCGCTCATTCGCTCATCACGGATGCGGTGCCTGCGGAAAAGCGCGCCTCGGCCATGGCCTTTTATGGGCTGGGCATTCCGATTGGTGGGCTGATTGGCATGGTGATTGGCGGCACGCTCAATGATTTTTTTGGGTGGCGGAATGCCTTTTTGGCCGTGAGCATTCCGGGCATTCTCTTTGCCTTTGTCCTTCCTTTTTTGCTGCGTGATCCAGGCCGGCATCATTTGGCGGCCAAGGCCACACCGCAGCAACGCTTTGGCACCGTGCTGCGCCAGATTATGACGAATAAAAGCTTTGTCCTTGTTCTCTTGGGGGCCAGCTTCACGGCCTTTCTTTCCTATGGAAAAGGCGTGTGGGTTGTTATTCTCTTCCAGCGCGATTTTGGGCTGAGCGCGGGGCAGACGGGCCTCTGGCTGGGCGTGATTACCGGGCTTGCCGGGATGCTTGGGACATGGGGTGGCGGCTATCTGGCCGACCGTTTTGGCAAAGCCGATAAGCGCCATATTTTGACGGCCCCGGCGCTGGGGATGACCCTTGCCGCCCCGCTGCTATTTGCTGCTTATGTGATGCAGGATTGGCGCTTGTGTCTCGTGCTGCTGATCATCCCGACCACGCTCAATTATTTCTATTACGGCCCCAGCTATGCGCTCGCCCAGCAATTGGTCCGGCCTGATCAGCGTGCCGTTGCCACCTCGCTCGTTATCTTTGGCCAAAACCTAATTGGCTTGGGGCTTGGGCCGTTGTTCTTTGGGATTTTGTCCGACGCGTTTAAGCCGATGGCTGGCGCAGAAAGCGTGCGCTGGGTGCTGTATGGCGCAGCGTGGCTGGGGCTATTGCCCGCTTGGTTCTTCTGGCGCGCATCAAAGCGGCTGAAACAGGATTTGCCAGCCGCTTAATGGCTTAATCCGCGAAGGGATCGCGCACCAAAATTGTGTCTTCCCGCTCGGGGCTGGTCGAAACCAGGGCCACTGGGCACTGAATCAGCTCTTCAATTCGGCGGACATATTTGATCGCCTGAGCGGGCAAATCCGCCCAGCTGCGCGCGCCTGCTGTTGTTTCCTGCCAGCCCGGCATCTCTTCATAAATGGGCTCGGCACGGGCTTGGTCCGCCGCGTGCGGGGGCAGATAATCAAACACCTTGTCGCCAATGCGATAGCCGGTGCAGATTTTCAGCGTCTCAAAGCCATCGAGCACGTCAAGCTTGGTCAGCGCAATGCCCGTAATGCCCGAAACCGCAGCCGACTGGCGCACCAATACCGCGTCAAACCAGCCACAGCGCCGCTTGCGGCCCGTGACCGTGCCAAATTCATGGCCGCGTTCGCCAAGCCGCTGACCAACTTCATTTTCCTGTTCGGTCGGGAAGGGGCCAGAGCCAACCCGTGTGGTATAAGCCTTCACAATCCCCAGCACGAAGCCAACGGAAGAGGGGCCAAGGCCCGACCCGCCCGAGGCCGTGCCGGCAATGGTGTTGGACGAAGTCACAAAGGGATAGGTGCCGTGATCAACATCCAACAGCACACCCTGCGCGCCTTCAAACAACACACGGTCGCCGCGCTTTTTGGCTTGGTTCAACGTCACCCAAACCGGCTTGGCATAAGGCAAAATCACTTCAGCAATTTCGGCTAAGTCATTCAGCAAACGCTGGCGATCAATGGGCGGTTGGTTAAAGCCCGCGCGCAGCGCATCATGATGCGCGCAGATGCGGTCCAGCTGGGCATCCAGATCATCCAGATGCGCCAAATCACATACGCGGATCGCGCGGCGGCCCACCTTGTCTTCATAGGCCGGACCAATGCCCCGGCCCGTGGTGCCAATTTTGCCGGCGCCTGCGGCTGCTTCGCGTAGGCCATCCAAATCGCGGTGGAAGGGCAGAATCAGCGGCGCGTTTTCGGCAATATGCAAATTGTCAGGCGTGATGGTGATGCCTTGACCCGCAAGCTTGGCAACTTCATCGCGAAAATGCCACGGATCCAGAACGACGCCATTGCCTATGACCGACAGCGTGCCGCGAACAATGCCAGAAGGGAGCAAGGACAGCTTATAGGTCTGATCGCCCACAACCAGCGTGTGGCCCGCATTATGCCCGCCTTGAAAGCGCACGACCACATCGGCGCGGCTGGCGAGCCAATCGACAATCTTGCCCTTGCCTTCATCACCCCATTGCGCGCCGATCACTGTGACATTGGCCACCGGATTTTCTCCATTTGCGGAAAAGCATTGCCTTTTCGTTGCGTTATTGCCCCAAGGGCCGCGCGTCCACCCCTTATGGGCGACGGACGTTCAATCTCTGGTGTCAGCCAATGGGAACCGGGCGGCCATTAGAGAGGATGTGCGAACAGATTTGTGCCTCGGCACTGTCATCTGGGTTGAGCGCAGCCACCGTCACCCAGCCTTCGGCCCGCAGCTTGGCTGCTTTTTGCGGCAAGGTGCCCAAAGGCAGGAACAAGCGGCGCCGTTCGGTTTGTGCAAGGCCTGCATCAATTAGCGGATCAATATAGGCAGAAAAGCCAACGGCCGGCTCATCGCCCAGCAAATAGCTGCCACCGCGAGCAATTTCGCCCGATGTGTGCGCGGAAAAGAGCGAGAAGCCAAACCAGCTTTGATATTCAAAGCCATGCCGTTCTGTCGGGTCGAGTGTCACACGCAGATCAGCGGGCAGCGCCGCAACCAGTGCTTCTAACGCCTCTAGCCGCGCGGCCAGCACGCCCTGATCGTCAAAGGCGCGCAGCCGAGCCACGGCTTCGGCAAAGGGGCCAGCGGCAGAAATCAGCACGCGCAGATCAGCAGGCACGGCGGCCGCATCTTTGGCATCCAGCCGTGCTTTCAACTCCTCTGTATCCGTGCCCGGAAACAGCGTGTCGATAAGATTGGGCAGCGTCAGATCCAGCGTCAGATCTCGCACGCCCGCTGCTTTTAATGACTCAATGGCAACCGTGACGACTTCGGTAACAGCCGGCAGCGTTTCGAGCCCAATCAACTCTGCTCCGACTTGCATCATCTCGCGCTCGGGCCGCAATTGGCTGGCCCGCAGCTTCACCACGGGGCCGCCATAGCTGAGGCGCAAGGGGCGGGGGTGGTGGCCCATCCGGCCTTTGGCAATACGGCCAATTTGCCCCGTAATGTCCGAGCGGACAGCCATTGTTTCACCCGAAACCGGGTCAACAAAGCGCAGCAAATCGCGCGATGAGGTGCCAAGCGCGCCCGTAAGAGTCGCTTCAAATTCGGCAAGCGGGGTCTGCACCCGTTCATAGCCATAGGCCGCAACACTATCCAGCACGGCCCGCACCAGCCGCGCCGAGGCATCAGCCTCGGGCGGCAGGCGATCACGAAATCCGGTGGGCAATAATGCGTTGGTCATAAACGGGCCTTAGCAGATCAGAAGCTTAATGCCTTCACCGTTTTCACACCGGGCAGTTTGCTTGCTTCGGCCAAAACGGCTTCGGGAATGGCATCATCCATTGAGAGCAGCAGAACGGCTTCTCCGCCCGCACTGCGTCGGCCAAGATGGAAGGTGCCAATGTTGAGGCCGTTTTTGCCAAGCAACGTGCCTAAAGAGCCAATAAAGCCCGGTGCATCTTCATTGACGATGTAGAGCATATGCCCATCCAAATCCGCTTCAATGTTGATGCCAAACATATCAACAAGGCGGGGAGCAGTGTTGTTGAACAACGTGCCCGCAACGGACCGATCGCCTTGACTTGTGCCCACAGTGACACGCACGAGCGTGTGATACACGCCCTCGCGATCATGCCGCACTTCGCGCACATCAAGGCCACGTTCCTTTGCCAGGAAAGGCGCGTTCACCATATTCACTGTGTCAGAATAACGGCGCATCAGGCCCGCGAGCACAGCGCCCGTAATCGGCTTCACGTTCAGCTGGGCCGCAGCTCCTTCGACTTCAATGGAAATCTTGGTGAGGTTGTCATGCGCCAATTGCCCAACCAGCGAGCCCAGCTTTTCCGCCAGCGCCATATAGGGCTTGAGCTTGGGGGCTTCTTCAGCGGACAGCGAGGGCATGTTGAGCGCATTGGTCACGCCCCCATTCACCAGATAATCAGCCATTTGTTCGGCCACTTGCAGCGCGACATTGACTTGCGCTTCGGTGGTCGACGCGCCCAGATGCGGCGTGCAGATGAAATTGGGCGTGCCGAACAATGGCGATTCTTTGGCCGGTTCCACGGCAAACACGTCAAGCGCCGCGCCTGCGACTTGGCCGCTTTCCAACGCCTCTTTCAACGCCACTTCATCGACCAAGCCACCACGCGCACAGTTGATGATGCGCACGCCCTTTTTCGTCTTCGCCAGATTTTCGCGGCTCAAGATATTGCGCGTCTGATCAGTCAAGGGCGTGTGCAGCGTAATGAAATCCGCGCGCGCCAAAACGGCATCAAGGTCAGCCTTTTCAACGCCCATTTCCACGGCACGTTCGGGCGTGAGGAACGGATCAAAAGCAATGACTTTCATCCTGAGGCCAAGCGCACGGCTGGCAACAATCGACCCGATATTGCCAGCGCCAATCAGGCCCAAGGTTTTGCCTGTGACTTCCACACCCATGAACCCGTTTTTCGGCCACAGCCCAGCTTGCGTTTGTGCATTGGCGTCGGGGATTTGGCGGGCAAGCGCGAACATCAAGGCAATGGCGTGTTCCGCCGTGGTGATGGAATTGCCAAAGGGCGTGTTCATCACAACCACACCCTTGGCGGAAGCGGCAGGAATATCGACATTGTCAACGCCAATGCCCGCGCGGCCAATGACTTTCAGGTTGGTGCAATGCTCCAAAATCTCTTTGGTGACTTTGGTCGACGAGCGGATAGCCAGACCATCATAGTCGCCAATAATCTTGATCAACTCTTCTGGCGTCAGGCCCGTAATTTCATCAACTTCGCAACCGCGCTCGCGGAAAATGGCAGCGGCATTGGGATCCATTTTGTCGGAAATAAGAACTTTGGGCTTGGTCATTTTCAGGTTCCTTTTGGGCCGTCACCCTGAGCTTGTTTCAGGGTCCAGGATGAGACGGGGTGTCCATGGATGCTGAGCCAAGTTCAGCATGACGGCATGAAATGGGAGATTAGGCAGCTTTCATCTGGGCATAAGCCCAATCAAGCCACGGGCCGAGCGCTTCAATATCCGCTGTATCGACAGTGGCCCCGCACCAGATGCGCAAGCCCGCCGGTGCATCGCGATAGCCCGCAATGTCATAGGCCGCCGCTTCTGCCTCAAGCAAAGCTGCAAACTTCTTGATGAAGTCCGCGTCTGCGCCGTCAATTGTAAGGCAGACGGATGTTTTGGACCGCGTTGCCGGATCAGCTGCCAAATGGCCGAGCCAATCCCGCTCTGCCACAATCTTATCAAGGGCAGCCGCATTGGCGTTAGAGCGCGCCATCAAGCCCGAAAGACCGCCTAAGGACTGCGCCCATTCCAGCGCGAAGATGACATCTTCCACTGCCAGCATCGAGGGCGTGTTGATCGTTTCGCCCTTGAAGATGCCGTCGATCAGCTTGCCGCCTTTGGTCATACGGAAAATCTTGGGCAGCGGCCATGCGGGCGTATAGCTTTCCAGGCGCTCAACGGCACGGGGGCCTAGGATCAAAATGCCATGTGCGCCTTCGCCACCCAGCACCTTCTGCCAAGAGAAGGTTGTGACGTCGAGCTTATCCCACGGCATGTCATAGGCGAACACGGCCGAAGTGGCGTCTGCAAAAGTCAGGCCTTCGCGGCTGTCCGAAATCCAATCGCCATTGGGCACGCGCACGCCAGAGGTTGTGCCGTTCCACGTAAAGACAACGTCATGAGCGGGGTCGACCTGCTTCAAATCGGGCAGCTCGCCATAGGGCGCCTTGATGACCGTTGCGTCGAGCTTAAGCTGCTTGATAACATCCGTCACCCAGCCTTCGCCAAAGCTTTCCCACGCCAGCATGGTGACAGGCCGTGCGCCGAGCATCGACCACATCGCCATTTCAACCGCGCCGGTATCGGAACCGGGAACAATGCCAATGTGATGCGTATCGGGCACTTGCAGCACAGCGCGAGTCAAATCGATCGCCAATTGCAGGCGTGACTTGCCGATCTTCGCGCGGTGCGAGCGGCCGAGAGATTCGGTTTTGAGCTTAGAAGCATCCCAGCCTGGCGGCTTTGCGCAGGGACCGGAAGAAAAAAACGGACGCGCAGGCTTGCGGACCGGCTTGGTAATATCAGTCATGTAGACTCTCCTCACAGAGAGCACGCGCGGCGTTGGGACCGCGTGGCCCGCTGCCGCTCATAGGGCCGGGAGAGGGCGTGTCAAGGAGAATGGCATTGTCAGTGCCTAGGATGCGCCGTGCCTAATAGTCTCTCGACACGCGTACCGAGGCGCTTTGATCGCCCAGAGTTGAAATGGTCGAGAGGATCGAAAGCCAGCGCGTCACCTGAAACTCAGCGCGCGTCGCCGAATAGCCTTGGCCATCCGTAATCACTTCGACAAACGTCCTGCGGGTTAAATATTTGCCTGCCGCCACAGATGTGCGCTGGCCAGTTGCCACATTGCCCGGCAAAATTCTCAGTCGATCTAGCCCAACGGCTTTGCGCAGCGCGTTAATTGGGTTGAGGCCAGCACCGCCCCGCATAGAGGCCACCGCCGCTGCCAATTGCACAGCCTCGGGCGCGGACAGGCTGGTAATGGACGTGCCGAATAACAGCCGCGATAACAACTCTTCCTGCGGCAGGGCAGGCACGCTGGCAAAGCTAATGTCGGGGCGTTGGCCCGTGCCAGCCACCCGGATTGTGGCCGTCAGCCCCTGCGTATCCCCTTGGGCAACAATATCTAAAATGGGGTCCGGGGGGCTTTCTCCGCGGAAGCGAATAATGCCGCGCTGCACATCAAATCGCCGCCCCGCAAATTCATAGCCGCCCCGCACCATATCTGCCGTGCCTGAAATTGCGGGCGAAAAGATTGAGCCTTGGACAAGCAGATTGGCGCGCCATTCGCTGTCGAGGCCAAGGCCAGACACCATCAGGCGGCCCGGGGCTTCCGCCTTAATGTCCAAAGTCCAGACTTGTGCGGACGCAACCGCTGTGTCTGCCGCGACAACGCCGTTCACTTCGCGCACGTTCAATCTGGGCAGGCTGGTCACCGCACTGGATTGGCCCAGCACATAGGCGCTGCGATTTAGGCGAACCGTGCCGCTAATCACCCCGCCAGACGCATCAGCACGAATACGCAAAGGCCCCGTGACCGTTGCTGACAAATCATCGCGGGCAATAAGCGTCGCATTGTCAGCTTCCAAGGCAATATCCATCCCGCGGTTCAGTGACGAAAAGCTGATCCGGCCCGCGCCTGTCACGCGGCCCGTGCGCCCGGCGGCAGCTGAAAAGCTGTCAAACACCAGCTGTGATCCATCAAAGCGACCAAGGGTCGACACATTGGTTAAGACCATGCCCGCTGCTGCACTTTCGATCCGCGCGGTGTTGGTTCGGACAGATCCTTGAATAATCGGGTCGGCCAGCCGCCCGCCAATATCTGCCCCCAGCGCCACAGGGCCAGACAGATCAAAGCCAGCAATGCCAGTCAGTCGCCACAATGTGCTGGCATCGCCATTATAGCGGAGCTGTCCAGAAACAGCGGCATTGGCAATGCGTGTTCCCAGCGGATCAGTACCGCGCAGGCCAGTCAGGCGCATTTGTGCCCGCCCAATGGTTTGCCCGCCCAAAGCGGCAACCATGCGTGCGCCTGCTGTGCCATTGCTCATGGTGGCAGCGATTGCCAAGTCCACCGGGCGTGAGGCTAGGGCAAGTCCTGCCCGCGTCAGGCCACGGACTTTTAGGTCAATGCGGCCCGTAGGATCGCCATCCGCATCTTCTGCATAAATCAGCGTGCCACTGGCCCGCCCGCCAAGGCCCAAGCGCGGGGCGACAATATCCAGAATGTCGAGGGGCATTTGATCAACCACCGCCGTCACTTCAGGCTGGGCGCCGCCCAATAAGCCCGAAAGCTCTGCCCGCCCACCTGCAAAGCGCAAGGCAGACGGGGCGAGCCGCCAGCCGCGTGCTTCGCGCAGCAAAATGGCTGGGGCGTCGAGCTGGATGGGGCGGCCGCCTAGCGATCCTCCGCCGCTGATGGCAATGCGATTGGGCGAGAGCCGAATGGCCGTTGTCAGATTGTAATCCTGCCCCCGCGCCCCCGCGATTTCGCCCCGCAGCTCGCCATTTTCGCCATTTAGTCGGACCGTGCCAGACAGGCGCGCAAAGTCTAGCCCGCCATATTGCACCGCACGGGCCGAGACATTGCCCTCAATTTCCGTGCCGCGTGCATTGAGCAGGATGGTGCCCGCAAAGCGGCCACGCCCAATGGCAAGCGTGGGTGGGCCTGAAAATCTGGCATTTGTCGCTTCAAAATTGGCGCGAATGCGCTGCCGACCATTGGCGATATC
>JBEDNE010000041.1:0-12361 GCA_041170745.1 Pseudomonadota bacterium
TTCAGAACATCGGGCACATCGCCTTCGATGATCTTGCGGGCCAAGCCTTCGGCAATCGCCGTTTTGCCAACGCCCGGCTCCCCCACATAAAGCGGATTATTCTTTGACCGGCGGCAGAGAATTTGCACCGTACGGCCCACTTCTGGCCCCCGGCCAATCAGCGGATCGACTTTGCCGATTTTCGCCTTTTCATTGAGATCAACACAGAATTGCTTGAGCGCGGATTCCTGCTTGCCTTTGGCGTCTGCACCTTGCTTTTTTTCCTCGCGGTCTTCCGTGCCTTCGGGGTTTTTGCTCTCGCCCGTATCGCTCGCCTTACCGACGCCGTGGCTGATATAGCTAACGGCATCAAGCCGGCTCATATCCTGCTGCTGCAGGAAATAAACGGCATAGCTTTCGCGCTCGGAAAACAGAGCGACAAGCACGTTTGCCCCCGTCACTTCATCCCGACCGGACGATTGGACGTGGAGGATGGCGCGCTGGACAACACGCTGAAAGCCACTGGTGGGCGAAGGATCTGATTCCCCTTCCAGCCGCAGCGATTCCAGCTCAGTGTCCAGATAATGCGTGACAGCGTCTTTCAAATCACCCGTATCGACGCCACAGGCAATCATCACTTTAGACGCGTGGTCATCGTCAATCAGCGCCAGCAACAAATGCTCTAGCGTTGCATATTCATGCTTACGGCTTGCCGCTGCCCCAAGGGCATTGTGCAGGGTCGCTTCCAGTTCACGGGCAAAAGACGGCATTCAAACGCTCCTTTTCAACCCTCATGTCGGGTGCCCAAGGCTTCATATCAAGCCCGGCCCCGGCCTCATTTACGGAATAAGGCATCCGCACTTGCCCGGACGTGAACGGCGCTTTTCAGCTTTTCCTGAATTCGGGCGATTTCCGACTCCAAAACAGCCCGGCGCATCTCCAATTCTTCAACCGACAAGGGGTCAAGGTCTTGTCGCGTCAAGAGAACCAGCGGATCGCCCGGATTTTTGGCGAAAAGGTCGTCAAGATCCATGGACACAGCCTCCCGCGAAACCGCGTGCGAGTCAAGCTACGGCAATTACGCGATAAAGACTGTAAACCAGGAGGCTTCGTTGACCGGCCCGCAATTTCCCGCCTAAAAGTGCCAAAAATAGGGAGCCACAACATGCCGCCTGCCACGATGATCTGTATTGACCCTGACACGCATGGTGGGCCGGAGGTGCTGCTCCCTGTCAGCCGCCCTATTCCCCAACCCGGGGCTGGCGAGGTGCTGATTAAAGTGGCTGCCGCTGGCATTAACCGGCCTGATATTTTGCAGCGCCGGGGCATGTATCCACCGCCACAAGGCGCGCCCAGCATCCCCGGATTGGAAGTGGCCGGCGAAATTGTGGCCGTGGGGGCTGGGCTGTCTTCCAAATGGATTGGGGATAAGGTGTGCGCGCTTGTCGCCGGTGGCGGCTATGCTGAATATTGCGTGGCGCCGTTGGGCCAATGCCTGCCCGTGCCCGAGGGCCTGTCTATGGCAGAAGCTGCAGCCCTGCCCGAAACGCTGTTTACAGTATGGACCAATGTGTTTGAACGGGGCTTTGCCCGCGAGGGCGAAACCATTTTGGTCCATGGCGGCACCAGCGGCATTGGCACCATGGCGATTGCCCTGTGCAAGCTCTTTGGCCTGACAGTCATTGTGACCTGCGGATCAGATGAAAAATGCGCGGCAGCCAAAGCCTTGGGCGCCGACCATGCCATCAACTATGCCACGGACGATTTTGTCGAGGCGGTGAAAGCGGCCACTGGCGGCGCCGGCGTTGAACTGGTGTTGGACATGGTGGGCGGCGATTATGTGCCGCGCAATCTGGCGTGCCTGAAGGAAGATGGCCGCCATGTGACGATTGCCGTGCAACGCGGCGTCACTGCCGAAATCAACATTGCCGCTCTTATGGTGCGCCGCTTGATGATGACGGGATCCACGCTGCGCGCCCGCCCGCTGAGCTTTAAAACGCAGGTGACAGAGGAATTGCTGGCCCATGTCTGGCCGCTGGTGGCCGAGGGCAGGCTCCGCCCCGTTATGGACCAAAGCTTTCCCCTTGCAGAAGCCGCCGCCGCCCATGCCCGAATGGAGGCAGGGGCCCATATCGGCAAAATTGTGCTGACAGTCTAAGCGACGCTCCGCCCCCCTGTTTGGCAAAAGAAAGGGCCGGACACGTAAACGTGCCCGGCCCGGGGAGAAGCAGCGTTTCGGCTGCCCGCCGAAAAGCAGATGACTTAGAAGCTGATGGTCCCCGTGACGAAGATTTGACGCGGATTGCCGTAAAAGGCCGTCAACGTCCCCTCTTTGCCCAGCGCCGGGATCAACTGGCCCGCCGGGTTGGTCAGCAAGGCCCCCGTGGTTGGGTTGGCGCCCATGAAGGTATAGCCCGAAGTCTTATATTGCTTGTCCATCAGGTTCTTGCCGAACAGGCCAATCGTCCAACGTTTATCAGGTGCCGCATAAACCAGCGACGCATCGACCAGCTGATAGGCGGGCTGATCCAGATAGGGGTTGGGGATTTCAAACTGATAGGTCGTGCTCTTCCACGACATACCCACGCTGGTGGTCAGCGTGCCATCAGCCAATGGCGCGGTGTAGCTGGCCTGCGCATTGCCCGTCCATGCAGGCGTGTTCTGCACCTTGCGATAGGCCGCAACATCGGTCGGCTTGCTGGCAATATTGGTGATATATTCACGATATTTCGCATCAATATAACCGAGCGAGCCTGACAGCGTCAGCCCGCCCAGACGGAAGCGGCCTTCAGCTTCCAGACCTTGCATCCGCGCCTTGCCAGCGTTGGAGACAACGCCACAGAAGCTGGGCAGGCCCGAGACAGTGCACGCAACGGAGCCGGGAATCTGCACATTGGTGTAATCCATGCGGAAGGCGGCAAAAGCCAGCGTCAACCGGCGATCGAGCATCGCGGTTTTATAGCCGATCTCATAGGAGTTCACCTTTTCCGGCTTAAAGCTGAGAAAGGCCGAGACTTCAGCATCAGACAATGCGCCGTTCTTGTCCAAATCGGGGGCATTGACGCCCGCCCCACGCGGATCAAAGCCGCCGCCCTTAAAGCCTTGCGAGAAGGAGACATAGGCCGTCTGATCTTCGCTGGGCTTAAAGCTCAGCGAGGCACGCGGGGTAAACTTCTTATACACGGCGTCGCCCGCAAATTTGGTGCCTGGTGCGCCAAAGGCCGTGCCAGCCCCACCAAAAACAGGCGAGCCGCCGCCGAGATAATTTTGCCGCAGAATGTTCGCGGTGCGCTTATCCCATGTGTAACGACCGCCGACCGACAGGCTGACCTGATCGCTCAGATCATAAGTGAAATCGGCAAAGCCAGCGGCCGTCTTGGTGCCAATATCGGCGCTGGTATAGGCCGTCAGACCTGCAAGCGTGGTGTAGAGGCGCACGTCAAATTGCGTCAGCGCCGAGGCATCAAGATAATAAGCGCCAATCAAACCGTTCAGGCGGCCCGCATCAATCAGCAGTTGCACTTCTTGGCTCGTCTGTGTGTTGGCATAAATGCCGGGCACGTCGACGTCAGATGCGGGCAGGGCATCAAAATCAATCGGCGAGGCGGAATCATCCTTGCGATAGGACGAGATGGAGCGGAGCTTGAACATATCGTTCAGCTCACCCTCCATAAACAGCGAGGCGCCCCACGCCTTTACATCTTGCGTCGGCGAGACAAGGCCGCCGCGCGTGTCATAGACATTGGACAGCACAGTCGCACCGCTTTGCAGGCTGGCAATCAGGCGATGGCCGCCCCGCTCATTAGAGCGGTCATGCGTGTAATCGCCTGCGACGCGCGCGAAGAAGCGGCTGCCATGCAGCTCCACTGTGCCGCGACCGGCCCAAATATCCTTGTTATAATTTTCGCGGCCTGTGGTCAGATTGGTCCCAAAGCCGCCACGCGACAGGCGGGCAACCGAGCCACCAACACGCACCGTGCCATCGCCAATGGGCGTGCTGGCCGAAACAATGCCATCCCCTTGATCATAGCTGCCATAGGTGGCCCGCAAGTTCAGATGTGCTTCATCATCCAGACGACGCGTCACATATTTGACAGCGCCACCCACTGTGTTGCGGCCATAAAGCGTGCCTTGCGGCCCACGCAAAACTTCAATCCGCTCAACATCATAAATATCAAGCACGGCGGCCTGCGGGCGGTTGAGGTAAACATCATCGAGATAAATACCCACGCCTTGCTCAAAGCCAGACACGGGGTCCTGCTGGCCAACGCCGCGGATAAAGGCCGTCAAGGTTGAGTTGGTGGCACGGCTGGCTTCCAGCGTCACATTGGGCGCTTGTTCGGCAATCGAGGTGATGTCGATCGCGCCTGTGCGCGCCAGCTGGTCACCCGAAATGGCAGTAATGGCAACGGGCACATCCAACAGATTTTCTTCGCGGCGGCGCGCGGTGACCACAATAACATCATCGCTTGCGCTGGCCGCAGGGGCGGCCTCTTGCGCCAGAGCGGGCATGGCGGTGACGGCAAAAAAGGCGCTGGCAATGCATGAGGTGCGGGCAAGCAGGGCTGCGGTTCGCATAAAATCTCTCCCTTTACTATCATCCCCCTCAGCGCCCCTATGGCGTTCTATGGCGATGATCCTTTTCGGGTTATATAAAAGTTGAACCGACTTTCAACTTCTGTTTATGAAGCCCAAAAGAGTTACCGCCTAAGGGTGGCAAGAAGGCAACACTTAGCGCCGCCGAGGAGAGTGAACATGACCCCAGCTCACGCGCCAACACTCGACCGCGCACCGCGCACCGAGCGGGGGCGGCGCACCCAGCGCGCCATATTAGACGCCGCCGCTGCCGAATTTGGGGAAAAGGGGTTTCACGATAGCTCAATTGTGTCCATCACAATCCGTGCCGGCGTCGCCTTGGGCAGTTTTTACACCTATTTTGAATCAAAAGAGGCGCTGTTCAAAGCCTTGGTCGCGGATATGAGCGGGCGGGTGCGCGCGCATGTCGCGCCTGCGCTGGCCCAAAGCCAAGGATCAGCCATTGCAGCAGAGCGCGCCGCACTGCTCGCCTTTTTAAACTTCGCGCGCGAGCATAAAGAAATTTACCGCATCATTGATGAAGCCGAATTTGTAGCGCCAGAGGATTGGCGCACCCATTACTCCTCAACGGCTGCCCGCATTCTGGAACGGCTGCAATCTGCCCATGCCAAGGGCGAAGTGGGCACCGCCCCCACGGAAGCCCATGCTTGGGCCATTATGGGGATGAATGTATTTCTTGGCCTGCGCTTTGGCGTGATGGATGAAGATGCTGATTTAGAGGCTGTGGCCGCTGCAGCCAATGGCTTGCTGCACAGCGGCCTTCGCTAAAACCAAGCCCGGCTTAGTCCGCTGCATCCTGCAGCCGCTTTGATCGGTTACGAATAAGCGACGGCGCAAAGCGGGCGAGCATCGCCAATTGGCGCGCTGTTTTGCCAACCAGCGTGTGCACCTTCTTCCCTTCAACCGCATCCCATGCGGCTTGGGCGACCAAAGATACGGGGGAAATTTCAAACCCCGCCTCTTGCAAACGCTCACGCGGGGGTCGGTTGGATCCCGACGAAATGCTATCGAGAATGGGCGTATCAATAAAGCTGGGCATCAGGCTGCGCACGCGAATGCCCTGCGGCGCCCATTCAATATCCAACGCCTCGGTCAGGCCCCGCACGCCAAATTTGGTGGCGGCATATACGGCCAAGCCGCCCGCGCCATATAGGCCGGCCGCCGAACAGGTGTTGAGCAAGCACGAGCCCGGCGTTTTGAGCAGATAGGGGTAGGCCGCCTCTGCCCCGCGCACGACCCCTTTTAAATTCACATCCAGCATCAGATCATGATCTTCAGACGTCACGTGTTCAAAGGGCCCGCCTTTGCCAATGCCGGCATTGTTGAACATGACATCCAGCCGCCCGCCTGAGGCTTTCCAAAACCCTTCAAGCGCGGCCTTCCATTGTGCGCCATCGCGCACATCCAGATCATATTGCGCGCTTTGGCCCTTGGGCAACTGCGCTGCCGTTTCTTCCATGCCCTTGCGATCAATATCAGCAAGGCCAACAAACCAGCCTTTATTGGCAAAGTGAATGGCAACGGCACGACCAATGCCCGATGCGCCCCCTGTTACAAAAATCGCCTTGCGCGCGGCCATTTCATATCCTCTCTTTTGTCTCTATGTTCGCCTCCTAGACCAAGCGGGCGCACCCCGCCAATGCGAAAAAATGGGATCAGGCCCACAGTCATGACGCTGGAGACAGATTTACTCGCCCATTTGCGCGGCATTGCCACCCACCCGGCAGCCCGCGGGTTGATGGATGATGCCGCCGTGCTGGGAGATCTGGTGCTGACGCACGACATGATTGTCGAAGGCGTGCATTTTCTGCCCACTGACCCGCCTGCGGATGTCGCGTGGAAGCTTATGGCGGTGAATTTATCAGACTTGGCGGCCAAGGGGGCCGTGCCCTTGGGTGTCCTGACCGGGACCGGGCTGACGCAGGATGCCCAGTGGAACGCCGCCTTTGTTGCCGGATTAGGAATGGCGGCCAAGGCACTGAACGTGCCGCTATTGGGGGGCGATACTGTGGCCATGCCCGCAGGCGCGCCGCGCACCTTAGGGCTGACTGCCATTGGCCGTGCAACGGGCCCCGTCCCTGCACGCAGCGGCGGGGCTGTGGGCGATGCGCTTTATATTGCCGGCACAATTGGCGATGCCGGGCTGGGCCTGGCGATTGCCATGGGGCGGATGGCTGGCCCCGAGGCCTTAGTGATGGCCTATCGCCGCCCGCAGCCTTTGCTGGAAATGGGGCAAGCCTTGGCGGGCCAGGTGACCGCCATGATGGATGTGTCAGACGGGGTGCTGATTGATGCGCTGCGCCTTGCCGAGGCCAGTGGCGTTGGGGTGGCGATTGATCTGGATGCCATCCCCATGTCAGAGGCCGCCTTAAGCCTAGGCCAGGATCGCGCAGCGCGTCTGCGCGCGGCAACGGCGGGGGATGATTATGCCCTGCTGTTTACATCTGCCCTGCCATTGCGGGATTTGCCGGGGCGGCCGCACCGCATTGGTCAATTGGTGCGCGCGCCCGGCCTTCAGCTCAGCGATGGCGACGGGCCTGTGCCCCTGCCTGACCGATTGGGCTGGCTGCATCAGGGCTAGTCTGGAGTGGGGGTCGCCCGCACCGGGCTTGCCAACCCCCGAATCAGCCTGCATACCCTGCCGCGGTCCCGCGCACATGACCAGATAGAGAGGTCAGGCCGGGTCGTTGAACCAGTATGGGAAGGGGGATAACCCTGATGATTGTTCAATTGGCAATTGCTTTTGGTCTGCTGGCCATCGTGTACGGTTTCGTCACGAGCCGGCAAGTCCTCGGCGCTTCTGCCGGCAATGAAAAAATGCAAGAAATTGCAGGGGCTATTCAGGAAGGCGCACAAGCCTATCTGGGTCGCCAATATCGCACGATCGCCATGGTTGGCGTGGTGGTCGCGGCACTCGTCTTTTACTTCCTGGGCGCTGTTTCAGCCGCAGGCTTCCTGATTGGGGCCGTGCTGTCAGGCGTTGCAGGCTATATCGGGATGAACATTTCAGTCCGCTCCAACGTCCGCACGGCAGCTGCCGCGCAAACCGGGCTGCAAGCGGGCCTGACGATGGCGTTCCGCGCTGGCGCGATTACGGGCATGCTCGTGGCAGGCCTGGCGCTGCTCGCGATTGCAGTGTTCTTCTACTATCTCGTGTTCATGGCAGGCCATGCGCCGGATGATCGCATTGTGGTCGACGCGCTCGTCGCGCTGGCCTTTGGTGCCTCGCTGATTTCGATCTTCGCACGTTTGGGGGGTGGGATTTTCACCAAGGCCGCAGACGTGGGCGCTGACTTGGTTGGCAAGGTCGAAGCGGGCATTCCCGAAGATGATCCTCGCAACCCGGCCGTGATTGCCGACAATGTGGGCGACAATGTGGGCGATTGCGCCGGCATGGCCGCTGACTTGTTTGAAACCTATGTGGTGACTGTGGGGGCCACGATGGTGCTCATCGCGCTGCTCGTCAAAGGCGCCGGCGATATGCTGTTGCCGCTGATGAGCCTGCCGCTGCTGATTGGCGGCGTGTGCGTGCTCACCTCGATCATTGGCACCTATTTCGTCCGCTTGGGCAGCTCCAACAGCATCATGGGTGCGATGTACAAGGGCTTCCTTGTCACGGCACTTTTGTCGATCCCCGCCATTTGGTGGGCCACGAATTATTCGCTGGGCAGCATGGACCAAGTGATTGGCGCCAATGTTGATGGCACGGGCGGCTTTACCGGCCAGACGCTCTTTTACTGTGCGTTGCTGGGCCTTGCTGTGACGGGGCTGATTGTGTGGATTACGGAATATTATACGGGCACCAATTATCGCCCGGTCCGTTCCATTGCGAAGGCTTCGGAAACGGGCCATGGCACCAACGTTATTCAGGGTCTGGCGATCAGCCTTGAAGCAACGGCGCTGCCCACCATCGTCATCTGCGTGGGCATTGTTGTTGCCTATCAATTGGCGGGCCTGATTGGTATTGCTTTTGCGGCAACCGCCATGCTGGCGCTGGCGGGTATGGTCGTTGCGCTTGATGCCTATGGCCCCGTGACTGACAATGCCGGTGGCATTGCCGAAATGGCGGGTCTGGATGACTCGGTTCGTGAAAAGACGGATGCTCTGGACGCTGTGGGCAACACCACCAAGGCTGTAACCAAGGGCTATGCCATTGGCTCGGCCGGTTTGGCGGCGCTTGTGCTGTTTGCCGCTTACACGACCGACCTCAAGACGTTCTTCCCGGATCTCACGGTCGATTTCAGCCTTGAAAATCCGTATGTCATTGTTGGCCTGCTCTTGGGGGCTCTGCTCCCCTATTTGTTCGGCGCAATGGGCATGACTGCCGTTGGCCGTGCTGCGGGCGACGTGGTGAAGGATGTGCGCGATCAGTTCGCCAATGATAAGGGCATTATGAAGGGCACAAGCCGCCCCAATTATGCGCGCACGGTGGACCTCGTCACCAAGGCGGCCATCAAGGAAATGGTCATTCCATCCTTGCTGCCGGTGCTTGCGCCAATTGTGGTCTATTTCCTCATTTCCGCCGTTGCCGGCCAAGCCAATGGCTTTGCTGCACTCGGTGCGCTTCTGCTTGGCGTGATTGTGGGCGGCCTGTTCGTCGCCCTGTCAATGACCTCGGGCGGCGGCGCTTGGGACAATGCCAAGAAATATATCGAAGATGGCAATCACGGCGGCAAGGGCAGCGAAGCCCATAAGGCGGCCGTGACCGGCGATACTGTGGGGGATCCCTATAAGGACACCGCAGGCCCCGCCGTGAACCCAATGATCAAGATCACCAACATTGTGGCCTTGCTGCTGCTCGCAGCGCTCTACCACGCCGCCATGTAAGATCGCTGATCTTTAGATAAATAACTGCCCCGTCCGGCCATGCGCCGGGCGGGGTTTTCTTTTGCCCCTGCCGCCATCCTGAACTTGTTTCAGCATCCATCAATACGGACTTTGTCGGATGGTCTGCGCCGCCTGCCTTTGTGCCAATGGATCCTGAACCAAGTTCAGGATGACGATTGGGGGTTCTGGGGCACGATGAGGCGCTTGGGATGACGCCCCTGACCCCCGCCGCCATAAGAACCTTCCCTTTTCGTCAATTGCAGTTTAAGGACGCGCCAACCTCATTTTTGTTGGACCAAGGATTTGCATGGCTAAGGAAGAACTTCTCGAGATGCGCGGCACGGTGGTGGAACTGCTGCCCAATGCGATGTTCCGCGTAAAGCTTGAGAATGATCACGAAATCCTGGGCCATACTGCCGGCAAAATGCGCAAGAACCGTATCCGCGTGTTGGTGGGGGATGATGTTCTTGTCGAACTCACCCCGTATGATCTGACCAAGGGCCGGATCACCTATCGCTTTAAGTGACGCGGCCGGGCTGCGCCCCGTGACAGTCACGCCCCCTTATTTCATTTTGGCCTCTGCCTCGCCCCGGCGGCTGGATTTGCTTGCCCGGCTGGGCGTGGTGCCCGATGCTGTCGACCCGGCCGAGTGTGATGAAACACCCCGCCCCCACGAAGCGCCGATGGCCTATGCCCGGCGGATCGCTGCGGAAAAAGCCGCTGTGGTTGCCGCGCGCCACCCGGGTGCCGTCATTCTGGCGGCAGACACGGTTGTTGCTGCGGGCCGCCGGATTTTGGGCAAGGCAGAGACGCCAGACGAGGTTGCTGCCTGCCTGACGCTGTTGTCCGGCCGCCGCCACCGCGTCCATTCTGCTGTTACCGTGGTTGATGCCACGGGCCAAGTGCGCCATCGCCTGTCCACAACCACGCTCGCCTTTACGCGCCTCAGCCCAGCAGACATTGCTGCCTATGCCGCAGGGGGCGAAGGGCTGGGCAAAGCAGGTGGCTATGCCGTGCAAGGCGTGGCCGAGGCCTTTGTCCGCACGCTGATCGGATCACATTCCGGCGTGATGGGCCTGCCTTTGTTTGAAACCCGCGCCTTATTGCGGGCGGCGGGGGTTCTGCCCCAGTGAGCCGCAGCCTCGTCTGGGATGCGGCCCCCGGCGAAACGCGCTGCCTGTTGCTGGACAATGGGGCGCCTGTTGAACTCCATCTGATCCGCACTGGGACAGCGCCTCTGCGCGCCCGCGCGGGCAGCACGCACGCGGCCCGGCTGATCTCGCGCCTGGGCAATGGGCGCGGCCTCATCAAGCTGGACAGCGGGGAAGAGGCACTACTCCACCCCGTGCCCGCAATCACCGAAGGCGCGGCGCTGAATGTCATCATCACGCGCGAAAGCCTGCCCGAACCCGGCCAATGGAAGCGCGCCGTGGCCCGCCCGGCAGACGGGGATGAGACGCCCCCGCTGGCGGGCCTGCCTGCGCATCTGGCCGAGGTGGATGAGGTGATCTGCGCTACGCCACAGGCGCTGCCACCCGCGCTGGCGCACATCCCCCACCGGATCGATATGGCGCTGGTGGCCGAGGCCGATATCGACGTGCTGGTCGAGGCGGCGCGCACGGGCCTTATCGAGTTTCCCGGCGGCACGCTGTCTATTGAGCGGACACGCGCGATGACCATCATTGATGTGGACGGCAGTTTGACACCGCTGGCACTCAACATCGCCGCCGCTGCGGCGATTGGCCGGGCATTGCGCCTCTTTCAGATCACCGGGCCAATTGGCATTGATTTTGTGAGCATGGCAGGCAAGGCCGATCGGCAGGCCGTGGATGCGGCTCTGGGCACGGCGCTGGCGCCTTTGGGCGCGCTGGAACGTACGGCCATCAGCGGATTTGGCTTTGCCCATATCATCCGCCCGCGCAACGGACCGTCGGTGCCAGAACAGCTTTGTGGCACCACGCCGGGCCGCTTATCTGTTGAAAGTCAGGCGCTGGCCCTGCTGCGGGAGGCCACCCGCTCAACAGGCATTGGCCCACGCACACTGACCGCCCGGCCTGTTGTGATTGATTTGCTGCGCCATTGGGCAGACCTAGTGGCCGAGAGTGAACGAGTCATGGGGGCGCCGTTAAATCTGGTTTCCGATGCGGGCGTTCAAGGCTATGGGCATGTCCATGTCACTCCAGCCTGATCTGAAGCCCGCGCTCTGCCCCTTATGCCGCAAACCCGCGGCCGTTGCGCATCTGCCCTTTTGCTCACGCGGCTGCAAAGACCGTGATTTATTGAATTGGCTGGGCGAAAGCTATCGGGTGCCCGCGCGCGTTGACGATGATGAACAGGATTCAGGGCTGGACAGCACCGCCCAAGGATGATTATAGGCGCGCCTTCCAACACGCAGGTTCGCCCTGCGATATGCCCAGGTAGCTCAGTTGGTAGAGCAGCGGATTGAAAATCCGCGTGTCGGCGGTTCGATTCCGTCCCTGGGCACCACCATCCTATTCGCCAAGCATCGCCAAAGCTTGAAAAAACCCCATAAATCTGACATAAATCGCGTTGGCTTGAACGCTGATGTTTGCCAATGAACGCCTTTAAGCGGTCAGTTCTGGGGGCCACAGCGGGGGCCATTTTGAAACTAGCGACAGGCGAGGCCCCCAAATGCCACTGACAGACACCGCTATCCGCAACGCAAAACCCAAGGCCAAGCCCTACAAGCTGACGGATGAGAAGGGCTTATTTCTGCTGGTGCAGCCATCCGGCGGCAAGCTTTGGCGTTTCAAGTTCCGGGTGGATGGCCGCAATCAAGCTGGCCAGCCCAAGCGGGTCGAAAAGAAATTGGCCTTCGGAGCTTACCCTGACATCAGCCTGAGGGATGCGCGGCGTCTCTGCGATGAAGCGCGCGCGCACCTCGCAGCGGGCGTCGATCCTGCCGAAAAGAAACGCCGGGATGTGCACAACGCCAAGT
>JBEDNE010000042.1:0-6877 GCA_041170745.1 Pseudomonadota bacterium
GTTCGCCTTGTTGCGACCGGATGCCGATAATTTTTGATCCCCCAGCCATGCCCAGCCCTCAAATTTCAAATTCGTCCGCCTCTTGAGATCAAGAGTCGCGCCTAAGCGAATGATGATGGCATAAATTCTTGGCCGCGCACAGGGGGGCAACATCTTGTTAACCCCATCTTGGTTAGAAAATGCCATGACTCATTTTTTCACGCCGACATCTGATCCAATTGGGGCCGCTGCTGGTCATGACCGGGCCATTGCAGAGGAATTGCGCATGGCTCTTGTCGCGGCAGCTCTGTCTTATGCCGAAGCGCTGCACCATGCCGAGACTGCAAGTCATTGGACATCAGCCGCGCGGCGTTTGGCCGGGCTTGCAGCCAGTTTTGGCGCCATTGATTTGCAAGAGGCCAGCAGCAAGGCCGAGGCCGCGACCTTTGGTGATGAAGCGGCTTTGGCGCAGATTGAGCACGCAATCATGCGTCTGCAGAGCGGCGCTTTGCAAATCGGCTGAAATCTCTTATCCCTTAACGACAAGGTTTTGGGGAGTAGTGTCTTGCCATTTGCGGCGCTCATTTTGGCACAGACAGATGGAGAAAGCGGGGCGGCAACGCAGCCGCTGCTGCTGACATTGGGCGGCCAGACGTTGCTGGAACGGATGGTCGATCAAGCCATTCGCCTTGGCTGCCAACACGTCATTATTTGTGCCGGGCCATTGCCCTCGGCCTTGATGGGCGCGCTTGGCCGACTTAAGGCGCGCGGGGTGGATCTGGCCCTTGCGCGGACCCCAAGGGAAGCGGCAGATCAATTGCACCCTGAAGAGCAAGTGCTTGTGTTCAACGCCGCGCTTATCCTGCCCGATGAAGAGTTAAGTGGCGTCGCGGCGTTAACGCAGCCCACTTTGTTTACGCTGCCCGAAATTTGGGGGCGTGACCGATATGAACGGATTGACGCCCAGCATAATTGGGCGGGCATTGCCGTCCTGCCCGCCGCACTGATCCGCGAAACAGTGGCGATGCTGGGAGACTGGGCTTTTGGTCCAACATTGTTGCGCCGCGCCGTGCAATTGGGGGCCACGCGCCGCGCGATGACGATTTTGTCTGAGGCAGATGGCGATGCCATGGCCCCTGTTTTACGGGAAGATCTGGCAGGAGCGGCGCTTGCCATCATTCGCACGGCGGACGTGCAGACTGATGGCGTGGGGGAAAAAGCATTGCTGCCCCCGTTGCGGCAATTGGCCAGCCGCTTGGTGCTCAAGCCTATTTCTGCCTCGATGATTGCGTGTCTTTGCCTGCTGATGGGGTGGGGCAGTCTGGTGTCGGCGGGCTTTGGCCTGATGTCGCTGGGCATGGGGCTCTTGATATTGAGCTATGGTCTTGCGCTTTTGACGCAGTTGGTTGGGCAGGCGGGCCTTGCGGAACGCGCGAGTCTGGCCCGGTTGTTACAGGGTCGCGCACTGTGGCTGCCCTTGGCTATTCTCGTCTATGCGCTGCGCCTTACTGTGATGCCAGAGGCGCACATGGTTCTTGCGTTGCTGGCGCTGTGGCTCGCCGCGCAGTTGCTGGTTTTGGTCCATGCACATCGCAACGGGGCGGCGTTGCCCAGCTGGCGCATAGGGGATGTTGGCACGGCATTGTTCATTGGCATTGCCTGCCTCACCCCTTGGCCGTGGGTCGGCTTTGGGCTCAGCCTTGGTCTGGCGCTGGTGGTGCAGCTTGCCATCCAAATGCGCGATCATGGGGGGCACTCAGCTGCCGCTGATTAGGCAGGTGTTAACGCTGGCCTGTTAAGGCAGGCCATGCGCATTTCTTTGCAGATAGCGTCCTGCAGGTCAGGAGCCGGTGGCTGTGGCGGCTGACGCGCCGCGCCCGCCCCTGTGCGCACGGGTAGATAACCGGGGCATTTTAGTGGCGGCAGATGCCCCTTTGCTACGCCTTATTCTTATGTCTGGCGGCCATATTGGCAGCGAGCTTGCCGTGCCGCAATTGGCGGCCCTTGTCCGTCTTGTCCGTCAGAAAGGCGCGGCCGTGACGCAACAAGCGATGATTGGGGATGGCCCCAATGTCCGCCTGGTGGATGTTGAGGCTGTGCCCGATGGTGATGGCATTCACCTGACGTTGCACCGCTGGGATCGGCTTTTAAGCCCGCCAGAAATCCTTGGCTTGCCCGATGCCGATTTTGAGTTTGCCCGGCTGGAAGCGGATGGCGCCTGGCGGACAGATGCACAGTTGCTGATGGTGCGCATGGCAGCTGCCATTGATGTCGACTTTGGCTTTTTGCCGGCAACCACCCGTGGGCACCCTTTCTCCCGCATTTTTCGGCTTTTGCCCGATGCGACAGGCGATATTCCCTTTCTGGCGGCACTGGCCAATGGCACAGATTTTACTAACCAACCGGCGGAATTAATTGTCTCGCACATTGTTCCTGTGTTGTTGTCAGGCAGGGCTATTGTTGGTGAGGATGGTCGATTTTTGGGCATTTCAGGCCGACTCCAACTGGTGCGCACACAACCAAAAGCGCCATCACATCCCCCTATTTTGTCTGACCTTGATCTTTTATTGGCGGGCCAGCTGGAGCCGGCTTTGCGGGGGCCTATTGGGCGGGCAATTGAGCACGCTGATCATCTGGCGCTGCAAGCCGAGGGCCCCTTGCGGCAAGATTATGTGCGCTATGCCGAAGACATTGCCGGGGCCGCCCGACATTTGCTGGGCCTTGTGGATGATCTTGCCAATTTGAACGCCATTGAGCAGCCCAATTTTGCCATCGAAACCGAAGCGCTGGATGTGGCAGATATTGCGCGCCGTGCCGCAGGTTTACTGGCCGTTCGGCGGACGGATCAGGGGCTCAGCATAACATGGCCGGACAATGCTCTGTGGGTCGCTGGAGAATTTGGCCGGGTGCTGCAAATCTTGGTTAATCTTTTGACCAACGCCATCCGCTATTCCCCCGAGGGCGGGCAAATCCGCATGGAGGCAGTGGCACTGGCCGATATGGCGGGCATTGCCGTGATCGATGCCGGCAAAGGCATTGCGCCTGAGCATCATGACCGCATCTTCCGCAAATTTGAACGATTGGACGGCAATATCGGGAGTGGATCGGGCCTTGGCCTTTATATTTCGCGTCGGCTGGCACGGGCCATGGGGGGCGATATTCTGCTGGACAGCCAGCCGGGGCAGGGCGCGCGCTTCACGCTTTTGCTGAAAGCCTGTGACGCCCCAATTGGCAGCGCGACCTGAAAAGAAAAGGGCGGCCCCAAAGGACCGCCCCTCTTTCTCTCGTCTTGCGAAAGCGCCTCAGCGCTTGGCCAGCGGCACATAGTCCCGCTGCGTCGGGCCAGTATATAGCTGACGCGGACGGCCAATTTTCTGCTCTGGGTCCGAAATCATTTCGTTCCACTGCGCCACCCAGCCCACAGTGCGCGCCAGCGCGAACAGCACGGTGAACATTTCGGTCGGGAAGCCGACGGCCGACAGGATCACGCCGGAATAGAAATCGACATTGGGGAAGAGCTTCTTCTCAATGAAATAGGGGTCATTGAGCGCCATTTCTTCCAGTTGCAGGGCAACTTCAAAGACCGGGTCGTTGATCTTCAGCGCCTCGAACACTTCCCGCAGCGTCTGCTGCATCACGGTCGCGCGTGGATCATAGTTTTTGTACACGCGGTGGCCAAAGCCCATCAGGCGGAAGGGATCATTCTTGTCCTTCGCGCGGGCAATATATTCCGGGATACGCTCTGGACGGCCAATTTCACGCAGCATGTTGAGCGCGGCTTCGTTCGCGCCGCCATGCGCCGGGCCCCAGAGGCAGGCAATGCCCGCGGCAATACAGGCGAACGGATTGGCACCTGACGAGCCAGCGAGACGGACGGTTGAGGTTGACGCGTTCTGCTCGTGATCGGCATGGAGGATGAAAATCCGGTCCATCGCGCGCTCAATCGCGGGGTCGACATAATATTCTTCTGCCGGCACGCCAAAGGTCATCCGCAGGAAATTGGCCGTGTAGGACAAGTCATTGCGCGGATACATGAAGGGCTGGCCGATTGAATATTTATAGGCCATCGCCGCAATGGTTGGCATTTTGGCGATCAGGCGGTGCGAAGCGACCATGCGCTGATGCGGATCGGCAATATCTGTCGAGTCATGATAAAAAGCCGAAAGGGCACCAACCACGCCGCACATGATGGCCATCGGGTGCGCATCGCGGCGGAAACCGCGATAGAAGGTGGACAGTTGCTCATGCACCATTGTGTGGCGGCTGATCGTGTGGGTGAAGTTTGACAGCTCATCCTGCGAAGGCAATTCACCATTCAGCAGCAGATAGGCGACTTCCATGAACGAGGATTGTTCTGCCAATTGGCCAATGGGATAGCCGCGGTGCAGCAAAACACCTTCGTCACCATCAATATAGGTCAGGCCTGATTCGCAGGCAGCGGTTGACATAAAGCCGGGGTCAAAAGTGAAGGCGCCCGTATTGGCGTAGAGCTTGCGGATATCAATGACATCCGGCCCAATTGTGCCTTGGCGGACAGTGTAGTTGGTGTCCGCACCCCCCAGTGAAAGCTTTGCAGTGTTATCCGACATTCTATGCCCCTTGCTTTACCTGTTTCAGGCGCGCGCAGCGCCCAAGCAATCCTCAATCCTGGCCAGTGACTCCTCGCGGCCGAGCAGCACCAGCACGTCAAAAATTCCGGGGGAGGTTCCCCGGCCAGTCAGCGCCGCCCGCAACGGTTGCGCCACCTTGCCGAGACCGACCTCGGCCTCCGTTGCAACGGCCTTAACACCCTCTTCCAATGCAGCCAGTTCCCAAACAGTCTGGCTCTTTAGTGCTGCCAAGGCCTTGCCCAGAAGGACATCGGCCTCGCCACCTAGCAGGGTTGCGGCTTTTTCGTCCATCGAAATTGGACGCGTATCGAACAGAAACTCTGCCCCTTCGGCAATTTCGATCACCGTCTTGGCACGAACTTTCAGCACGGGCATCGCCTGTGCCAGCAACATCATATCGGCTTCGGTCAACGTCCGGCCAATAGCGGCTTCAATCCGGGGCTGGGCCAAATGCGCCAGCCGCGCATCATCAGCTTCGCGAATGTAAATGCCGTTCAGGTTTTCCAGCTTCTTAAAGTCAAAGCGGGCAGCACCTCGGCCCACATCCGCCACATCAAACCATTCAAGCGCTTGGGCGCGGCTAATGACTTCATCATCGCCATGGCCCCAGCCGAGTTTGAGCAGATAATTGTTAATGGCTTCCGGCAGATAGCCCATCTCATCGCGATAGGCATCAACGCCCAGCGCGCCATGCCGTTTTGACAATTTTGCGCCATCGGCTCCGTGGATCAGGGGCACGTGCGCATAAACAGGTTCTGCCCAGCCCATGCCGCGGATCAGCGCCAATTGGCGGAAGGCATTGTTCAAATGGTCATCGCCGCGAATAACGTGCGTGACACCCATATCATGATCATCGACCACGACACTGAGCATATAAGTGGGTGTGCCATCAGAGCGGAGCAAGATCATATCATCCAGCTCGGCATTGGACACAGTGACATTGCCTTGGACGAGATCAGAAATGGTCACGGCCCCTTCGGTCGGCGCTTTGAGGCGGACGACATAGGGCTGGTCCGCAGGCTGATCGGCCTCGGGCGTATCGCGCCACGGGCTGCGAATGCGGAACGGGCGTTTTTCGGCCTCGGCCGATGCGCGCATCGCTGCCAACTCGTCCTGCGTCAGATAGCAGCGATAGGCATGGCCCCGCGCAATCAGCTCATGCGCAACGTCGGCGTGCCGGGCGGCGCGGGAAAATTGATAGACTTCCTCGCCATCCCAATCGAGATCCAGCCAGCGCAGACCATCCAAAATTGCTTCAATGGCGGCATCGGTTGAGCGGGCGCGATCAGTATCTTCGATACGCAGCAAGAACTTACCACCCATGCGCCGGGCATAGAGCCAATTGTACAGCGCGGTGCGTGCGCCGCCAATGTGCAGATAGCCCGTCGGGGACGGAGCAAAGCGCGTGACAACGCCTGAATTTTCTGTGCTTGCGCCCACGCGCGTCTTCTCCAACAACATATTATGGCCAATGCAGCCGGTGCGGCCCCTAGCACGGGATTTGGTGCGCTTCAAACACGCGCAATTGGTTATGCACGCCATCTGCGTCTTCAGATCGAAATCGGGCTCGAGGCCGAGCGCGAGTCCTTGCCTTTATGGCTGCCCATTGCCTTTGGCGCAGGCATAGCCGCTTGGTTTGTTCTGCCCACGCGTGCGTCTTGGCTTTGGGTGCTGGGCACGGGCGCTGGCGTGGCGCTGTTGGGGCTTATACTGGGCCTGCGCTATCGGGCAGGCCTTGCGCTATGTGTGGGTGGCGTGGCTGTAGCTTTGGGCTGCGCCCATATCTGGCATCGGGCAGAGGTGCTGGCTGGCCCGATATTATCCCAGCCGATGCGTGTGGATGTGCGCGGCACGCTTATCGCCAGTGAACAGCAAGTTGCCCGAGAAAAATGGCGGCTGATTGTTGCGCCAGATGCAGGGCAGGGGCTGCCGCCCCGGGTGCGGATATCGGTGCCCATGGACGCTTTAGACCATCTGCCAACGCCCGGCGCACATGTGGCCGTGCGCGCCAGGCTGACACCCCCAGCTGAAGCGATTTTGCCCGGAGGGTATGATTTTCAGCGCCAAGCCTGGTTTCAGCAGCTCGGCGCGGTGGGCAAGGCCATGGGGCCTGTTACTGTGACGCAGGATCGGCACGCCCCCAGCCTGCGCGATCGGCTCAGCGCGCATATTGCCCGGCAATTGCCCGATGCAGCAGCCGGCGTCGCCATCGCCCTTGTCACGGGAGATGAAGGGCGGATCAGCCTTGAAGATCAACAGGCCATGCGCACCTCTGGTCTTGCGCATCT
>JBEDNE010000043.1:0-11486 GCA_041170745.1 Pseudomonadota bacterium
CGCTCATGCTGGTGCGTGCCTCGTCGCGCCGCCGCCGAGGGGTGCCTTTGGCAGGTGATGGGCATCTGCGCGCCATGTTGAAACTGCCCTATAGCCTGACAGGGGCCCAGGCGCGCACCATCCGAGAGATTGAGGGGGATTTGGTTCAGCCCACGCCCATGGTCCGGCTGCTGCAGGGCGATGTGGGGGCCGGCAAGACGATGGTCGCGCTCCATGCCATGCTCATGGCAATTGAAGCAGGCAGTCAGGCCGCCATGCTTGCGCCAACGGAAATTCTTGCGCGTCAGCATTTTGAAACGCTGCAACGCCAATTGGCGGGCCTACCCATTAATATCGCCATTCTCACGGGGCGTGACAAAGGCCGCACGCGTGAGGCCACACTGATGGGTTTGGCGGATGGCAGCATCAATCTGCTGGTTGGCACCCATGCCATCTTTCAGGAGGGCGTCGCTTATAAAAAGCTCGGCCTTGCCGTGATTGATGAGCAGCATCGCTTTGGTGTCGCGCAGCGGCTGATGCTGACACAAAAGGCAGAGGCCCCTCCACATTTGTTGGTTATGACGGCCACGCCCATTCCCCGCACGCTGACCTTGTCCAACTATGGCGAAATGGATGTCAGTCGGTTGGATGAGATGCCGCCGGGCCGCCAACCTATCGATACCCGTGTGATGTCAGTTGAGCGGGTGGACGAAGTGGTCGCCGGCCTTTCCCGCTATGTCGCGCGGGGCGGGCAGGCCTATTGGGTGTGCCCGTTGGTCGAAGAAAATGAAGCAAATGATCGCGCGGCGGCCGAAGCGCGCTTTGAGGCACTGCGACAGGTGTTTCCTGGCAAAGTTGGCCTTGTCCATGGTCGCATGAAGGGGCCGGAAAAGGACGCGGTGATGGCGGCCTTTGCCAGCGGACAGCTTTCGGTTTTGGTTGCGACAACGGTGATTGAAGTGGGCGTGGATGTGCCCAATGCGACGCTCATGATTATTGAGGAGGCCGAGCGCTTTGGCTTGGCGCAATTGCACCAATTGCGCGGCCGGGTGGGGCGGGGCGATCAAAAATCTGTCTGTCTTTTGCTGCGCGGCGAAAAATTGAGCGAAACGGCACGCGCACGGCTGGCCTTGATGCGCGAAACCAATGATGGTTTTCGCATTGCGGAGGAAGATTTGCGGCTGCGCGGGGCAGGGGAGATCCTCGGCACGCGCCAATCAGGCGATGCCGCGTTTCGTTTGGCGTCACCAGAACACGTGAATGAGTTGATTACGGCCGCTAATGATGACGCGCGGCTGCTGGTCGATCGCGATGGCGGGCTGGACAGTCCCCGCGGCCAAGCGGCACGGATTGCGCTCTATCTGTTTGAACGCGATGCGGCTGTCGCGTTGATTAAGGCGGGTTAGGGCCTTTAATCCGTCATCCCGAACTTGTTTCGGGATCCATGAGCGTCAAGGTTGCTATAGATGTGCCGCCCTACGCCGCAACCAAAAGTCCGTGGCGCTTCTTGCCAAGGCTGATTTTGGTCTCGCCGCTCACAGCAATCGCCATGTCCGCCGCGCTAATCGTGGCATCGTCCACCTTCACTGCGCCCTCGGCAATTTTGCGTTTGCCTTCGCCGCGTGAGCCCACAAAGCCAAGGCCCACCAGTGCATCAAGAATGTCGATGCTGCCTGAGACGGGGAAACGCGGCAGATCAGCCCCCGCAACGCCCTCTTCAAAGGTTTTGCGCGCGGTTTCAGCCGCGGCCATTGCCGCTTCCTTGCCACGGCACAATTCGGTCGCAGCATTCGCCAGCGCGATCTTCGCGGTGTTAATCTCGCTGCCTTCCAGTGCCTCGTACCGTGCAATTTCATCCAGCGGCAAATCCGTGAACAAACGCATGAAACGGCCAACATCGCGATCATCGGTGTTCCGCCAGAATTGCCAATAATCATAATGCGATAATTGGTCTTCATGCAGCCAAATCGCGCCAGAGACGGATTTGCCCATTTTCTGACCATCGGCGCGGGTGATGAGCGGCGTGGTGACGCCATAAAGCTCAGTCGCGTCAACACGACGGCCTAGTTCAATCCCGTTGACGATATTGCCCCATTGGTCTGATCCGCCCATTTGCAAGCGGCAGCCTGCACGGCGCGACAATTCCATGAAATCATAGGCTTGCAGGATCATGTAATTGAATTCGAGGAAGGTGAGTGGCTGTTCCCGATCCAGACGCAGCTTGACGGAATCGAAGGTAAGCATCCGGTTGATCGTAAAATGCCGGCCCACATCGCGCAGCAAATCAATATAGCCCAGCTTATCGAGCCAATCGGCATTGTTGACCATGATGGCATCTGTCGGGCCATCACCAAAGGTCAGGAAGCGTTCAAAAATGCGGCGGATTGAGGCGATATTGGCGTTGATGCCATCATTATCGAGCAGCTTGCGCACTTCATCCTTGCCTGACGGATCCCCAACCTTGGTTGTCCCGCCGCCCAACAGCACAATGGGCTTGTGGCCGGCCTGTTGCAGCCGGCGCAGCAGCATCACTGAAACAAGATTGCCGACATGAAGCGATGCCGCCGTTGCATCAAAACCGACATAGCCGGGCACAACCTGGCTTTGCGCCAGCTTATCAAGCGCGGCCGCATCGGTGATCTGGTGGATATAGCCCCGGTCAGACAGGGTGCGCAGCAGGTCTGATTGATAGTCGGTCATCATCGTCTCTTCAGGTTTGCGGGGCGCTTAGCAGGGCCTTGGCCGATTGAAAATGGCTGGCTTTGAAAAGAACGCAGGCCGGCCGGCGCTTGCCAAGTGCGACTTGACGCGCCAATCCGGCTTTATGGCTAAGTCATGGCATCATCACGGCAGTTTATGCCCGCACCCCGTGGGCGGCGCGGGCATTGCGCGTGCGATTAATGTGGACCTTCGCCTTTCTGGGAATATCTTGACGTTGGACTACGCGATTATGGCGCCAGATGGGCAGGTGCGCCTTCCAGCGCCTGCTCATCCCGAGCGCACCGATGGCTTGTGGCAAATGACGTGCTGCGAACTTTTTTTAAAAGGCCAAGGCGCGGCGTATTTTGAGTTTAATCTTTCCCCCTCCGGTCAATGGGCCGCCTATCACTTCGCAGGCTATCGGGAGGGCATGGCAGAGGCGGCTATCGCTACACCTCCATCTATTTCGGTCCATCACGGGCAGGGGCCAGTTATGCTTGGAGCGCGGATTGATCTCGCCTGTCTGCCAGCAGCGTTTGTCAGCGCAGATTGGCGTCTTGGTTTGTCCTGTGTGATTGAAGGTGCAGACGGTGCCAAAGCCTATTGGGCGCTGAACCATCCACCGGAAAAGCCTGATTTTCATCATGATGATTGCTTTGCCCTCTCACTCAGGGCAGCGGAGAGACTATGAAATTTGGTATTGATCGTCTGCTCGCGGACCAAAGCCTCCGCGCAGAATTACAGGGCCGTCGTGTCGCGCTCTTGGCACATCCTGCGTCAGTCACGGAGAATTTGACGCATAGTCTGGACGCTTTGGCCCAATGTCCTGAAATCAAGCTGTCGGCCGCCTTTGGCCCGCAACATGGTCTGCGCGGCGATAAGCAAGATAATATGGTGGAATCGCCTGATTTCATCGATCCGCAATTGGGCATTCCCATATTCAGCCTCTATGGCGAAGTGCGCGCGCCCACGGATGGGATGTTGGATAGTTTCGACGTTATTCTTGTTGATTTACAAGATCTTGGATGTCGAATTTACACCTTTATCACAACGTTGCGCTACATTTTGGAAGCGGCCGCCGCCAAAGGAAAATCGGTCTGGGTGCTCGATCGGCCAAATCCCGCCGGTCGCCCGGTCGAAGGGCTGACGCTGCGCCAAGGGTGGGAGAGCTTTGTGGGCGCTGGCCCCATGCCGATGCGCCATGGCCTGACCATGGGGGAATTGGGCCTTTGGTTCATCCACCATCTGAAATTGGATGTGGACTATCGGCTGATTGAGATGGGCGATTATGATCCGCATACGGCTCCGGGCTTTGGCTGGCCGCTGGGGGAGCGGATCTGGATTAACCCCAGCCCCAATGCCCCGAACATCAATATGGCGCGTGCTTATGCCGGCACGGTGATGGTGGAAGGCGCGACGCTGTCGGAAGGGCGGGGGACGACCCGTCCGCTCGAGATTTTTGGCGCGCCCGATATTGAGGCCCGCGCTGTGATCGCAGAAATGCAGGCGCTGGCGCCAGATTGGCTTCATGGGTGCCAGTTGCGGGATATCTGGTTTGAACCGACCTTCCACAAACATGTCGGCCAGCTCTGTAACGGCGTGCACATTCATGCGGAGGGGCCGGGGTATGACCATGGCGCGTTCCGACCATGGCGCGTTCAGACTTTAGGCTTCAAAGCCATTCGACGGCTTTACCCTGACTATCAGATTTGGCGCGGCACCGATTTTAAATATGAATATACCAATGACGTGCTGGCAATTGACGTGATCAATGGCAGCCCCTTGCTGCGGGAATGGGTGGACGATGCAGCGGCCATGCCGGGCGATCTCGATGCGCTGACCATTCCCGATGAAAAGGCTTGGATTGAAGAGCGGCGCGCTTTTCTGCGCTATTAAGGGGAGGGGCTTATGTTCTCACGGCGATTGGTTTTGGGGTCTGCCGCAGGTGTGGCCCTTGCGCCGGTTTTGGCGAAGGCGGCCCCTGCCAGCGCTGCGCTCAACAGTGCAGCCCAAGCCTTGCCCATTAGCAAGGAAGAGCGTGCAGCCCGCATCGCCAAGGTGCAGCGCTTGATGCAGCAAGCCAATATTGGCGCGCTGCTGGTCGAGCCGGGCTCCAGCCTTGTTTATTTCACGGGCGTCCAATGGTGGCGCAGTGAGCGGCTGACGGCGGCGTTGATCCCGGCTGAGGGTGACGTGACTGTGGTTACGCCCTTTTTCGAGGCGCCTTCTATTCGGAAGTCACTCGCTATTCCAGCTGGCATCCGCACTTGGAATGAGCATGAGAATCCGTTGGCTCTGGTGGCAGATTGGCTAGGTGAGAAAAAGCTGACTGGTAAGCCTGTTGCGATTGAAGAGACAGTGCGCCACTTCATCGTGGATGGCTTGCAAGGGGCATTGCCCGACATTCGCGTGGTAAATGGGGCTAGAGTTGTTCGCGGCTGTCGAATGTACAAAAGTGCTGCCGAAATCGCGTTGATGAAGGCGGCGGCAGATATAACCACCTCTGCTTTCCGCGCCGTGGGGGCACAAGTGCAAGCCGGCATGACGCCCGATGACATTCAGGCGCTCATCATTGCAGAAACGGCAAAACGTGGTGGCAAGGGCGGCGATGCGCTGGTGTTGATAGGCGAGGCCAGTGCCTATCCTCACGGATCTGGCAAGCCGCAGGTCGTGCGAGAGGGAGAAACAATCCTGCTCGACGGAGGCTGCTCTGTTCATGGCTATGTGTCTGACATTTCGCGCAGCTTTGTCTTTGGAGAACCAAGCAAGCGTCAGCGCGATGTGTGGGCGCAGGTGCGCCAAGGCCAGCAAATTGCTTTTGAAGCCGCGCAAATTGGTCGTTTCTGTGGGTCCGTCGATGATGCGGTGCGCGGCTGGTATGAGAAAATTGGCTATGGCCCCGGCTATGCACTGCCCGGCCTGTCGCACCGCACCGGCCATGGCATTGGCATGGATGGGCATGAGCCTGTCAATTTGGTGCATGGCGAGGCGACGCCACTCGCTGCGGGCATGTGCTTTTCCAATGAGCCAGGGCTCTATATCCCGGGCAATTTCGGCATCCGGCTGGAAGATTGCTTCTACATGACGGAGCGGGGGCCAGAATGGTTCAGCGTGCCCCCGCCCTCCATTGATCGACCGTTTAGCTGATCGCTGGATTTTCCAATCAGTAGCTGACGTTAACGAGGCATTGAAAGTTAAAGCCTAGTAGGGTGTTCGTGATGACGAACCCTGATGCAAAGCCATGCCCATTTTGTCAGTCGCAGGCGCAACGGCTGCTAATTGTTCAAAACGGGTATCAACTGGTTCGCTGCTCAGATTGCGAGCTGGCCTTTATTGCCAACCCGCCGGATCAAGAGGCGGTTCGCCTCCTCTACACGGGTGAGGGGCATGGTGCCTATCATCAGGACGTACGACGTCCGGATAGCCCGGCAGCACGCCGGATGGTGCGGACGGCGCATCGGCACCTGCAATTTGTGACCCATGTGGTTCGACAGGGCCGTTTGCTGGACGTCGGCTGCTCAACCGGGGATTTTCTGTCCTTGGCAGTCGCCGCAGGGTTTGAGGCGCAAGGTGTTGAATTATCAGAAGCCTCAGTCCGTATCGCTGTTGAGCGGCACGGCTTATCTGTGCAGCATGGCACAGTTGATGATCTTGACCCGCAGGCAGAGATGGATGTGATTACGGCCTTTGATGTGCTGGAACATATCCCAGACCCAATGCGCGAACTGCGTGCCTGTGTCGCGCGGTTAAAACCGGGCGGCTGGTTGGTGATGTCTACGCCCAATATTGATGGGCTTTTTCCGCGCTTGTCCTATAGGGTTGCGAAGTTTTTGGGCTATTGGCCGCATCCAGAGCCGCCACATCATCTCTATCAATTTGGCGAGGCAACACTGCGGCGGATATTGGCCGATCAGGGCCTTGTCCCGGGGCCAACACGGCATTGTCGGATTGACTTATCCTATAGCTTTGGGGCGTGGCAAAGCCTCATAAAAATGCCCAAGCGTCTGCTTTATGCCTTAGTTTTTGGGCCGGTTTCAATTGCTGGGCCGTGGCTTGCTCAAGGGGATTGGATTTATATGGCGGCGCGCAAGCCGGGCTGAGGCCGTTTAATGTTTGCGTGTTAACTCCCGCATTGCCTCGTCCAGTCCATCGAGTGTCAGCGGGTACATCCGGTCATTCATCAATTCACGGATGATCTTGGTGGATTGGGAATAGGTCCAATGCTGTTCGGGCGTGGGGTTCAGCCAGACGGCGGCAGGATAGGTGTTTGCCACCCGCTGCATCCACGCAGCCCCCGATTCCTCGTTAAAATGCTCGACCGAGCCGCCCGGATGCGTGATTTCATAAGGGCTCATCGCGGCATCGCCAACAAACACGACCTTATAGTCATGCGGGAATTTATGGAGCAATTCCCAAGTCGGCGTGCGTTCGGAAAAGCGGCGCTTATTATCCTTCCACACGCCTTCGTAGAGGCAATTGTGGAAATAAAAGAATTCAAGATTTTTGAACTCCGCCGTGGCGGCGCTGAACAACTCTTCCACCAGCTTAACGAACGGGTCCATGGAACCGCCCACATCCAGAAACAGCAGGACCTTAATCGCATTGCGCCGTTCCGGGCGCATATGAATGTCGAGCCAGCCTTGACGCGCGGTGCCATCAATTGTTGCGCGGATATCAAGCTCTTCCGCTGCCCCTTCACGCGCGAATTTGCGCAAGCGGCGCAGCGCAATTTTGATGTTGCGCGTGCCCAGTTCGCGCGTGTTATCGAGGTTCTGAAACTCGCGCTTTTCCCAGACTTTCAGCGCGCGCTTATGCTTGGATTCGCCGCCAATGCGCACGCCTTCCGGGTTATAGCCATTATTGCCAAAGGGCGATGTGCCGCCGGTGCCAATCCACTTATTGCCGCCTTCATGCCGCTCTTGCTGCTCTTCGAGCCGCTTTTTGAGCGTATCCATAATCTCTTCCCAAGAGCCAAGCGACTTAATCGCCTCCATCTCCTCAGGCGTCAGAAATTTTTCGGCGACGGCGCGCAGCCAGTCTGACGGGATTTCGACGGGCTGGGTGCCATATTCGGTCAATATGCCTTTGAAGACCTTGTTGAACACCTGATCGAACCGGTCGAGCAGCCCTTCATCCTTCACATAAACGGCGCGCGACAGGTAATAAAATTCCTCAGGCGACTTTCCGATGACCTCACGGTCGAGCGCCTCCAAAAGCATCAAATGCTCTTTCAGGCTCGCGGGAATGCCCGCTGCGCGCATTTCATCGAGGAAGTTGAGGAACATCGCCCCGTGCCTTTCGCGAAGCTCAGCCCTGACGCCGCGCCATGAAGGCAAGGCGTTCAAACAGCATCACATCCTGCTCATTCTTCAAGAGCGCGCCATGGAGGGGCGGAATCGCCTTGGTCGGATCCTTATTTTGCAGCACGTCGAGTGGCATATCTTCGGCCAGCAGCAGCTTCAGCCAATCAAGTAGTTCTGACGTCGACGGCTTTTTCTTGAGGCCCGGCACATCGCGGACTTCGTAGAAGATATCGAGCGCCTTGCCGACCAGGATCTTCTGGATGCCGGGGAAGTGGACATCAATGATCGACTGCATCGTCTCCCGATCGGGGAACTTGATATAGTGGAAGAAACAGCGGCGCAGGAACGCGTCGGGCAGTTCCTTTTCATTGTTCGAGGTGATGACGACAATCGGGCGCTCTTTGGCAGCGACCGTCTCTTGCGTTTCATAAACGTCAAAGCTCATCCGATCGAGCTCTTGCAGCAGATCGTTCGGGAATTCGATGTCGGCCTTATCAATTTCGTCAATCAAAAGAACCGGAAGCTGCGGGCTTTCAAAGGCTTCCCACAGCTTGCCTTTTTTGATGTAGTTGCGGATGTCGTGCACCCGCTCATCGCCCAATTGGCCATCGCGGAGGCGGGCCACGGCATCATATTCATACAGACCTTGATGCGCTTTGGTGGTTGATTTGATGTTCCACTGAATGAGCGGCGCGTTGAGTGCTTTGGCAACTTCTTCGGCCAACACGGTTTTGCCGGTGCCCGGCTCCCCCTTCACCAGCAGCGGGCGGCGCAGCGTGACGGCGGCGTTGACGGCCACTTTCAAATCATCAGTGGCGACATAGGATTTTGTGCCTTCAAAGCGCATCGACATTTCCTTTGACGTAAACGGCAAGTTCGATGTCGGGATAAGCAGGGCCGCCGCGCCATGCAAGCGCCGAATTGTCAGAGCGATGCCAAAGCACAGGGGGAGTGGTCCTGTCGCGTGCCTATACTCGAAAAGCAAAGCGCCCAGGCCTGTTTTCAGACCCGGGCGCTCTTTTGCGTGACGAAAAAAATCTCGTCCGCCCCCATTTTTGATCCCGCGTTTCATTCAGGCTAGGCCTGTGTCGCTGGGCTCCCCGAACCGTTGGCCTTTTGCCCCCATGTTCTGCGGCATGGGCTAACGTAGGAATTTCTATCTGTCATGGCAGCAAAGACGAGGCTGTGTCGATTTGCAAAAACCTGTTGTGATTCCGCAACAGGTCGGGCGGCCATTGCCAGCCCGCCCTTGCCGCTTTAGACCGCACCGCAATGCTACTCACCCGTTATGAGCGCTTTATCGCAAAACGCTATCTCCTGCCCGGCAAGGGTGAGGGGTTTATCTTTCTTGTCGCCACGATCAGCTTGGTCGCTGTGATGCTGGGTGTTGCAGCGCTGATCATTGTGATGAGCGTCATGAATGGCTTTCGGGCTGAGCTATTTGACAAAATTGTGGGCCTGAATGGCCATGCTGTCGTGCAAGGCTATGGCGGTAAATTGCCGGATTGGCAGGATGTTGTCGCAAAGGCGCGGCAAACCCCCGGGGTCACATCCGCCACGCCGTTGATTGAACAGCCATTGATGGCGAGTTTTAATGGTCGGGTGGAAGGTATTTTGGTTCGGGGGATGCGGGTGGCCGACATTCGCGCCAACCCGGTTTTCACCAGCAAACTTGTTGCGGGCAATATTCAAGCCGTTGCGCCCGGCAGCAACAATGTTGCCATTGGTGCGCGTCTGGCAGAAGCCTTGGGCGTGCAACCGGGCAGCTATATCAGCCTCATTTCACCGGATGGGCAAACCACACCTTTTGGTACCGTGCCGCGGATCGTCTCTTACCGTGTAGCGGCCATTTTTGAGGTGGGCATTTATGATTATGACAAAGCCTTTGTCGTCATGCCCATTGAGGATGCACAAACCCTGCTGCTGATGGGCGATGCCGTGGGCATGGTCGAGCTGGAAACGCGCAATGCGGATCGAGTGGGAGAGATTTTGGCCCCGCTTGCCCCGAAATTGGCGGATAAGGCCGTCATTTCTGATTGGCGCACCATGAATGCCTCGCTGTTTGAGGCTTTGGCTGTTGATCGGGTGGTGTCGTTTGTCGTTCTGTCCATCATCATCTTGGTGGCCGCCTTTAACATTCTGTCTTCGCTGATCATGTTGGTTCGCGCCAAGACTCGCGACATTGCGATTTTACGCACCATGGGGGCGTCGCGCAGCGGCGTCCTGCGGATTTTTATGACAGTGGGTACAGTGATTGGTGCCCTTGGCACATTGGCTGGTGTGGGCTTGGGCCTCGTGTTTTTGCTATTTCGGCAGAATGTTGTGAATTTTGTTCAGTTTGCGACGGGCCAGACATTATGGGACCCGCAAATTCGCTATCTGACTGAGCTGCCCGCTAAGGTGGATGCTGTGGAAGTGCTGGGGATTACAGTGATGGCCTTGCTGTTCAGCTTTTTGGCGACGCTCTATCCCGCTTTTAAGGCCGCGAGCACTGATCCTGTGCAGGTGCTGCGCTATGAGTGATATTGTCGACATCACTGGCCTGCGCCGGACGTTTACCCAGGGCGGGCAGACAATTGAGGTTCTGCGCGGTGTAGATTTGCGGATTGCCCCGGGAGAAATTGTGGCGTTGCTGGGGCCCTCTGGGTCGGGCAAATCGACCATGCTGCAAGCCGTGGGCCTGTTAGAGGGCGGCTTTGACGGCGTGATCCGCATTGCTGGCGAAGATGTGGCGCAGCTGGATAATGAAGGACGCACCCGTGTGCGGCGCGACAGCATGGGGTTTGTGTATCAATTCCATCATTTGCTGCCGGATTTTAGCGCGATTGAAAATGTCATGCTGCCCCAATTGGTCCGTGACACGGCCGCTCCTGCAGCACAGGCGCGGGCAGAGCATCTCTTGTCTGCCTTGGGGCTGCAGCATCGGATGACGCACAGGCCCAGCCAGTTATCGGGCGGAGAGCAGCAGCGCGTGGCCGTGGCGCGTGCACTTGCCAATCGTCCGCAACTGGTTTTGGCAGATGAACCCACAGGCAATCTCGATGAAGCCACAGCAGATATTGTGCTGGCTGAATTTCTGGGCTTGGTTCGCGGTGAGGGTGCCGCTGCGCTTGTCGCCACGCATAATGAACGCTTGGCCGGCAAGATGGATCGGATTGTCCGTCTGCATGAAGGCCGGCTGTCAGCCTAAATCCTGACAAATTGGTCATTGATAAGCGACGGTGGTGTCACCATATTCCTGTCAAAGGGCTGAGTAGCCGCCCGGATGGAGTAGATATGACTTTGAAGCTTCCGCTGTTGCCACTGCGTGACATTGTTGTTTTTCCGCACATGATTGTGCCGCTGTTTGTCGGCCGCGAAAAATCGGTCGCGGCGCTCGAACAAGCCATGGCGGGCGATAAGGAAATTCTGCTCGTCGCCCAGCTTGATCCTGGTCAGGACAATCCGGGCCGAGATGATCTGTATGATATGGGCGTGACTGCCACGGTGCTGCAGTTGTTGAAG
>JBEDNE010000044.1:0-2523 GCA_041170745.1 Pseudomonadota bacterium
GCACAAGGGCTCGGCTCAGTTTTTCCACCAGCGCGCCATGGCCATCCAGGGCGGGGAGCAATGCTGCCAAAAGCGGCGGGAGCGGCGTGGCGCGGGCCAATCGCTCCCGCAGCAGCCGCGCTTCGCCCAAGCCATCCCGCAACATGCCCAAATCGCGCGGTCCGCCCCGGCCAGCGGCTAAGCGCCCAAGCGCGCGGCCAATATCAGGAAGCGCGCGCAAGCTGGCACGAACATGATCCCGCAGACTGCCGTGATCAGCAAACCAACTGACCAAATCAAGCCGATCTTCAATCGCACGGGCATCCATTAACGGCGCGGAGATATCCGCCGCCAAAAGCCGCGCCCCCGCCCCTGTTACCGTGCGATCAACGCTATCCAGCAAGCTCCCCGCGCGCGTGCCCCCTTGGGCGCGAACCAGTTCCAAACTGTCGCGCGTGGCGGCATCAATCAGCATATGGTCAGCGGGCAGCCGCTGCACGGGCGGGGCCAGAAACGGCAGTGCCCCTTTGCCAACATGGTCCAAATAGCTCAGCAAACCCGCACAGGCTGCAAGCTCTGCCTTGGAAAATGCACCAAAGCCATCCAGCGTGGCCACGCCAAAAAGCGATTTCAGCCGCGCTTCGCCTTCTGCGGGTAAAAAGCTGCTGCGCCCCCGCTGTGTCAGGGAAGCCCCCAGTGCCTCAAGCACGGCCCCTTCGGGCACAACAAGTTCAGACGGGCCAAGCCGGGCAATTTCTGCCGCTATGCTGGGCAGCGGGACAGCCCCTGTTTCAAAGCGGCCCGTGGAAATGTCCGCCGCGGCAAAGCCAATATCCTCACCCTGCGGGGCGAGGGCCACGAGCCAATTGGCACTGCGCGCTTCCAGCAACGCTTCTTCGGTCAGCGTGCCCGCCGTCACCACCCGGACAATGCCGCGTGCAACCAAAGATTTGGATCCACGGGCCTTGGCTTCGGCGGGCGTTTCAATCTGTTCGGCAATCGCCACGCGGAAGCCCGCTTTGATGAGCCGCGCCAAATAGCCTTCAGCCGCATGGACGGGCACGCCGCACATGGGCACGGGCTGGCCCTGATGTTCCCCACGCGCCGTCAGCGCAATGTCCAGCGCTTGGGCGGCTGCTTTGGCATCGTCAAAAAACAGCTCGAAAAAGTCACCCATGCGATAAAAGAGCAGGCAGTCTCCCGCCTCCTCTTTCAGCGCCAGATATTGCGCCATCATGGGTGTGGCGCCCGTCGCGCCGGTCTGTGCCATAGCAAAGTGCGATAGCGGTTTTGCCAATTGGTGCAATCCCCGCTACCCGTAACGGCAAGAAGCGCCTAAGCGCGCAGCAAGACGTGATTAAAAAGGGAACCCAGACTGATGAGCGACTCCAAGGTACAATTTTCTGACCGTGAAGCGCTTCATTATCACGCAACGGGCCGCCCCGGAAAAATTGAAATTGTTGCCTCAAAGCCCATGGCAACTCAGCGCGATTTGAGTTTGGCCTATTCCCCCGGTGTTGCAGTTCCCGTCCAAGCCATCGCGGATGATCCCGCCACAGCCTATGATTATACCGCCAAGGGCAATTTGGTTGCTGTTATTTCCAATGGCACCGCAATTTTGGGCATGGGCAATTTGGGGGCGCTCGCCTCAAAGCCTGTGATGGAAGGCAAGGCCGTTCTGTTCAAGCGCTTTGCCGATGTTGATTCGATCGACATTGAATTGAACACCGAAGACCCCGAAGCCTTTATCAATGCCGTCGCCTTGATGGAGCCCAGCTTTGGCGGCATTAATCTGGAAGATATTGCAGCGCCCGAATGCTTCATCATTGAGCAGGCGCTGAAAGAGCGGATGAAAATTCCGGTCATGCATGATGACCAGCATGGCACGGCAATCATCGCGGCAGCCGGCCTCATCAATGCGCTGCATTTGACGGGCAAGGACATCAAGCAGGTGCGCGTTGTCGTCAACGGGGCGGGCGCTTCTGCCATCGCCTGCACCGAGCTGATCAAGGCTGTGGGCGTGCCGCATGACAATGTCATCATGTGCGATTCCAAAGGCGTGATTTATCAGGGCCGAACTGAAGGCATCAACCAATGGAAATCCGCACACGCCGTGGTGACAGATCGACGGACGCTGACCGAGGCGTTGGATGGTGCCGATGTGTTTCTTGGCCTGTCGGTCAAAGATGCGGTTACGCCAGAAATGGTCCGCTCGATGGCGGCACACCCGATCATCTTTGCCATGGCCAATCCTGATCCCGAAATTACACCGCCTGCTGCAAAAGCCGTGCGACCTGACGCGATTGTCGCCACGGGCCGGTCGGATTATCCGAACCAAGTCAATAATGTGCTCGGCTTTCCTTTCATCTTCCGCGGCGCGCTGGATGTGCGCGCAACCGCGATTAACGATGCGATGAAAATTGCAGCCGCCCGCGCCCTTGCCGAACTCGCCCGCCAGCAAGTGCCCGAAGAAGTGGCCGCCGCCTATGGGGGCGCCACCCCCAGCTTTGGCCCCGATTACATCATTCCCGCGCCCTTTGACCC
>JBEDNE010000045.1:0-4656 GCA_041170745.1 Pseudomonadota bacterium
AGCAACTTTAGGATTCTCCTAGAGATTCTGAGTCAACTCTATTTATTTCGTTTTTTTTACAGTCTGGCGCTTGATCAGTCAGGCTGACTGCCACAGAAATCACTTTCGGTAGCGAGCGAATCAGTTTGCTATCCATCAATCGGTCTTAGGTCGTTCAGACCCGACGCGGGGGCGTTAGGTTGGAGGATCTTTGTAACCGAGTTGGGGGAATAAAGGCGCTGAAATTGCGTCTGGGGAGAATAGGTCGCGTGTCGTCAAGCTTATCATTTTCTGCTGTGCGCCCAGGGGACATGGAGCAACTGCAGATTGCTTGGACGGCCATTCGCGCCGGCCTCCGCGCAGATGTTGGCGCGCGCACCTTTGATCATTGGCTCAAGCCCGTTGAATTGGTTGGATATTGCGAGACGGATCATGCCGTTCGTCTGTCTTTGCCGTCTGACTTTATGGCGAGCTGGGTTTCATCCCATTATACGGACCGTCTGACGCTCGCATGGCGTGCCATGCTGCCGCAAGTCCGTTCGGTGCGAATTGAGACGTCTTCGGGCAAGCCAGTCGAGCGCTTTACAGCGGCGGCACCAGCAGAGGAGCCTGTTGTTGCAGAACAACAATCTCCCATGTCGAGCCAGTTTGACCGGCGGCTTAGCTTTGCGAATTTCGTCACCGGCCAGCCGAATTTGGTGGCCTTTAATGCTGCTAAGGCTCTGGCCTCGGGTGAGCGGGGGTCATTTAGCCCGCTTTATATTCATTCGCAGACAGGCTTGGGCAAAACCCACTTGCTGCACGCCATTGGCCATGAAGTGCTGCGCGAAAACCCCAATGCGCGCATCCTCTATATGTCGGCCGAGCGCTTCATGTTTGACTTTGTGACCGCGATGCGCGCTCGAGACACATTCTCTTTCAAAGCGCGGCTCCGCTCAGCAGATGTGCTGATGATTGACGATGTCCAGTTCATCGCTGGCAAGGAATCAACGCAGGAAGAGTTTCTGCACACCGTGGATGAGCTGATGACGGGCGGTCGCCGCTTGGTCATTAGCGCGGACCGTGCGCCGCACGCGCTGGATGGTGTGGAAGGGCGTATTTTGTCGCGCCTGACGCAAGGCTTGGTCGCGGATATTGGTCCGGCTGATTTGGCCCTGCGCCGGGCGATTCTGGACGCCAAGGTGACATCGCTGGGTATGCCTGTGCCAGCCGAAGTCATTGATCTTCTGGCGGCCCGCATTGTGAGCAACATTCGTGAGCTCGAAGGCGGGCTGAACCGCTTGGTTGCCTATGGCCAGTTGCATAATCGCAAGATTGATGAAGCCTTTGCCGAAGAAGTGTTGGCCGAAATGTTCCGTGCCAGCCGTCGCCGCATTACGATTGATGAAATCCAGCGTCGCGTGTCTGAACATTATCGCATTCGTCAGGCTGAAATGGTGTCGGCCCGCCGCGCGCGTGAAGTGGCACGGCCCCGTCAGGTCGCCATGTATCTGGCAAAGCAGCTGACGCCGCGGTCTTTGCCGGAAATTGGCCGGAAATTTGGCGGACGCGACCATACAACAGTGATCCATGCCATCCGCCAGATTGAACGTCTGCGGGGCATTGATACGGATATTGATAGCGATGTCCGTACGCTGATCCGTGATTTGGAAGGCTAAGGCCAGCTGGGATTGACCAGTTGGGGCTGCCCGGCTGGTTTACCTTCGTAATATGTCTTTTGCAGCGGACAAAAAGGTTCGGCCAATCCGAACTATGCTGCCATCTGCCAGCTCTGCGTGCCATGCACCGGCGCGATCATGCCCCAAGCTGCGGATCATGCCGCGGCGGACAATGACCGATCGGTGGAGGCGGATGAACAAGTCTGGATCTAGTCGCGCCTCGAGCCCCGCCATTGTGTGGTGGAGAAGGAAGCTGCGGCCAGCGCAATGCAGGCGCACATAATCCCGCTCGGCATCAATCCGATCAATATCGCTCACGGCCACGCGCACCATTTCATTGCGGTTGGGGACCCAGAATTCGGAGACATAGGGGGATGGCTCTGTGTCCGGTGCGGCATAGGCAGCCCGTCGTTCCCGTACCCGGTCAATGGCACGTGCCAGCCGCTCTGCCGCGACTGGCTTTAAAAGATAGTCCACGGCCGATAGATCAAAAGCTTCAACGGCAAATCCATCAAAAGCCGTGACAAAGATAATCGCTGGAGGAAATCCGTCTTCGTGGGTCCAGGTGCGGGCGATATGACGGGCAACGGCCATGCCATCGACATCTGGCATAGAGATATCAAGCAAGATGAGGTCTGGAGATAAACTGCCGACCAATTGCAAGGCGGCGCTGCCATCGCTGGCGGTCCCGACAAGCGTTACGTCTGCCAGATCAGCGCAGAGCATCTGCATACGTTCTACTGCTAAGGGCTCATCATCAACAATCAGCGCCTTAAGGGGCGGAGTAGGCATCGTCACTGTCCACTCGGGAGCAACAGGATAACGCGGAATATACCTGGAGCAGGGCGCTCTGTGCGCATTTGGGCACGACCCTCAAACCGGGCGAGCAGCCGGTTGGCGACATTGGACAAGCCAATCCCTTCTCCATCTGGATTGGGTCTGAGCGCTGATTTCCCCGAATTTTCGACGATGATCTGGACGTGTTCCGCCGCACGCTGGGCCCGAATGGAAATCTTCACCTGACCCTTGGTCTGGGCGACCCCATGTTTGACAGCATTTTCGACTAAGGGCTGGAGGATCAGGCCGGGTACAGGCGTTCCAGCGAGTTCTTGTGGCAGATCAATATCCACGCGCAAACGATCAGGAAAGCGCACGGCCTCAATCGCGAGATAGAGTTGCTGAAGGGCAATCTCATCTTCCAAGGGCACGTCCATTGTTGGATCACCCGACAGGCTGCTTCGGAAGAATGTCGCCAAGTTCATGATCATTTCTTCCGCCTCGCGATTGCGCCCCGTAATGACGAGTGAGCTAAGCGAATTCAGGGTGTTGAAAAGAAAATGCGGGTTCACTTGATAGCGTAAGGCCCGCAATTCTGCCTGTTGCGCAGCTTGCGCAAAGGCCGCGGCTCGACGCTCGCTATCGCGCACATGGCTGGCAAAACTGAGGGCGAGATAGAGTGCCGCCCAGGCCACAAGGAAGAAGTAACGGGCGGTGGAGAGTTCGACGACTTCCTTGATAAACTCATGCTCCACTGGCTTTTGCGGCATGGCATCGTCGAGCAAGCTGATGGGGTCGTAAACATTGAAAAAATAGTAATTTGTCGCTGCAATCGCCACGGCACAGGGGATGGCCGCCAAGGCTGTAATGCCAATGCGCAGCCCCAAAGGCTTCTCATCAAATAAGCGGATGAATTGCCATAAGAGGATGGTAATCACCACGCCGACGCCGGACACAATTAATCGGCGCAGAAACAGCACTTCCTGCATTGGAAATTCCAGCACGGCTGCCCGAAAGCTAACAATCGCGACATAGAAAATCCAAAAACCCAGAATAGAGCCAAGCGTAACGCGCGGATCCAAAGGCTGTGGCGTGGAGGGCGACAAGCTGCTCATCCGCTTAGCATAGTTTGCAAGAGGCGCATTTCCAGCACCTTGGTCGAGCTGAAGCCGCCACTGGTCGATCCGAAGTCCGATGGCAGGCTACCGCATTGCGGGATAAGGTGCGCCGTCGGCAGCGGGCGGCTTAGCTCTGGCTCAGTCGCACAGCCGATGCAGTTTCCAGCCAATCCATGCAGAGATCAGGCAGGAAAAGGCAACGAACAGGAGCGTATCTTCAATTGTGACGCCCGCAACGGTCAGGCCACTTAAGGCGACTGAGGCAAAGACCATGAAGAAGGCGTTGACGATATTGTTGGCAGCGACGGTCTTTGCGGTTTCTGATTTTTCGACGGTTGTCGTCAAAAAGGCATATAGCGGAACGACAAACATCCCGCCGAAAATGGCAATGCCCAACAGGTCAATCAGCAAATGATCTGCCCGGCCCGAGGCAATGAAGGTGCGCCAATCCATTAACTTGCCCGGTTCAGCCTGCCAGCCACTGACTGTCCACCAAAAATCGAGCACACACAGGCCCATAAGGATCACGGATATGGCTGCATAGCGGGCTGAAACTTGCTGTTTCAGCAGCCGATTGATGACGACTGAGCCAATTGCGACGCCAACCGAAAAAATGGCCATGAACAGCGTCGCAACCGATTGGTCGGCACCCAGTGCATTTTTGACCAGCGGTGGAAATTGGGCCGCTAAAATGGCGCCAATGCCCCAAAAGAAGCTAATGGCAATAATCGCCATAAACAGGCGGGGAATACGCATGGTTTCTCGCACCAAATGCCAAGACGCACGAAAGAAATGATAATCCAACGGCTTGCCAGCATTTTTGGGCTCGGGCGGAGCTGTGGGCACAAAATGCCCGCTAATTCGGCCTAAAACCGCCACGCACAAAACGCCAATGGCGGCATATTCTGGGGGCAAAAGCCCCCCGGCAATCGTCCCCAGCAAAATCGCAACATAGGTGCCTGCCTCAACCAAGCCCGTGCCACCCAGCACCTGATTATGATCGAGGTGCTGGGGCAGAATTGCGTATTTAATGGGGCCGAAAAACGTCGAATGCACCCCCATGGCGAACAGCGCGGCCAGCAGCAATGGGATGGAGTGGATGAACAGGCCGATGGCACCTGCAA
>JBEDNE010000046.1:0-10588 GCA_041170745.1 Pseudomonadota bacterium
GCCAATGCCCGAACTGCCCAAAGACTTATCGCGCCTCTCGCTTGCCGAGATTGCCGACATGGTGCGCGATAAGCGCCTCCCCCCGGTCGACAGCTGGTCCCCTGAAAAAATTGGGCACATCGATATGCGCATCGCGCGCGATGGCAGCTGGTTTCATGAAGGCGGCCTTATTCAGCGCGAAACGATGGTGCGCCTCTTCTCAACACTTTTGCGGCGCGAGGGCGATGGCCGCTATTGGCTGGTAACGCCGGCTGAAAAGCTGGAAATAATCGTTGAGGATACGCCCTTTGTTGCAGTGGAAGTCAAAAGCGAAGGCGTAGGCCGAAACCGGCAATTGGCCTTTCGATTGAACACGGGCGATTTGGTTATTGCTGGGCCCGAGCATTGCTTGCGCTTTGACGAGCAGAATGGCGAACCGCATCCCCTGCTGCATGTGCGCGGCGGCATGGATGCGCGCATTGGCCGGGCGGCCTATTATGCGCTGGTCGATTGGGCGATGGCAGAGGAGGCAACACCTCTTGGCCTGTGGAGCGGCGGCCAGTTCTTTCCAATGGAGCCGGCATGAGCCTCTCTGCCCGCTTACGTACACTCTTGGCCGATGGCCATGCCCAAGAGATGCGCCTGCTGGACGGCGATGGCCTGCATCATGAGCGCCCGACAGATGCCGTAGAAGCTGCCGTGCTGGTCGCGATTACCGATCGGGATCGCCCCGGCGTCATCTTAACGCAGCGCCCCGAAACAATGCGCAAACATGCCGGGCAAGTCGCCTTTCCCGGTGGACGCATGGACCCGGAGGATGCCGACCTATTTGCAGCCGCCCTGCGCGAGGCGGAGGAAGAAGTCGCGTTGCCGCGCAATCAAGTCGATCTGATTGGCGCGACAGACCCCTATCGCACCATTACGGGCTATAAAGTCACACCCATTCTTGGCGTTGTCCCTCCCGATCTGGCCTTGACGCCCAATGCAGACGAAGTGGCCGCCATTTTTGAAGCACCGCTGGACTTCCTACTCGATCCGGCCAATCACGCCACCAACACAGTCAATTTTAATGGCCGCTCCCGGACCTATTATGAAATCTTCTGGGGTGATCGGCGGATTTGGGGGGCAACTGCTGCCATGATTGTCAATCTTTCCCGGCGGATTGCATGGCACGGATAGATTTGCCCGAAAGCACAGCTTTGGCAGCCGTTGTCGCAGCGCTTGACGGAAAAGTGCGGCTGGTGGGCGGCGTCGTGCGCGATACGCTGGCCGGCGTTGCGACCAAAGATATTGATCTCGCCACGCCCTTGGCGCCCGAGGTGGTGATGGCCGCACTGAAGACTGCGGGGTTGAAGGCCGTGCCAACGGGCCTGGCGCACGGCACCGTGACAGCCGTTGCTGAAGGTCGGCCATTTGAGATTACAACATTGCGCCGCGATGTAGCCACCGATGGCCGCCACGCCGAAGTCGCCTTTACAGATGATTGGCAGGAAGATGCCGCCCGCCGCGATTTTACGATCAATGCGCTCTATGCAGACCCAGTGACCGGCGAAGTCTTTGATTATTTCGGCGGCGTTGCAGACCTGAACGCGGGCATTGTGCGCTTCATTGGCGAGCCGCTGCAACGCATTGCCGAAGACCATTTGCGGATTTTGCGGTTCTTCCGTTTTCACGCGCGCTTTGGCGGCGGTGGCCCAGACGCGGCCAGCCTGTCTGCCTGCCAGGCTCGTGCCAATGATTTGATGGCCCTCTCGCGTGAGCGGATTGCCATGGAACTCTTGGCCCTGCTCGCGCTGCCCAATCCCGCGCCAACTTTGGCCTTGATGATTGAGAGCGGGATTTTCACGCCCGTGCTGCCCGAAGTCACCGATGCCGCGCCCGTTGCCCGGCTCGTGGTGCGCGAGGCAGAGGCGGGGATCGCACCTGACGCGCTGCGCCGCCTGTGCGCGCTGATTGCCCCAGACCCTATCGTGGCCGAGGATATTGCCAACCGGCTCAAACTCTCAAATGCCCAGCGTAAGCGGATGATTGCCGTGGCAGGGCGCGCGGATGAGGACGCGAAAGACCCCCGCGCACTCGCCTATTGGCACGGCGTGGAGGTGGCCGTCGACCGGCTATTGCTGCGTAGTGGCGATGCCAAGCCGCTGCTTGGTTGGACACCCCCGCGCTTTCCGATCACCGGCGGCGCGATTGTTGCGCGCGGTGTGCAGGCTGGGCCAGAGGTTGCACGTATTCTGCAAGCAGCAGAGCGCCAATGGGTGGCCGAAGGCTTTCCCGATGGCGCGCGGGCTGAAGCGCTGATTGACGGACTGATTAAGGCTTAATCGAACTTATTATCCCGTGGAAATCCAAGGGGCGGCATCCGCCCCGCCGCCCCGCGCGCGACACGCCAGGGCGTCAAATCACTTTCGGTGCGCACCCGGCCCGTATCGCCGCCCATTGGCCAGCTCAGGCCTTCTTCCAGACGGAAGCTCGTCGCGTCTGACAGGCCGCCATCCTTATATTTCTGCAAGGTAACGCCTTGGCCGCGGCCCATTTCGGGCAGTTCGTTTAAGGGGAAGACCACCAGCTTGCGATTGTCGCCAACAACGGCAGCATAATCATGGCCAGCGCCAATGACACGCGCGACAGAAAGCTTCGCACCCGTGCGCACATTCACAACCTGACGGCCTTTGCGCGTTTCAGCAATCACTTCGGCACTTTTCGCGATAAAGCCCTTGCCATCGGACGCAGCCAGCAAGATGCGCTCTTCTGCCCGTGCGGGGAAGACATTCACAATCCCTGTGCCATCGGGCAAATCAATCATCAGGCGCACCGGCTCCCCAAAGCCACGGCCGCCGGGCAGCTTATCACCGCCCAGTGTGAAGAAGCGGCCGTCTTCGGCCACAACCAAAATCTTATCCGTCGTTTGAGCATGGAACGCGAAAGCGGGGCCATCGCCTTCCTTGAACTTCAGCGCTTCTGCGTTGTCGAGCGCGACATGGCCCTTCATCGCACGCACCCAGCCGCGCTGCGACATGATGACCGTAATTGGTTCCCGCTCAATCATGGCTTCCAGCGGAATTTCGCGCGGCGGTGCGGCTTCTTCGACGAGAGTCCGGCGCTTGCCCAACGGCGTTTCCGGACCATAGCGATCGCGCAGGGCCGCGAGGTCTTTCTTCAGACGCGTGCGCTGGCGCTGCGGGCTTTCCAGCAATTGCACCAGCCCTTCGCGCTCGGCGAGAAGCTTATCCCGCTCGCCCTTGATTTCCATTTCTTCCAAGCGGCGCAAGCTGCGCAGACGCATATTGAGAATGGCCTCTGCCTGACGATCTGTCAGGTTAAACTCTGCGATCATCACAGGCTTAGGCTCATCCTCGGTGCGGATGATTTCAATCACGCGGTCGAGATTGAGATAGGCAACCAAATAGCCTTCAAGCAGCTCAACGCGGTCATCAATTTTCGCCAAGCGATGACGCGACCGGCGCACCAGCACCTCAATTTGGTGGTCCAGCCATGCGACCAGCACATCCTTCAACCCCATCACGCGCGGGGTGCGGTCCGCCCCCAAGACGTTCAGATTGAGGGGGAATTTGCTTTCCAATTCCGTCATGCGGAACAGGCTTTCCATCAGCACGTCCGGGTCAACCGAACGGCTTTTTGGCTCAATCACCAGCCGGATTTCTTCCGCCGATTCATCGCGCACATCAGCAAGGATCGGCAGCTTCTTATCATTCACAATCTGGGCAATGGCTTCGATCAGCTTACCCTTTTGCACCTGATAAGGGATTTCCGTGATCACGGCGATCCACGTACCGCGGCCCTGATCCTCAACGCTCCAGCGCGCCCGCACGCGGAAAGAGCCGCGCCCGGTTGCATAGGCCTCGGCAATCGAGGCCGCACTATCGACCAATTGGCCGCCTGTCGGGAAATCCGGGCCCTTCACAAACTGCATCAACTCAATCGGTTCGCAGCGGGGATTATCAATGACGTGCGTTGCCACGTCGATCACCTCGGCCACATTATGCGGCGGGATGCTCGTCGCCATGCCAACGGCAATACCCGAGGCACCATTGGCCAACAAATTCGGGAAGAGGCCCGGGAACACCTCCGGCTCTTCATCTTCGCCATTATAGGTGGGGCGATAATCGACTGTGCCATCGTCCAGCCCCGCCATGAGTTCGATGGCGGCGGCCGTCATCCGCGCTTCGGTGTATCGATAGGCAGCCGCGTTATCACCATCGATATTGCCGAAATTGCCTTGGCCATCGACCAGCGGATATCGCAGCGAAAAATCCTGCGCGAGGCGGACCATGGCATCATACACGCTGGCATCGCCATGCGGGTGATATTTACCAATCACATCGCCCACAACACGTGCGGACTTCTTATACGCGCCTGTCGGATCCAGTTTCAGTTGGCGCATCGCCCAGAGCAGGCGGCGGTGGACGGGCTTTAGGCCATCGCGCAGATCGGGCAGCGAGCGCGCCGTAATGGTGGACAGCGCATAGACAAGATAGCGTTCCGACAAGGCCGCATCAAAAGGCGCGTCCACAATTGATTGGAACGGGTCTTCTGCATTGTCTGTAGGATCAATCACGTCTGCCATGATCTGCGCCTAGCCCATTGCCCGCGGCTTGAAAATCCGATCAGGCCGATTTGGGCCGCCGGATCAAACCTTCCTGTGCACAAGTGGCAACAAGCCGCCCATCGCGCGTATAGATGGAGCCGCGGTTAAAGCCTCGGCCCCGGCCTGCCCATGGGCTATCGCAATGGTACAGCAGCCAATCATTCACATTCACATCATCGTGAATCCACACAGCATGATCGAGGCTGGCCGACATAAAGCCGGGCGTCACCCAGGTCACGCCGTGCGGCAGCGTGGACGTGCCCAGCAAATAGCTGTCGCTGGCATAAGCCAGGATCGCCCGGTGCATGGCAGGGTCAGCCTCAATGGGGGCCGCCAGGCGGAACCAGATGCTCTGCACGGCAGGGTCGCGCTTTTCAGTGCCCAACCAATCGCGCGGATCCACCGGGCGATATTCAATCGGACGCGCTTGGGTGAAGCGCTCGCGCATGGGTTCAGGGATATTGTCGGCAAAGCGCTGGCGCAGTTCCGTCTCATTGGCGAGCCCCTCAGGGCCCGGCACATCGGGCATCGCATCTTGATGAGTATAGCTGTCTTCCAGTTTTTGGAAGGAACAGGCCATGTTCAAAATCGGTCGATCTTGCTGCAACGCAATCACGCGGCGGGTGGAAAAGCTGCCGCCGTCAAAATCGCGTTCGACGCGATAGGTGATCTCAAAATCCTCGCTGCCCGCGCGCATGAAATAGGCATGCAACGAATGGGCAATGCGCACGCCCTCCACAGTGTCTTGCGCCGCCATCAAGGCTTGAGCAATCACTTGCCCGCCAAAGACACGTCCAATACCGCCGGGCTTGCGCCGGCCAAGATACCAGCCATCGCCCATGCGCTGGACCGAAAGAAGCGTTGTAAGATCGGAAACAAGCTGTTGTGCGTCAGTCATGCCCATGCGTTTGCGATGCAACTGCGCTAAATGCAATGGGGCTGTTGCCGACGTTACGTCATTGGGGCGTGGGCTGTGCAGGCGCACCCACAGGCGCCCGGCGGACGGTGAGGATTTTCACTGCCGGCTCAAGCATTTGGCCCTTTAAGGCGCCTTCCCCCTTGGTCGCAGAGATAGGCCCTGCATGGATTTTGCGCACCACATCCATCCCCTCAACAACATAGCCAAAGACGGCATAGCCTTCTGGCTCTTCGGCTTTGGGTCGCTTTGGGTCAGCATCCAGCCCCGGCAATGGACCAACAAGGATCGAGAAATCCCCCGTGGCGGTGCCCGGCGCCCAGCGTGCCATAGACAGGGCCCCTGTCGTGTGGCGAAGGCCCGTGATGTTGGTCGGCTCATGCGCAATGGGTTTTAGAATGCGCTTGGGATCATTTTGCGTGCCGCCCTGGATCAGCCCTTGAACCTGCCCATTTTCATCAGCCCAGAGCTTCATGGATCGATAAAACACCGTCCCGTCAAAGCGCTTCTGATCAACATAGCGCAAGAAATTGCCGGCCGTGATGGGCGCGTGCTCCCGGTCCACCTCAACAATGATCGGGCCTGCGGCAGTCGTCAGGATCACGCGCACACGGGGGGCCGTATCAGCCAGCGGGGCCGGACGTGCAGCAACCGGCTGGCGCACGGACTTGCGCGGTGTGGCCGCCTGTGCCGGTAGGATGAGCGCGAACAGCGCCGCGAAAACCGCAATTTTTGCCGTCAAAAACAGCGTAAACAGCGCAAATTTGCGGGTCGGTTCTGAGAGTCGGGCAAACAGGGTCGTCATGCCGCTATCATGCCGTGGCCGAGCCACAGCGCAAGGCCTCAAAAAAGGCAGATGGCTTGACCCCAGCTCTGTGCGCGCCCAAAGCCCCCCACCATGTCCAGCCAATCCCAAACGCCGCCCAATGGCCTGCCCTTTGCCTTTGGCGCATATCTCATCTGGGGGATGATGCCGCTGTACATCAAGCCGTTGGCGGGCATTTCAGCGTTTGAGGTGCTGGCGCACCGCATTTTATGGTCCTTGCCAGTGGCCTTGGGCTTTGTCTGGCTGATGAAGCAAGTGGGCGAGTATCGCGCGGTTTTAACGCACCCCCGAAGCCTGCTGACCATGCTGACCAGTTCCGTGCTGATTTCGATCAACTGGAGCGTCTATATGTGGGCGATCATGCACAATCAGGTGCTGTCGACCAGCCTTGGCTATTATCTCAATCCGCTCGTCAATGTGCTATTGGGCCGTCTTGTCCTGAAGGAACAGCTTAACCGCTGGCAGGCCGCAGCAGTTGTTGTGGCCGCCACGGGCGTTGGCATTTTGCTGTTTGAAGAGCCGGGGGCAATTTGGATCAGCATCACGCTGGCGCTCAGCTTTGGCACCTATGGGCTGGTGCGGAAAATGACGCCCGTTTCGGCCGTTTCCGGGCTGGCAGTGGAAGTCACGCTGCTTGCCCCGATTGCGGCAGGCGCGCTGGCGCTTGGCCTTGCGTCGGGCGATGGCTTTGGCAGTTCACCCCAGATTTCTCTGTTACTCATGGGCAGCGGATTAATGACCGCCATTCCCCTGCTGCTCTTTGCAACAGCCGCGCGGCGGATGAGCTATACGGCGCTCGGCTTTGTGCAATATCTGGCGCCCACGATCGTCTTTTTCCTCAGCGTTTTCTTGTGGAAAGAGCCGCTCTATCCCGCAAAACTGCTCTGCTTTGCGTGTATCTGGGCGGCCATTGCGATTTTTAGCGCAGATGCCATCCGCCGCGCGCGCCAGCAACGCGCATAAGCCCCAAAAGAAAAAGGGGCCGCCAAAGCGACCCCTTTCCCTGTTTCTCTAATCGGCGTGCGATCAGTCGTCATCGCCCTTCAGAAAAGCGGGCATATGGTCGGCATTGCCGCCTTCTTCGCCACCTTCTGAACGCTCACGACGCGGGCCGCGATCGCGGTCACGACCGCCACCGCTGCGCTTGCGATCGCCATCGCGGCGTGGGCCACGATCACCGCGGTCGCCACGATCACCGCGCGGTTCACGCGGTTCGCGGGCCGGGCGCGTATCTTCCAGCTCTTCGCCAGTTTCTTGGTCAACAACGCGCATCGACAGACGGACTTTGCCGCGATTGTCGATTTCGAGAACCTTGACCTTCACCTCTTGGCCTTCAGACACAACATCAGTCGGCTTTTCAACACGCTCATTCTTCATTTCGGAAACGTGGACGAGGCCGTCCTTGCCACCCATGAAGTTCACAAACGCACCGAAATCAACGATGTTGACGACCTTGCCGTTATAGATCTTGCCCACTTCCGGCTCTTCGACAATGCCGAGGATCCAGTTCTTGGCAGCTTCGATCTGCGACAGATCCGACGACGAGATCTTGATGATCCCTTCATCGTCAATGTCGACCTTGGCACCCGTGGTCGCGACGATTTCGCGGATCACCTTGCCGCCCGTGCCGATGACGTCACGGATCTTCGACTTATCAATATTGATCGTCTCAATACGCGGGGCGTGCGCCGAGAGTTCGGTGCGGGCTTCGCCCAGCGCCTTGTTCATCTCACCCAGGATATGCGCACGGCCTTCCTTGGCTTGTGCAAGAGCCTTTTCAAAGATTTCCTTGGTGATGCCGGCAATCTTGATGTCCATCTGCATCGTGGTGATGCCTTCAGACGTGCCTGCCACCTTGAAATCCATGTCGCCGAGATGGTCTTCATCGCCCAAAATGTCGGACAGGATCGCGAAATCCTTACCTTCGAGGATGAGACCCATCGCAATGCCCGAGACGGGACGCTTGATCGGGACGCCCGCGTCCATCATCGCCAAGCTGCCGCCGCAGACCGAGGCCATCGACGATGAGCCGTTGGACTCGGTGATGTCTGAGGTCAGGCGGATCGTGTAAGGAAATTCTTCCTTTGACGGCAGAACCGGGTGCAGCGCGCGCCAAGCGAGCTTACCATGGCCCACTTCACGACGGCCCGGCGCGCCGAAGCGGCCAACTTCACCAACCGAATAGGGCGGGAAGTTATAGTGCAGCATGAAATGCTCATAATGCAGGCCATTTAGGCCATCGATCATCTGTTCTGCATCCTTGGTGCCCAAGGTGCAGGTGGCAATCGTCTGGGTTTCCCCACGCGTGAACAGGGCAGAGCCATGCGCGCGCGGCAGGAAGTGCGTTTCACCCACAATCGGGCGGATCTGCGTCGTCGTGCGACCATCGATGCGCTTGCCGTCCTTCAAGATGGCACCACGCACGATTTCCGCTTCCAGCTTCTTGGTGAGCTTAATACCCGCCATCACCATCTGCGGATCAAGACCGTCTTCAGCGAACATCGCCTTGGCCTTGTCGCGCGCAGCGTTGAGCGCGTTCGACCGAGCCGACTTATCCGTCAGCTTATAGGCGGCAGCAATGTCGTTGCCGATCAGCTTTTTCAGCTTCGCCTTCAGATCACCCAGATCATCCTGCGGAGCCATTTCCCAAGGATCCTTGGCCGATTGTTCAGCCAGCTTCACAATTGCCTTGATGACATCGCGGCAGGCATCATGCGCGAACATGACAGCCCCGAGCATGACTTCTTCCGACAGCTCATTCGCTTCGGATTCCACCATCATCACAGCGTCATAGGTGGCAGCGACCACCAGATCGAGATCGCCTTCGGCAACCTGCTGATCGGTCGGGTTCAGAATGTATTCGCCATTCACATAGCCGACGCGCGCCGCGCCAATTGGGCCCATGAAGGGAACGCCCGAAATGGTGAGCGCAGCCGAGGCCGCAACCATAGCGAGAATGTCCGGCTCATTTTCGCCGTCATAGGAAAGCACCTGCGCAATGCAGTTGATTTCGTTGTAAAACCCTTCTGGGAACAGCGGGCGAACCGGACGGTCGATCAGACGGGAAACCAGAGTTTCCTTTTCGGTGGCGCCGCGTTCACGCTTGAAGAAGCCACCGGGAATACGGCCAGCTGCCGAATATTTTTCTTGGTAATGGACAGTCAGCGGGAAAAAGTCCTGCCCGTCCTTTACCGATTTGGCGGCCGTGACAGCGCACAGCACAACCGTTTCGCCAAGGGTCGCTACCACAGCGCCGTCAGCCTGACGGGCAACCTTGCCCGTTTCGAGCGTCAGGGTTTGTCCGCCCCACTCGATGGATACAGTTTTCGTATTAAACATTAGATTTCCTTCGATCCCTTGCGCCCTATTGCGGCAAGGGGCCTCTGCTGGCGGGCATCCGGCCCACCGACGGTTTGGGGCGCAATAACTGCCCCATCAGCACCCCGCCGAATTGCGGGACGAGCCAAAAAGCCTGTCCATAAACGCCAGACAGGATGAAAAAGGCCCGCCAAAGCGGGCCTTTTTTGTTACTTACGAAGGCCAAGCTTCGCGATGAGCGCCAGATAACGCGACTGATCAATCTTCTTCAGATAGGCCAGCAGCGAACGGCGGTTGTTGACCAGCATCAACAGACCACGACGCGAATGGTTATCCTTGGCGTGCGTCTTGAAGTGCTCAGTCAGATTGTTGATGCGTTCGGTCAGGATCGCGACCTGAACTTCCGGAGAGCCCGTATCGCCTTCAGCGCGAGCAAATTCCTTAACGAGAGCGGCCTTGCGCTCAACAGTAATCGACATAGTCTTTTTCCTTCGACATCGAGCTTATAGGTTAAAGCCGCGTTCCACCGTGACGGTGCCCTCCAGCACATCCACCAGAGCGACAGGCACATCGGCCAAAAGCGCAAGGTGAAGGCCGTCAGATGCGGCAAACCCAGAAAGCACACGCCCTTGACGGAGCGCTAAGGCCTGACTGGGGTCGAGAGCGAGCGCCGGGATGTCGACCAGCGCCGTTCTCAATGGCAGTACAAGGCTGCCAAGCGATTGGCCCTTAGCGGCCTCGTCCAGAATGTCCAGTGAAATCGCGGGGTCGAGGCTGAACGGCCCAGCTTTGACACGACGAAGCATCGTCACATGGCCGACTGTGCCCAGCGCCACAGCAATGTCACGGGCAAGGCTGCGGATATACGTGCCTTTAGACACATGGGCAGTCAGGGTGATTTGATCGATACGCCCCTCCCCTTCAGGGGAGGGGTTGGGGT
>JBEDNE010000047.1:0-3585 GCA_041170745.1 Pseudomonadota bacterium
GCCGGCTGCAGCACAAAGCGGACACAGGCCATCAAATCCTGCACGGCAATGGGTGCATCCAGCCGCAGCCGGTCTACCCCGGCAACAGGCACTTGCTCTTCATAAAGCCGCGAGACAATCAGCCGGGCAAGATCAGACCGGCTCCGCAGCAAAATCATGACATCGCCTGGCTCGGCAGGGCGGCCTTTGGCATCCAGATAAAGCCCACCACTGGTCCACTGCCGCACCTTTTGCGCAAGCGTGCGGGCCCAATCGAGCTCGGAGGCTGTGAACCAGCTTTCCTCGTCATCGCCTATATCCTCTGCCGCCGCCGGATCTCCAAAGACCAGCGGGAACAGCTCGACATGGCCGCTGCCTCTCTTAAAGCTTTGGTGCTTTGCCGGCACATCGGGCAGCCCCATTGCCTCTGGGCCTATGGCTTCAATCACAGCGTCGACGGCATCCAAAATCGGCTGGCTGGACCGGAAGGACTGGCTAATTTCCAGTCGTTGCAAATCCTGCCCTGTGCCCGCCACTTTCTCGCGAAAGTCTTGCCCTGCGTCTTCAAATTCACGCGGGTCAGTGCCCTGAAAACCGAAAATGGCCTGCTTAAAATCTCCGACCGCAAAAATGGTGCGCTGCGCCCGCGCCTTAGCCCCTTCGCCGGCAAAAAACTCTTCCGACAGCGCGTTTACGATCGCCCATTGATCGGCATTGGTATCCTGCGCTTCATCAACCAAAATATGATCAACACTCTGGTCGAGCTTATAGCGGATCCAATCGCCAATGCCCGGTGTCTGCAACAGGCGCACAGTGGCGCTAATCAAATCATTAAAATCAACCACACCCGCCACGCGCTTGGCCTCAGCATAGGTGCGGGCATAATCTTGCCCCAGCGTGAGCGCTGCGATCAACCCTTGGGCGGTGTCTTCCAGCCGCAGCAATTCCCGCAGGCTGAGAAAGTGATCATGAAGAGGGCGGACCAATTCAAAATATTGGGGATCATTGGGGTAAAAGGATTTTGACTCACGCAGGCTGCCATCATCTTTGGCCCACGCCTTCATCAGGTCGTCCAGCGTTGCCACCCGACCCGCAACATCGCGGGCGCGCCAATCCGTAATGTACTGCCCAAACCCCTGAAGGCGCACCCCGGGGGCAGAGGTGAACATCTGCTGCACCGCCACCAGCGCCGCCAGATCAAAACCATCATCCGCACAGCCTGCGCGCACATGGGCGGCCACATCCAAGGCCCCCAGCCCCAACCAATTGCGCACGCGGGCATCAACGCCGGGGCCAATCGCCTCCATTGCATCAGGGTGTTGCGCGCACCGGCGCAGCAGCGTGCGGGCCGCATCTTCCCCCAAAGTCCGCGCCAAAAAGCTGAGCCGATCAAGCGTGCCCAATTGTCCTTCGCGCTCTGCCTGCGCCACCAGGCTGGCAAGGGCGTCTTCACGCAACTGGCTTTCCTCGCGCCCCTCAACCGGGCGAAAGCCAATGGGCAGCCCTGCTTCAGCCGGAAAAGCAGCCAAAAGGCTTTGCGCAAAGCTGTGGATCGTCTGAATGCGCAAACCACCGCCGCGGGCGTCCAGCACGCGCGCAAACAGCCGCCGGGCCTCGTCCAGCCGATCGCCCAGATGATCCTCGCCCAAATTGTACAATTCCTTGCGCAAATCTGGATCGGGCAGCGTCACCCATGCGCCCAGCCGCTCATGCACGCGGTCTGCCATTTCAGCGGCACCCGCTTTGGTAAACGTCAGGCACAGGATAGATTCTGGTGGGGCGCCGTTAAGCAGCAGGCGCAGCACCCGCGCCGTGAGCACTTGGGTTTTGCCCGCCCCGGCCGAGGCGGACAGCCAAATCTGCGCGTCTGGCCGAACTGCATCCGCCTGACTGCCCTTCAACTGAGGCAGTGGGTCAAAATGCTTAAGCCGCGTCATTGCGCCCCTGCCATTCTTCCAGCCGCATCAGATGATCATAGTCGCCATAGGCATAATCCGGGTGGATTTTGGCAATGAAGGGCGCTTCCCCCACCAGCCATTTTGCAGCCGCCGCACGAAATTGCGTTACAATTGCGTCGACAAAATCCTCAGGCGCAATTTGGTTCGCGCGCGTGCCTGCAGGGGACGAGATTTTGCCAAAGCCCTGTTTTTCGCGCTGGAACGACCAATATTCAAAGCCGCTTGCACAGCCCGTCAGCCCATCAAATCCACCTTGATCGGCAATGAAGCCCAGCAGGCCCAGCTGAAAGGCAAAGCCCTCGTTGACTTGCTTTAGACTGGGGGCCTTGCCCGTTTTATAGTCAACGATGGTTAGGCCCTCTGGCCCGCGATCAATTCTGTCCACCCGGCCATAAATTTCAATGCCATCGCAATGCGCCGCCCCCTCCGCCTCGCTGGCAATGGGCATACGGCCTTGCGCTGCATGGGCGGCCACTTGCTCTTCCACCCAGACACAGGCCTCAATCAGCCGGGGCAGCCAAAGCGCACGGACCACGGGATGCACGGCCCCGCCATCCAGCGCATGGCGCATCCGCTGAACCAAGGCGCCCGCGGCATAGCCATCTTGTTTTGCCCAGCCATCCAACACGGCATGGATAAGCGTGCCTTTCCATGCGGGGCCGGGGTCGGCATCGACATCTTCCAATGCCGACAGCTTCAATATGGCGCGCGCATAAAAGCTATACGGGTCTGCCGCCAGTCGATCGACTTCGGTCACCGAAATGCGCTTGGGGCGGGCCTCTACTGGCGGGCAAGGGGCCGGCGGCGGCACGCGCTGCGGCGGCATGGCGCTGGCATCCAGCGCGCGGGCCAGCAGGTCATAGCGAACGGGGGGCACTGGCAAATGCCCCGCCATCGTTTCCAGCCGCAACCAAAAGCGTGAGGCATTGCTTGGCCCACTGCCATCCCGACGTGCGCGCGTCAGCAGCACGTGCGGGGCGCCCAATGCCCCCGCCAAATCATGCGCCGACAGGCCAATACGCCGTTCCAAACTGGGCAAACCCAGCGCCCGCCGAACGGGTGGCGCAAGCCAAGGATCTGGCGTGGGTAAGGCCGGCCAACTGCCTTCATTTAGCCCCGCCAAAATCATCAAATCTGCCGATTGCAGCTTGGCTTCCAACAGACCCCAGATAAAGACCCGCGGATGGCCCCCACGCGCGGGCCGGCAGCTGACGCTGTCCAGCAGATCGCGCAACAGCCGCGGCAGATCAACCGGGTTGAACGTTGCTGGGCCTTCGGGGGCAAAACGCTGTAGCTTGGCAAAAAGATCAGCCAGGCTTCGCCCCGTTTCACCTGCCCAAACAGCGTCCCCCGCCAGAGCATCCAGCCCTTGGCGCAGCACATCCAGCAAATCGGCTAAACTGCCCCCCTTGGCAAAACCCGCCTCAACAGGCGCCACTAGCGGCACAACTGCCTGCCACCAGCTAAGGGCCGTCTGGCGGCGTCGTGCGGTCCGCGCATCGCCTGTTTCCAAACAGCGCGTAATGCCTGCCAAACCAGCCGCCGGACGCGGGCCACGCAGCGCAAGGTCCAGCGCGCGGGCCCCATCCAGCCACGCCAGCCGCGCCTCTCCAGCTTGGACCAAGGGATGCTTTAGCAGGCCCAATAA
>JBEDNE010000048.1:0-3190 GCA_041170745.1 Pseudomonadota bacterium
ATGTGCTGCTTTATACACTGCCGATGGTGGCGTGCGCGATGGCGCCCTGGGCGCTTGGCCTCTTGGGTGCCATTTATGGTGTCACGGCTGCTGTGTTGAACGTGATTTTCCTGTTGATGGCGGTGCGCGTTGCCACGCGCAGCCCCGTCGCGGATGATCCTATGCGCGCCGAAAAGGCCTTATTTGCTTTTTCGATTCTTTATCTTTTCGTCCTCTTCGCGGCAGTCGCCGCAGACGCTATGGTGACTGCATGACTGATCCTGAAACCGAATTTAACCGCCGTCGCCGGCAGCGCTCTCTGGTAACAGCCGGGCTGTTGGTGGCGATGTGTTCGCTGTTCTACTTCATCACGCTGGCGAGGCTTCAATGATGAACAAGACAACTCGAACTGCAGTTTTGGCCGCGGGCCTTGCCTTTGGCATGGTTGGCGTGGGGTATGCGAGTGTGCCGCTCTATCGGCTGTTCTGCCAAGTCACCGGCTTTGCCGGGACAACGCAAAAGGCCGTGGGTCAATCGGCCCCGGGCGCTGTCGCCGGGCAAATGATGTCGGTGCGCTTTGATGCCAATCATGCGTCGGATTTGCCCTGGACGTTCAAGCCGGAAACCACGCGTGAGGTGGTGACTATTGGGGCGCAGGACATTGTCTTTTACGAGGCGCAAAATCTTTCGGATAAGCCAGTGGTCGGGACAGCGACCTTCAACGTGACACCGTCTCAAGCTGGTAAATATTTCACCAAAATCCAGTGCTTCTGCTTTACAGAGCAGACACTGCAGCCGGGCCAAAAGGTCCGTATGCCGGTGATCTTCTATGTGGATCCTGCCATCCTCAAGGATCCGGATGCAAAGAAAATTGAGGAAATCACGCTCAGTTACACCTTCTATCCGGTGGACGAGCGCAAAAAGCAAAGCTAAGCGATTTTTCGAATTTACAGGGAAAGCGATACACCATGGCGGGCGCTAAGAACCACGACTACCATATCCTTCCACCCAGCATTCATCCCTTTTTCGGGTCAATGTCTGCGCTTTTGGCCTTTGGCGGCCTGGTCATGTGGATGCACAAAATGCCGTATGGCGGCCTTGTGTCTGCCATTGGCTGGATCGGCATTCTGTACACCTTCTATGCATGGTGGGCAGATGTTGTGAAAGAAGCGCAGGGCGGGGAGCACACACCTGTTGTGCAGCTGCACCTGCGCTATGGGATGATCCTGTTCATTGCCTCTGAAGTCATGTTCTTCGTGGGCTGGTTCTGGTCTTGGTTTGATTTTGCGCTCTTCCCCGAGCCTGTTCAATTGATTGACGGCGCGGTTGAACGGATTGCAGGCGCCACATCTGTCTCGCAGGTCGTGGGCGCTTGGCCGCCCAAGGGCATTGAAGTCATTGATGCCTTTGGCTTCCCCCTGCTCAACACGCTGATTCTGCTGTGTTCAGGCACAACGGTCACTTGGGCGCACCATGCGCTCATCAATGGCGAGCGTGGTGGCGAACTGCGTGGCGCATGGGGCCTGATTGGCGTTGGCGAAAACGACAATGTGAAAAAGGGCCTGTGGCTGACAATTGCGCTCGGCGTGCTGTTCAGTGCCGTGCAGGTCTATGAATATGTTCATGCACCCTTTGCCTTTAAGGGCCTGAACTATAGCGCCGCCTTCTACATGGCGACGGGTTTCCACGGATTCCACGTGTTGGTCGGGACGATCTTCCTGATCGTCTGCCTCGCGCGCGTGTACAAGGGCCACTTTACCAGCCGCCAGCATTTCGGTTTCGAAGCGGCTGCATGGTATTGGCACTTTGTGGACGTTGTCTGGCTGTTCCTCTTCGTCGTCATCTATGTATGGGGCGGCTGGGGCGCGCCGGTTCACGGCTAACCTATGACCAATTGGCAAACCCCCGACACGACCCAAGCGTCGGTGCGGGGGCTATGCCCTCGCTGCGGCGCCCCGACTTTGTTCGCGGGCGCCGTTCGCTTTTCTGAGCGGTGCAGCACCTGCAAGTTGGATTTTACTCAGTTTAATGTCGGCGATGGGCCAGCCGCCTTTCTGATCCTGATTGTGGGCGCGTTGATCACCATTGGCGCAGTCTGGCTAGAGCTGGCGGTCTCGCCGCCCTTTTGGGTTCATATTCTTATCTGGCTGCCGTTGACGCTGGCCTTGGTGCTAGGCCTGTTGCGCTTGGCCAAAGGCGCCTTGCTGGTTCTGGAGTTTCGCAACCGTGCCCGGGAAGGCCGACTGATTTCATGAAGCGTCTGCCCATTTTTGCCTCGCTGATTGTTATTGCAGCCATTGCAACAATGATTGCCCTAGGTCTGTGGCAGCTTGACCGCCGGGCTGAAAAAGCGGCTCTGCTGGCGCTTTATCGTGCCAATTTAACGCAGCCGGCCCTTGCTTTTCCTGCCCAACCCCCTGTGCCCGACGCCGCGTTATTCCGACCCTCCTCACTGATGTGCGTTAAGGTAACTGGCTGGCGCACCGAGGCTGGCCGGTCTGCCACAGGCGTGTCGGGGTACCGCTGGATTGCGGATTGCCACCTTGCTGCCCAAGGCGCGCAGGCGCTGGTGGATATGGGAATTACGCGCAACCCCACGCTGCGGCCAAATTGGGCAGGTGGCCCGGTATCTGGACGCATTACCAGCGAGCCAAGCCATATGAGCCTGCTCGACCGGCTTGGCGGCAAGACCGAAGTGTTGCGACCCATGCTGATTGCTGCAACGCCTGCTCCGGGGCTGGAGGCGAGTGCGCCGCCCTCTCCCGATGATGTGCCGAACAACCATTTGGCCTATGCCGTCCAATGGTTTTTGTTCGCGGGCATTGCGGGGATCATTTACCTCATTGCTCTGCGCCGACGGATGCGCCTTGGGTGAGCCTGCCAACGGACCCAATCTTCTATAGCGTTGCTGCCCTTGCCGTTATCTTGGTCGGCGTGGCCAAGGGCGGCTTTGCGGGGCTTGGCGCGGCCGCCATGCCCATTTTGGTGCTGGTGATGGACCCGGCCCCTGCGGCAGCCATGCTGCTTCCCATCCTCATCGCGCAAGACATTGTCAGCGTCTGGGCCTTTCGCCGCGATTTTGATGTGGCAACTTTAAAGCTCATGCTGCCCGGCGGGCTCATCGGCGTTTTCCTGGGCTGGCTGTTCGCAACGGCGGTGCCCGTTGACGCAGTGCGCGGGCTGGTTGGCATGATTGCGATTGTGTTTGGGG
>JBEDNE010000049.1:0-4679 GCA_041170745.1 Pseudomonadota bacterium
GTTGGCATAAGGTGCCATGTACACAATTGGGTAGAAGCCCCATGAGGCGAATGTCAGCAAACGGGCCTTTTTGACCAGCTCACGAACATTTTCCGGCTGACGCTCAATCGACGCGCCAAGACCGCTGAACAATTCCCAAATAATGTACAGGAACGGAATGGCCGACAATGTGCCCCACAGCGCGCGGGTCGGGATGTCAGACGCGATTTCGCCCGGATACCCCAAGACAATCATCAAAGCCGCAGCGAAGCCAAGCTTCATGGACTTGCTGACTGTTTCTTCAGAGCTCAAGCGCATGACTAGCACCAGCTCAATCAAGAGCAGCGGCACAGTCAAAAGCCAATCGACATAGCGATAGGCATCGTTAAACGCATAGCCAGTTGCCACAATCACGCCGTCTTTCACGGCATAGGCGGCCTCCCAGCTCTCAAAAATCCGCCAATAATGGTAAGCTGCGATCGCGCAGACTAAGCCGGAAATTGTAACAGCGGTTTTGTAGTGATGTGAAACCTGCGACCGGCCGAACCACAGAAACAGCGTCGCTGCTGCCATTGTCGCAAAAGTGAACGAAAAGGCGTTGTACACCAACGAATATTGAAATGGACTAATGATATCCATGGCATCCTCCATAACTGGAGCCCAAACCTCCGCGGCTGGGGCCCTTCTTTGAGAGGGACCAATGTCTGGAAACCCTCCCCCCATACGCCACGCCCGACTCTGGTCGGATCTTTCTAGCGGGAAGACTATCATGCCCAGCCATGCTATCAAAGCACTATACCGGCTTTGGACTATGCAAGACCAAAGGTTAGGGTGTAGGTTATCTAAGAAAAAAGCTGAAAAACTCAATCAGTTCGGCTGATTTATTTAAAGACGGGATGGATTGGAAATACTCTGTCTTCCACAATTTTCGATTGTCAGAGATGGTTTTGTGGACTGTAAATTCAAACCAGAACCTCTCAGACAGAAAATACTGCTTCTAGAGCGCGTCTTTTTCTCACATCAACATAGCAAGGTTCATCCCCGCAGCCGTGCGCGCAGCGATGCCGCCTCTCGCGGGCGCTTAATCATCCTGTGCGTGGCTGGTGAGGCGCAAACCCCATCGAATGGCCTCTAAATACATTTTACGCACATCAGGGTCCCGCCAGCTTTGTCGCGTGTGCCCAATGCTGGAATAAAAAACCCGCCCGGCCCCATAGCGCCGTGTCCACGCAATGGGGATGTCAGAGGTGCCTGCCGGCCCAGTCTCAATCTTTTGTTGGTTAATGCGCAGCAAGACACGCGTGTCCTTGCGCGAAAAGCCTTTGGGAACGTAAAGTTCATTGAGCTGCGAAAAATAGGTCGGCCAGTGGCGCGTAATTGGCGATTTTTCGTCTTCATTGACCAGCGGGAAGTTAAGGATCGGCTTATCCACTGTATTAAGCGGGTGGCCGCCAAATCCGCCGCCCATCATGGCCGCATAATCAGGCCACGAATAATTCGCATCCAAGGCTCCATGAACGCCAATAATGGCTTTGCCTTTGTCCCGCACAAAGTCCAGCAAGGCGCGCTTTGCGTCTTCGCTTAGCCCCCATTCCCCCGTGGTGTTCACAAGCACAAGCGCGTCAAAATCGCCCAAGCCTTGTGGGGTGAAGCCAAACCGCATCTTCTCACCGCCTTTGGCGTTGATGAGATCAAAATCAGTTCGCAATTCCGCATCATAAACGCCGCTTTCCTGCCCCAGAACGGCAAAAGCAGTCATCGCGTCCGAAACGGATTCATGAGGAAACCCGCGCACCGCGCCAATCACCAGCACCCGAGGCTTGCGCGGCACGCCTGCCGCGACCCGCGCAGCCAAGGCATCCTTTTGCGCCTCAGACAGCGCGTTGAGCGGGTTGCCTTGCTCCGCTGCAACAAGCGGCATGGGGTTTAAGACCAGCCCGAGAAAAGCCAGAATTGCGATCCGCCAGATCATGTCACACTCTCCTGCCGGTTAGCTGCGCCCATCATGGCCGCTCAATTTCAAGTGCAGAGACAATAGCAGGCCCCTTGATGGGGTTAAATGCAAGCGTCAGACGCCCCGCCGTAACATTTACTGGAAAGCTGCGGACAACTTCCGTCAATGCCGCGCCAGCCACAGCTGCAGGATCCACTGACGCCAAGGCTATTTTGCCATTTGCAGCAACAGAAAAACTGCGCTGACCAGGCGCTCTGCTGTCCGGTTCAAAAGTTGTGATGCGGACAATCCAATTCCCATTTGGGATTGGGATATCATAGGTAAAACGGCCTTCACGATAGCCATCATGCAGATCCGCCGATTGTGCCTTGGCAACGCTTTTTGGCTTGGCCCCCCGTCGCTCAAAAAGCGCGGTTATGGTCCGCGGATTAAGCGCTTTTGAGTCACCGCCTGAAAAGAAATGATCTGATCCAAAACGCCGCCCATCGGCCAACGCCATGCTGGTCAAATCGCCCGCATTGATGCGAATGCCCTGCCGGTCCGGATCAGGGCCATTGAGGGCGATGGCATCTTCTATGTCGGTGCCATTTACTTGCGCCTTCGCAAGCAGCTTATTCTGCCCCGGCGCCAACGCAATATTGCGCCAGACACAAATCCGATCGGGGCAAGGTTGTTCGCCAAGATCGACGCCATTAACGCTCAGGCGCGCTGCCGCGGCATTGCTATACGCTGTAATGTCCGCCACGGGATAAGCGCGATCCACATATCGTCGGCCCGTCACGTGCAGCACCGGCGCCTTAGTCCAATTGGCTTTGTAAAAGTAAAAGGCGTCCTTGCGGACAGTGCGATCAAAGGTCACAAGACCTTTATCATTCAGGTCAATTGCATCCCCCTCAACTCGAAAATCACTGGCAAAGTCGAACATATTCCAAACCCAACTTGCCCAGAGATAGCGCCGAGTTTTCAGCTGCCGCCAGTTTTCCTCATGAACCCAGCTTTGATAGCCCTCGGGATGCGGCCGACCAAAAGCGTTAATCGCCCCGCCAGTTGGATTGTCACTATGCTGGGTCAACGCCCCGCCGGCGCCATATTCCGTCACCGACAGGGGGACGCTGGGATGTTTGGCATGCATGCGGTCTAAAATAGCCCCCATGGCGCTTGGATCAGGGCTATACCATCCCGGATAACGATTTAAGCCAACGACGTCAGTCAGGCCAATCAGCGGCTCTGCTGTGGCGGGATTGACGAAAGGCGAACTCGCACAACAATCTGCCAAAGCCGATAGGCGGCTGGGGTCCTCCGCTTTGGCAAGGCTGTGCAGGTCCTGCACCAGGGCCTGCGCCTTTACCGGTTTGCCGCCAAGCGATTTGCTATCAATCTCATTGCCAACGCCCCAGACGACAACTGAGGGATGATTGTAGTTTTGACGAATAAGCTCAATCAATTGCTGCCGCGCATTTGCAACAAATGCTGCGGAAGGCAGACCGTCGCCAAAAGTCGCCATGCTAACATAGGGAATTTCAGCCCAGACAATCATCCCGCGCTGATCGGCCAATTCAAACCATTTTTTGGCGTGCTGATAATGCGCAAAACGAATGGTATTCGCGCCCACTTCCTCAATCAGATCCATGTCCCGTTCATGGTCCGCATCTGATAGCGCTGCACCCTTGGAGGCCATATCTTGATGCCGCGAAACGCCGTGTAATGCCAAGGGCTTGCCATTCAGAAAAAAGCCCAAATTGGGATCAATGCGGAAAGTCCGAATGCCCAATGGTTGGTCAACACGGTCCAGCACTTTCTTGCCCGATCGAAGCTCAACCGTCACTGTGTAGAGATGCGGGTCTTGTCGGCCCTGCCACAATCGCGGCTGCGGGATAATCAGCTTTTGCGTAACATCGGCCGTGCCATTGGCGCTCAGCTTTTGCCGTGCGGAAACACTGCGTGCTTTATCCTCCCGACCATCTCGAATGGTGGTGACAAGCTCAACCTGTGCCGGACGCTTTGCAAAACTACGCAGGCGCGTGAGGACCTGAATCTCTGCTTGATCGTCCCCAGCGGAGAGAGTGGAAATATAAACACCCGGGCCTGCATGATCGAGCAAATCAATTTGCTGCGGCGGTGCCACAATCCATTTCACGCCGCGATAAAGCCCCCCATAGGGAAAGAAATCGCCCGAGAGAGGAAGAATATCGTCAGTGCTGCTGCCTGGCATGGGCTTGCTATTGTCGGCGCGAACAACCAGCAAATTATCGGCACGCGCATTCACGAACTTCGTGACATCAAATCGAAAAGCAGAATAGCCGCCGCGATGCTGGCCCAGATGATGGCCGTTGAACCAAAGATCAGCGACCGTCCCTACCCCATCAAATTGCAAGATATGACGATCACCAGCTTTTGACGCGGGCGTGGGCACCCGGAGCCGATACCAGCCTATGCCTTGGTAGGCATTCGTCTTTTGACTGCGAACAATGCTGTATTCCCCCAAGCGGTTCCAACTATGCGGCACGGCAACCTGCTGCCAGCCTGCATCATTATAGTCCTTCGCGATTGGCAAATCGTCAGGACGCCCCAGCTGGAATAGCCAGCCATTCTGAAGCGCGTGTGTCTGACGGGGAGACAGTTCAGCGTGGCCTGCGCTGGACAAGGCAAATAGCCCAAAAATGACAGACAGCCAGAATTGCCTATACATCAAAACATCCCTCACATCATTCGGTTTAACGCGCTCTTATTTTTCACAATTTTCAAT
>JBEDNE010000050.1:0-12397 GCA_041170745.1 Pseudomonadota bacterium
CTATCCATTCCTTCCCTCTCCCCAAAAGGAGAGGAGTAAAAATTAGGCGAACGTCTTTACGAACTTGTCGAGCGCGGCGCGCAGCTTGTCGCGCGTTGCATCGCTAAAGTCGCGGCTGTCACGGATGTCCTTCAGGATGCCCGCATGGTTGGCCCGCAGGTCGACCAGCATCGCGTCTTCAAAGCGCGTGACGTCCGACACGGGAATGCCATCCAGATAGCCATTGGTGCCAGCCCAGATCGAGCAGGTCTGCTCTTCAAACGGCATTGGCGAGAATTGCTTCTGCTTCAGCAGTTCGGTCAAACGCGCACCGCGGTTCAGCAGCTTCTGCGTCGAGGCGTCGAGGTCAGAGCCGAACTGGGCGAAGGCCGCCATTTCGCGGTACTGAGCGAGTTCGAGCTTAATCGAGCCCGAAACCTTCTTCATGGCCTTAGTCTGAGCAGCCGAGCCAACGCGCGACACCGACAGACCAACGTTAATGGCCGGACGAATGCCCTGATAGAAAAGGTCGGTTTCCAAGAAGATCTGGCCGTCGGTGATCGAGATCACGTTGGTCGGAATATAGGCCGACACGTCGCCGGCTTGCGTTTCGATGACGGGAAGGGCGGTCAGCGAACCACCGCCATTGTCCTTGTTCATCTTCGCCGCACGCTCCAGCAGGCGTGAGTGGAGATAGAACACGTCACCCGGATAGGCTTCACGGCCCGGCGGACGACGCAGCAGCAGCGACATCTGACGATAGGCGACAGCCTGCTTCGACAGATCGTCATAGACGATCACGGCGTGCATGCCGTTGTCGCGGAAATATTCACCCATCGCAACGCCGGTATAGGGCGCGAGATACTGAAGCGGGGCGGGTTCCGATGCAGTGGCAGCCACCACGATCGAATATTCCATCGCGCCATTTTCTTCGAGCGCGCGGACGATTTGCGCGACAGTCGAACGCTTCTGGCCGACGGCAACGTAGATGCAATACAGCTTCTTCGACTCGTCGTCGCCCTGATTGACGCCCTTCTGGTTGATGAAGGTGTCGATGGCGACCGCAGTCTTGCCCGTCTGACGGTCACCAATGATCAGTTCGCGCTGGCCGCGGCCAACGGGGACGAGCGCGTCGAGCGCCTTCAGGCCGGTCTGCACCGGCTCGTTCACCGACTGGCGCGGGATGATGCCCGGAGCCTTGACTTCCACGCGGCTGCGCTTCGACGTCTTGATCGGGCCCTTGCCGTCAATCGGGTTGCCAAGGCCATCGACCACGCGGCCGAGCAGTTCCTTGCCAACGGGCACGTCCACGATGGTGCCGGTGCGCTTAACGGTGTCGCCTTCGCGAATTTCGGCGTCCGAGCCGAAGATCACGACGCCGACATTGTCAGCTTCAAGGTTCAGGGCCATGCCCTTAATGCCGTTGGCGAACTCAACCATTTCACCAGCCTGGACGTTGTCGAGGCCGTGGATGCGGGCAATACCGTCACCCACCGAGAGCACCTGACCGACTTCCGAGACTTGGGCCTCGGTGCCGAAGTTGGCGATCTGGTCCTTAATGACCTTCGAAATTTCAGCGGCACGGATATCCATGTTCAGCCTTTCATCGCGTTCGCGAGGGAATTGAGACGGGTGCGGATCGACGAATCGATCATCTGGGAGCCGATCTTGACGACCAGCCCACCAAGAATTGCGGGATCGACCTTCAGGTTTACCGCAACGTCGCGGCCAACCTTGGCCTTCAGCTTTGCCTTGAGTGCGGTGACCTGCGCCTTTTCAAGCGGATGGGCCGACGTCACATCTGCCGTAATCTCACCGCGATGGGCGGCAGACAAAGCAGCATAAGCCGAAATAATCGCGCCCAGCTCAGCCAAGCGGCGATTGCGGGCAAGAACGCCCAAGAATTTGGTGGTGAGCTTATCGAGCTTCAGCGTGCGCGCGACACCCGCCACTGCCTTGGCCGCAGCGTCGCGCGACAAAAGCGGATTGGTGGTCAGCTGCGCGAAATCGCGTGACTGTTTAAGTGCTGCGTTAAGCGAGTCGAGGCTCTTGCCCACCGAATCGATGGACTTCGCCTCGCGCGCGAGTTCGAACAAAGCGGTCGCGTAACGTCCGCTTAGACTAGCCTGAATGCCGCCGGAATTCTCCACGCGCGTTAGTTCCCCAAAGTCAGGAATTGAGCCTGATGACACGAAAAAAGAAGCGAAGCTCCATCTCCGAAGTCGCGGCGCGGCTAGCAATGATTGCCTTCGAATGCAAGCGATGTGCACGCTATTGTGACAGTTTTCTTGTTCTTGCGCCCTGATGCTGGACAGCGCATCACCCTTTCGGATTGGATCAGATGGTGTTCAGGCCAAAATTGCGGTGATGAAGAGGAACAATTTCATGGGTGAAATGACTCGGATGCAGATGTCAGACGGGGCTGAGATTTCGGTCTATCATGTTGGCCCAAAAGGGGATCGGCGTGGCGGGCTGGTCCTTATTCAAGAGATATTCGGTGTGACGGACCATATTCGCGATCTGTGCGATGAATATGCCGCGGATGGGTATGAAGTTTTGGCGCCTGCGCTTTTTGATCGAGAACATCCCGGCTTTGAGGCTGGCTATACCGGCCCCGACTTTGACCGCGCGGTGGAATTGGCCCGTAAGCTCCATCCCTTTGACCAGAGCCTGAAAGATGCGCAGACTTGTATTGATGCTCTGAAAGGCAAAGGTCCGGTGTTCATCACGGGCTATTGCTATGGTGGCTCCGTCGCATGGCGGATGGCACAAATCAGCCCCGATCTTGCAGCAGCCAGCAGCTATTATGGATCCATGGTGCCAACGCTGTTTGCAAGCGAAGCCCCCAAATGCGCGACCATTGCCCATTTTGGCCGCTTTGATGCCGGCATTCCGATGGATGGCGTTGAGAAGCTGATCGAAACGGCCCATCCGACGGCGCAGATTTTCGTTTACGACGCCAATCACGGATTCAATTCTGACCGGCGTAAAGATTATCATGAGGAAAGCGCTGATTTGGCCCGCGAGCGGACGCTGGCGCTGTTTCAAGCCTGTGGTGGGTGATCTGCCACTTATCCATTGGGGGGAAGGGGAGAGTGATCTTGGCTCCTTTCGCTTTGCCGTATCAGCAGCGGGCCTCCATCGTCTCTCCTTTGTCGATCGGCTGGAAGGTAAGTGTGATGCCACAGCCGCGTCATGGTGCGCGAAATTAGTGCAGGCCATCAACCAGCCCTGGCTGGCGCACTCCGTTCCGCTGCAGCCAGCAGGGACGGCCTTTCAAAAATCTGTATGGCAGGCGGTTGGAATGATCCCACCCGGTGAGACGCGAACCTATCGGGACATTGCCCTTATGCTGGGGCGGCCTCAGGCTGCCCGGGCGGTGGGTGCGGCCAATGCGGCAAACCCCATAGCGGTGCTGATCCCCTGCCATCGGCTGGTGCGGGGGTCGGGCGCATTGGCGGGCTATGCTTATGGCCTTGACCGCAAACAGGCGCTGCTCGACAAGGAACGCCAAGGCCACAAGACTGGCCAAGGATGAGGATCTGACTATGCCTGTAACTCTGCCCAGCGACGCGCCCCAGACTTTGGGGGAAGCCTTTGCCCGCATCAACAGCGTGACCGCGCCGACGATTACCGATCTGAAAGTCATGGTGTTGGTCGAGGCTGCAGGTCAGACGTTGTATGAGAAAAGCGCAGAAGGGGCGGATGATCCGCGCGTCAAGGCGCTGCTCATTGAAAACGGGCATGAAGAAATGAAGCACGCCCGGCGTGCGGCAGAAGCCATCAAGTTGCTAACGGGGAAGGCGTTTCCCGCACCGGACGCCGCCGACAACCCCTATCTTACAGGCCATATCCCCGTTGCCGCCATCACGCCTGAGGGCCTTCGTAAGACGGCGGAAAGCGAATTTAACGGCGATGCCCTTTACGCACGCTGGGCGGATAGCCTTGAGAATGCCGAAGCTGCCGAGTTGCTGCGCGCCAATGGCCGGGAAGAAACCGATCACGGCAACCGTCTGTTAGAAGCGGCAGCTATCCTCGAAGCTCAGGGTTAAACGCCTGCCAATTCTGCGATGATCCCCCAGTGCGCGTCGCTGACGGGCACAACGGAGAGGCGTGATTGGCGGATCAAAGCCAAGTCTGCCAATCGCGGATCGGCCTTCATCTCGGCGAGCGTCACTGCACGTTTGACGGGGCCAATCGGGGCCACATCGACCATCACGAACTTGCCGCTCTCGTCGCCTGGATCAGGATAGGCCGTGCGGACGATTTCCACCACGCCGACAATCTCTTTGCCTTCATTGCTATGGTAGAAAAAGGCGCGGTCCCCAACTTGCATCGCACGCAAATTGGCGGCCGCCTGATGGTTGCGGACGCCATCCCAATGGGTGCGGCCATCTTTGACCATCTGGTCCCAGCTATATTTGAACGGTTCCGACTTAACGAGCCAATAGGCCATCCTACCCCCTAGATCGTGGTGTTGCGTGACGCGCGACAAAGAAACGACCTCCCTCTGTCACGTAAACCGCAGTCAATGCAACCAGCCCAGCTATGGTAAATCCGGTGTAGAGCGGCACTGTGGTGCCATTGAAAGATTGTCCAATAAGCGTCCCGCAAATGGTGCCCAGCAAGTTGGCAAGCGAGCCTTGCAGCGAACTTGCCATGCCCGCGACCCGGCCCATATTTTCCATCGCCATGGCGCTGAAATTGCCGCCCACCAGCGAAAAACCAATCATCATCAGCATTTGCAGCGCAATGAACAGCGGCAGCGATTCATATCCTGCAAGCGATAGGGCAAGATGGATTGCCGCCACGAATGTAAAGAAAAACAGTGCGCTATGCCCAATCAGCCGCATGCCAAAGCGCTTTACTATGGCCGCGTTGGTCAGCGATGCGGCCGCCATGCCAATAGACATGATGGCAAAGCCCATGGGCAACAGATCAGGACGTTTGAATGTAAATTCAAAGATCTGCTGAACTGACATGAGAAATCCAAATAGCGCGCAGGACAGCATGGCAGTTGCAAGACTGTAGCCCACAGACATTCGATCGGTCAGGACGGTGCGTGCAGCTGCCAGAACGGCCTGTTTTTCAATGGGTGTCCGATTTTCTTCGGCAAGGGTTTCCGGCAGGCGGAATAAGACCCACGTCCATGTGCCCAAACCAATCAGGCAGAGCGCGCCGAAAATCCAGCGCCAAGGACCGAAAAACAAAATCGTTTGCCCCATGGTCGGCGCGAGAATGGGGGCTGCCATGAAAATCATGCCTGCCAAACTCATGACTTGCGCCATATCGCGTCCGGCAAAGCGATCGCGCACAGTGGACGTTACAATGACGCGGGCACCCGCCGCAAACACGCCTTGCACCGCGCGGGCAAGCAACAAATGGTCAAAGCTGGGGGCAAGGGCTGCCGCAAAACTGGCAATGGCAAATCCAAAGAGCGACCAGAGCATCAGCCCGCGCCGCCCATAGCGGTCTGAGAGTGTCCCCACGAAAAGCTGACCAGCGGCAAAGCCAAGCAAAAAAGCAGAGATAACGAGCGGGCGCTGTGCCTCATCGCCCACGCCGAGCGCCTGGCTAATGGCGGGAAGGGCCGGCAGCATAGAATCAATCGAAAAAGCGACAATCATCATGATTGCCGAAATCAGCGTGATAAATTCAACGCGGCCAGGCCCTTTGAGCGCAGGATGTGGACGGGAGGACATGATGTGCGCCTAGCGGAGCTATGGTAAATGGGAAAGCGAGCGCCGCCGCCTTTCTGGCTGATAGAGGCTCTAGGGAATCAGCAGGCTACAACCGCTGGTCTGCCGTGCTTCCAAATCGCGATGCGCCCGGGCGGCGTCCGTTAGTGCATAGCGCTGCCGAATATCCACGTGCACAGTCCCGCTGCGGATCATGTCAAATAGTCGGGCCGCCCCTGCGGCCCGCTCGGCAGGATGAGCGTAATAGTGGAATAGCGTTGGCCGTGTGACAAAGAGAGAACCGGCATCGGCCAATTGCGCCAAGGCAACATTAGTGACTGGCCCACTGGCATTGCCAAAGCTGATGATCAGGCCGCGTGCGGCGCAGGATTTGCGAGATCCTTCCCATGTTGACTGGCCAACGCCGTCAAACACCACTGGCACGCCAGCCCCGCCCGTTATCTCGCGACATCGGGCCCCAACATCTTCTTGGGTATAGTTAATAATATGCTCAGCACCGGCCGCGCGCGCCAAATCAGCCTTTTCCGAAGAGCTCACTGTGCCAATCACCGTTGCGCCAATGGCCTTTAGCCATTGCACCAGCAACAGGCCAACGCCGCCTGCTGCTGCATGGACCAGCACTGTCCAGCCGGGCTGCACCTTGGCGCAACGCTCCACCAAGAATTCAACTGTGCAGCCTTTTAGCAAAACGGCAGCGGCCACCTCGTCTGAAACATCATCCGGGGTGTGAAAGAGCAATTTGGCAGAGATGTTGCGCGCCGTGGCATAGGCCCCCAGCGCGGGGCCAAAGGTGCAAACACGATCGCCCGGTGCAAAGCCCTGCACATCTGGACCAATGGCCTCAACCACGCCCGCGGCTTCCACGCCTAAACCATTGGGAAGCGGCAGCTTGTACACGCCGCCGCGATGATAAGTGTCAATGAAGTTCAGCCCAATGGCGGTGTGGCGCATCTGCACTTCACCCGGGCCGGGTGGCGGCAAATCTGTTTCGACCCATTGGATAACGTCTGGGCCGCCCTGCTCTGTGATTTGCGCCGTTAACGCCATGACGATCGTCTTTCTTTCAGTTCCGATGGGCGTCACGCCTGGCTTTTTCTTCGGCCTTGCGCATTTTGCGACCACGATTGCGGTCCGCCTCGTCCTGACTGGTTGTTGCAACATCAACAGCTTTGCCAGCAACCTTAAAGGGCGTTGTCACCACTGTCTTGGCAACGCTCGCAATGCAGCCAGAAAGCGCCAGTGGGAGAAGAGCGATCAGCAATTTTTTCATTGCGTGTCCTTGCCTGTTTCACAGCCGCATTGCAACGGACTTGCGTTGCGGGAAGGAGTGGCTTAGAGGGCCGCTCCTGTCTTGGTGTGGCGATCGTAGCTCAGTTGGTTAGAGCGCCGGTTTGTGGTACCGGAGGTCGCGGGTTCGGATCCCGTCGATCGCCCCATTTTTTCTCCTGAAAATTCAATCTGATCGCCAAGGTGGCGAATCATGGTTTGTGCGGTTATTGCGCTGCATTGTAATTTTCTTACTCGCAGGAGTTGGCGATGACTGCACCCTGGATGCTGCCTGATTTTGACGATCACGAAGGCGTGCATATTTTCCGCGATCCGGATGCAGGGCTGACTGCCATCATTGCGGTCCATTCGACTCACTTGGGGCCAGCAGGCGGCGGGACCCGATTCTGGCACTATACTGACCCGAACGCCGCATTGACCGATGCGCTGCGCCTGTCGCGCGGGATGAGTTATAAAAACGCCATGGCGGGCCTTGCTATGGGTGGGGGCAAAGCTGTCATCTTAGCCGATGGCGACCGCACAAAATCCCCTGCTTTGATTGCTGCCTTTGCCCGCGCGGTCGATAGCCTTGGGGGCCGCTATGTGACGGCGCAGGATGTGGGCATCAGTGCCCAAGATATTATCGACATCGGGAAAGGCACATCTTTTGTGTCTGGCCTGCCGCCACGTGCAGGCGGAGCAGGGGGCGATCCAGGGCCATCGACTGCGCTGGGCGTGTTCTTGGGCGTCAAAGCGGCCATCAAGCGCGGATTGGGCAAAGACGATGTGGCGGGCGTCCATGTCGCCATTCAGGGGGTCGGCAGTGTTGGCGGCGGCTTGGCGCGCCATTTGGCGGCAGCGGGCGCTAAGTTGACCTTGGCAGATCGTGATGCCGCGCGCGCCAAGGCGCTGGCCGCGGAATTGGGCGCAGATGTGGTGGATGCGGACAGCATTTTGACAGTTGCGGCGGATGTGCTGAGCCCCTGTGCTTTGGGCGCTATTCTGAACGATCAATCCATCCCTGCGCTGAAAGTCCCCGTCATTGCCGGTGGCGCAAACAACCAATTGGCGCGGCCAGAACATGGCGCAGCGGTGCAGGCTCGTGGCATTCTCTATGCGCCCGATTATGTGATTAACGCAGGCGGAATCATTAACGTGGCGCTGCAATATCTGGACGATGCAGATGCCGCCGCCGTCGACGCCAAAATTGCTGGCATTCCAGATCGGCTCAATGCCGTTTGGGATGAAAGCGCAGCCACGGGCGACCATCCTGCGATGGTCGCAGACCGGATGGCGCAAAAGCTGATTGGCCGGGGATAACGGGCGGTGATTGGGCTCCGGGTCAAGCCCGGAGCACGGGAAGTTCACAAACGCGCACTCCGGCCTTGAGCCGGAGCCGAGATGATTAATCTGGCGCCTCTATTCCAGCCAGCTCGGAATGCGTTCTGCCGCCAAGATGGTTTCAGCGGCAATGCGATCTGCCACTACGGCATAGGTATCGCCATCGACCATCACTTCGGGCACCAGCGGACGGCTGTTATAGGTGCTGGCCATGGTTGCGCCATAGGCACCTGCTGTTCGGAACACGGCCAAATCGCCTGATGCCACCCGATCAATTTCGCGGGCCATGGCAAAGGTATCGCCACTTTCGCAGACGGGGCCGGCGATATTGGCCACCATCTTTTCGCCATTGGGCGTCACAGCCGCAAAATCGTGCCACGCGTCATACATGGCCGGGCGCGCAAGATCATTCATGGCCGCGTCCACAATCACATAGGGATTGATAACGCCGGGCTTTACCCAAATCACCTTGGTCAACAACACGCCGGCATTGCCCACAATCACGCGGCCGGGTTCAAACATCAGCATCGCATCCCAGCCCTTGGTCACGCGCGCAACCATCTGCCCATAATCGGCAGGCGAGGGTGGGTTCTCGCTCGTCTTATAAGGCACGCCTAGGCCGCCGCCCAAATCGACACGATCAATCACATGGCCCATGGCCCGCAAATCCGCGACCAATTGGCCAACGCGGCGATAAGCGGCTTCGAGCGGATCAAGATCGAATAACTGGCTGCCAATGTGCAGGGCAACGCCGCGCATTTGCAAGCCGGGGAGCTTTGCCAATCGATCAAAAATGGCTGGCGCCTGATCAATGGCGACGCCAAATTTATTCTCTTTCTTGCCCGTTGAAATCTTGGCGTGCGTGCCCGCGTCCACATCTGGGTTTACGCGCAACGTGGCAGATGCTGTCCTGCCCTTGGACGCTGCAATTTGTGCCAGAACAACGCCTTCTTCTTCCAACTCAATATTGAATTGGCCAATGCCAGTATCCAGTGCCTGTTCCAGCTCGGCCCGGGTTTTGCCAACACCAGAAAAGACGACATCTTCCGGGCGCATCCCAGCGGCAATGGCGCGCGAGATTTCACCGCCCGATACCACATCAGCGCCATAGCCTTGCTTTGCCAGCACGCGCAGCACCGCACGATTGGGGTTGGATTTGATCGCAAAAGCAATGTGTGATCGGCCCACGGGGGCAATGCCATCCCGAAACACCTGAGCGTGCCGCTCGAGCGTGGCGCGCGAATAGACGTAAACCGGGGTGCCAACGTCTTCGGCAATCCGTGTCAGGGGCACGCCTTCGGCGTGGAGCGTGCCGTTCCTTAACTGAAAATGGTCCATGGAATTTTAGCCTTTGGGCGGAAGGTCAAATTTATCGTCGCGACGTTCTTCAGATCGTGTGAGAAGATCATCGCTGCGTTTAGGCTTGGCCTGCGGCCCGGGCGTGATCATCTGATCTACTGTGGGCTGGGCAAGGGAAGATTCAGGTTTAACGGGCAGATTTTCACCTTGTTGCGGCTGCAATTTTACACGCCCGCCACAGGCCGTGAGCGCCAAGGCCGCGCAGAGGCAAAAAGAGAGGGCCGTTGTGTGGCGCATCACAGGCCCAAACTCGCTTTGGCATCCGCAATCCGGGCGCGGACTTGCGCGGGCGCTGTGCCGCCATGGCTCATCCGGCTGGCAACGGACGCATCCACTGTGAGCACGGAATAGACGCTATCATTAATTGCCGGGTGAATGGCCTTAAGTTCTTCCAAAGGTAGGTCTGCCAGCGCTGATTGCAGCTCTTCTGCGCGTTTCACGGCACGGCCCGTAACATGATGTGCCTCGCGGAAGGGCAGGCCTGCTTCGCGCACCAGCCAATCGGCGAGGTCTGTCGCCGTTGCAAAACCGCTTTCCGCCAAAGCGCGCATCCGGTCTGTCCGGAAGGTCACGCTGTCGACCATGCCCGTCATCGCGGCAATGGACAGCGCCAGCAGGTCATGCGCCTCAAACACCGGCGGCTTATCATCCTGCATGTCTTTGGAATAGGCGAGGGGCAGGCCCTTCATCGTCATCATCAACGCAGTGAGGCAGCCCGTGATCCGGCCCGCATGGCCGCGGATTAACTCCACGGCATCGGGATTGCGCTTTTGCGGCATGATCGAGCTGCCGGTGGACCATTGGTCGGGCAGGGCGACAAAACCAAAGGGTTGCGAGGCCCAAATGACAATCTCTTCCGACATGCGCGAAAGATGCAGTGCGCATTGGCTGGCCGCCATCAGATAATCGATCGCAAAATCCCGATCAGACACGCTGTCGAGGCTGTTATCCGTTGGCTTGTCAAAATTGAGCGCCGCCGCCGTCGCATGCCGATCAATTGGGAAGCCCGTGCCCGCAAGCGCTGCTGAGCCCAAAGGGCATTCATTCATCCGCGCGCGCGCATCCGCAAAGCGTGCGCGATCCCGTCGGATCATTTCATACCACGCCATCAAATGATGGCCCAAGGTTACCGGCTGAGCGCTTTGCAAATGGGTGAAGCCTGGCATGACCGCATCTGCATGGGCGTCCGCGCGCGCAACCAGCGCCTTTTGCAATTCGATAAGACCTGCCTCAACTGCGTCCATCGCATCGCGGACCCAGAGCCGGAAATCCGTTGCAACCTGATCATTGCGCGAGCGTGCGGTGTGCAGGCGACCGGCCGCCGGGCCAATAAGCTCGGCCAGCCGCGCTTCGGTGGCCATATGAATATCTTCCAGCGCCAGATCGACAGGCACGCCATTGGCTTCATAGTCAGCGGCAATCTGGTCAAGGCCAGCGGCAATCTGGGCAGCATCATCGGCGCTGACAATGCCTTGCTGCGCCAGCATTGCGACATGCGCTTTGGAGGCACGGATATCTTGCTGCCACAAGCGCTTGTCGAAGGGGATCGAGGCGTTTATCTCACGCATTACGGCGGCCGGCCCTTCGGCGAAGCGGCCACCCCACATGCTGTTGGAGTTTGACGTGCGGCTGCTAATCTCGAAAATCCTTGTTCTTGGCCTTGGTTTAACGCTCACGGTTTCGGGCTGCGATAAGCAATCCGGCGGCAAGCCGCAAGGCGAAGCGCCTCAATCTTCACAAGATGCGCCAAAAGAAGGGCTTTCTGGCACGGTAGATCGAACCCACAAGGGCGAGGATATGCCTAAAATTGTGTTTGAGGATATGGCTGGGAAGCCCAAGACTTTGGCTGATTTTACGGGCAAGCCGCTCCTCGTGAATATTTGGGCGACATGGTGCGGCCCTTGTATTGCAGAAATGCCAACGCTTGAACGATTGGCTGCCCAGCGCGCGGGCAAGCTGCAAGTGATTGCGATTAGCCAAGATATGAAGGGCCGCCCCGTAGTGGCCGACTGGTGGAATAAACAAGGCTTTAAAACGCTGACCACCTATGTTGATGCCAAGGCAGATCTTGGCTTTGCCTTGGGTGGAGGATCTTTGCCGACGACCATCCTTTATGATGCCAATGGCAAGGAAGTCTGGCGGATGGTGGGCGGTGCTGAATGGGACGCGCCTGCGCAATTGGCGTTGATTGATGCGGCCCTGTAGCGCTCTGCGTCATTGCGAGCTTAGCGCGGCAATCTAGAAGGGTGCCTGCGGGCTGGATTGCCACGGCGCTTGCGCGCCTCGCAATGACAAATGGGGGGCGACTTACTAAATTAGACGATTGGGCGACACAGCTTCCGCCGTCACGCCAAGCTCGGCGAGGCCGCTGGGCCAGTCGCTGCCCAGTATCAACGCTTCTGCGAGCGCTGACATGGCAGGCGAGGTTTGCAGGCCAAAGCCGCCTTGACCCGCCAGCCAGAAAAAGCCGGGGGCGTCTGGCGCAAATCCGGCTACGGGCATGCGATCTTTGACAAAACTCCGCAATCCGGCCCAGCGCCCGGTGAGGCGCGGCGGCGGCAGAGTGGTAAATTCTTCCACAAGGTGCGCGGCCAGCGCGACATCATATTCCTCGGGCTGGGCGTCGCAGGGCGGGGTATCCGTTTCATCATTGGGGCAGGCGAGCAGGCGATTGCCCTGTGGCAGAATGTAAAACACATCGCCCGGCGTCTTAATGAAAGGCCAATCCCGGACGTCTGTGCCTTGGGGTGGGT
>JBEDNE010000051.1:0-12952 GCA_041170745.1 Pseudomonadota bacterium
CTAAAGGAGAGGGGCTTTGCGCATTAGCCCAGCTTTTCCATCACTGCATCGGGCACATCATAATTGCCCCACACAGTCTGCACGTCGTCATCTTCTTCCAGCGTATCGATCATGCGCAGCAGTTTGCCGGCATCATCCTCGCCCACCTCGACCATGGTCGTGGGTTTCCAGGCAAGCTTCACGCCTTCGGGTTCGCCCAGCGCTGCTTCCAGTGCCTTGGCGACTTCATGCAGCGCATCAATGCTGGTCCAGATGGAATGGCCGTCGTCCGAGGATTCGACATCATCTGCGCCCGCTTCCAGCGCGGCTTCAAACACCTTATCGGCATCGCCTGCACTGCCCGGATATTCAATCAGCCCCAGCCGATCAAAGCCATGGCTCACCGAGCCTGCGGTGCCCATATTGCCGCCATTTTTGGAAAAGGCCGTGCGGACATTGGTCGCGGTGCGGTTGCGATTGTCCGTCAGCGCCTCGACAATGATGGCAACGCCGCCCGGGCCAAAGCCTTCATAGCGGATTTCCTCATAGGTCTCCATGTCGGAGCCCGAGGCCTTATCAATTGCGCGTTGGATATTGTCCTTGGGCATGGATTGCGCGCGCGCGGCCAGCACAGCGGCGCGCAGACGGGCATTGGCATCAGGATCAGGCAGGCCCATTTTCGCCGCGACGGTGATTTCGCGCGACAGCTTGGAAAAGAGCGCCGAGCGCTTTTTATCCTGCGCACCTTTGCGGTGCATGATGTTCTTAAATTTGGAATGACCTGCCATGTGCCTATCCTAAGTCTCAATCGCTGCGTTAAAGGCCCAATGCCGCCTTATACGTATCAAGAATGGCTTCCATTTCCTGACGATCATGGGCTTCCATTTTCCGCAGGCGGACAATCTGGCGCATGATCTTCGCGTCATAGCCGCGCGCCTTGGCTTCGGAATAGACGTCGCGAATATCGTCCGCGATGCCCTTTTTCTCTTCTTCCAGACGCTCAATACGTTCAATCAGCAGGCGAAGCTCGTCTGCTGCGACATTCTCACTCATTTTCTGCTCCAATTCCCCATGGCTCCGGCCTCCTGTTCAGGCGGCCGGAGAGTCGAGCGCTGTTAGTCGCTCAGGCCTTGGCCTTCAAGCTGTCTGCAACTTTTACGCCATGACGTTCCAGGGCTTCAACGATTTTGCCAGCACCTTCCAAATCACCCCAGAACATTGGGCCACCGCGATAGACGGGCCAGCCATAGCCATAAATCCAGACGACATCGATGTCGGAGGCGCGCTGGGCTTTGCCTTCTTCAAGGATTTTATAGCCCTCATTCACCATCGGGTAGAGCGTGCGCTCAATGATTTCCTGATCGCTAATCTCGCGCTTGGCGAGGTTGGATTTAGAGCGGAAGTCTTCGATGATCGCCAAGGCTTCGGCACTGGGTGTGGCGTTGCGCTTTTCATCATAATCGTAAAAGCCCTTGCCGTTTTTCTGACCAAAACGGCCCGCAGCGCACATGGCATCGCGGATGGTGTCTATCCGGCTTGGGTCACGGTGCCAGCCAATGTCGAGGCCCGCCAAATCTGCCATTTGGAACGGCCCCATCGGCATGCCGAAATCGGTGTGGACCTTATCAATCTGCGCAGGCGTCGCGCCTTCCATCAGCAATTGATTGGCCGGGTTCTGCCGCTGCGACAGCATGCGGTTGCCAATAAAGCCGTGGCAGACGCCAGCGACCACGGCGACCTTTTTGATCTTCTTTGACAAGGCCATGACCGTGGCGAGCGCATCAAGCGCGGTGGCGTCGCCACGCACAACTTCCAAGAGCTTCATCACATTGGCGGGCGAGAAGAAGTGCATGCCCAGCACATCGGCCGGGCGGCTGGTGGCCGCAGCAATCTCATTCACATCAAGATAGCTGGTGTTGGAGGCAAGGATCGCGCCTTGCTTCACAATCTTGTCGAGCTTGCCAAAAACGTCCTTCTTGACGTCCATGCTCTCATAGACGGCTTCAATAACAAGGTCGCAATCGGCCAGATCGTCCATGCTGAGCGAGGGCGTCAGCAGGCCCATCATCTTTTCCACCTTTTCAGGCGTGAAGCGGCCCTTGGCGGCAGAGGCTTCGTAATTCTTGCGAATGACGCCGACGCCGCGGTCCAGCGCTTCTTTCGCCATCTCGACAATCGTCACTGGAATGCCAGCTTGCAGGAAGTTCATGCTGATGCCGCCGCCCATGGTGCCCGCGCCAATCACGCCGACCTTCTTAATCTCGCGCAGTTGGACATCCTTGGGCAGGCCATCAATTTTGGCCGCCTGACGTTCGGCAAAGAACATATGGCGCTGCGCGGCAGACTGGCTGCCTGTCATCAGCTTCATAAATTCGGTGCGTTCAAACTTCATGCCCTCTTCAAAAGGCAAGCGGGTTGCGGCTTCGACGCAGGCAAGGTTGGCATAGGGGGCTTCAAAGCCCTTCCACTTGCGGGCATTGGCGGCCTTCAGCTTTTCGATCACGCCAATATCGCCGGTAATCGGACGATTGCGTGTGGGGCGCGGGCCTTGGGCAATCATGTCGCGGGCAAAGGCAATGGCATCTTCCGCCAGCGTCGCATCCCCCGCCAGTGCATCGACCAAGCCAAGCTCTTTCGCCTTGGCCGCAGGCAGTGGATCGCCTGACGAAACCATCTGAGCGGCAACTTCAACGCCGACAATGCGCGGCAGGCGCTGTGTGCCACCCGCACCGGGCAGCAGGCCCAGCTTGACTTCGGGGACGCCCAGCATCGCGGACGGCACCGCAACGCGATAATGGCAGACAAGTGCGGTTTCGAGGCCGCCACCCAGCGCCGTGCCATGAATGGCGGCGACCACCGGCTTGCTCGCCAATTCAATGCTGTTGAGCACGTCGTTGAAATCGGGGCCTTGGGCAGGCTTGCCAAATTCCGTGATGTCCGCACCGGCAATGAAGGTTTGGCCCGCGCAGCGCAGGACGACGGCCTTCACAGACTCATCGCCCAAGGCTTCGTCAATGCCATCTTTAATGCCCTGGCGGACATGCCATGACAGCGCATTTACGGGCGGATTATTGACAAGAATGACGAGAACTTCGCCATGGCGTTCAGTGGTTACGGATTGCATCCTAAGCTCCAGTTCAGGCGGCCAGTGCCGCGTACATCATTGATCGAATTTCCCGGCGCAGCGGGTAGGTGGTGGACGGCATTAGCTGCGTCATGAACACCATTGTCATATGTTCCACGGGGTCCACAAGGAACGCGGTTGAAAACATGCCGCCCCAGAAGAATTCGCCTTTGGATCCGGGCAGCGCAGTTGCTGCCGGATTGATATTGCAGGCAAAGCCGAGGCCAAAGCCAATGCCGCCATTTTCTGCTTCGCTAAACAGGGCGCGGCTATGCTGGGTTAAGTCGCCTCCACCTGGCAGGTGATTGGCCGTCATCAATTCCAGCGTCTTCGGGCTGATGATCTGCACGCCATCCAGCGCACCGCCATTGAGCAGCATCCGGCAAAAACGGTTATAGTCAGACAGAGTGGACGCCAGCCCGCCGCCGCCCGAATGGAATTTGCGCGGGCGCGCCCAGCCGCTTTCCGCGCCGGCCTTATCGAACAGCTTCATCTTCTCGGTTGGGTGGAAGGCATAGGCTGCGGGCAGGCGATGGGCTTGATCGGCAGGCACTTGAAAGCCCGTATCAACCATGCCGAGTGGGCCGAAGATATGCTGTTGGAAATACTCGCCCAAAGGCAGGCCAGATACGCGCGCAACAATTACACCGATGATGTCCGTCGCGACGGAATAATTCCATTCGGTGCCGGGATCGAACTCGATCGGCAGTTGAGCCAGAATATCAATGAATTCCTGATCATTGACCTTTGACCAATTCTCCAGCTCGGTGCGGCGATAAGCTGCATCGACATAGCCCATTTCCTGAAAGCTGTAGGTGAAGCCTGCCGTATGCCGCAGGAGATCAACCACGCGCATCACAGTTTTGGGCGGGCGGGTGATGAACGGGGTGGCCCCGCCGCCGCCTTCATAGACACCGATATTGGCAAATTCCGGCAGATAGTCAGACACCGGGTTTAACAGGCCAACCAGCCCCTGTTCCACCAGCTGCATCAACGCGATGGACGTGACTGGCTTGGTCATCGAGGCGATGCGGAAAATCGCATCCTGATCGACACCCGAGGTCCAGAGATGTGCAATTTCATCGCCGCGTCCAATCAGCAAGGCACCATGCGGCAGCAAGCCCGTGTCGATATATTTGCGCTGGATGAACGCCCCAATCCGATCCAAGCGATCAGGAAGCAGGCCAAGGTCTTTGGGGTTGGAGGCTTGGAGCATATTACACCGCGGTCTGGCCGGTCAGCTGACGCGTGACCGGGTGGGAGGAGGAAAGGCCGCCATCAACGGCAATGGCTTGGCCGTTGACATAGCTGGCCTGATCGGACGCAAGGAACAGCGCGACATTGGCCAACTCATCCGGCTGGGCTGCACGGCGCAGCGGATTGAGGCGGCCGACTTTGTGCATCACATCTTTTTCACGCGCATAGTCAAAAGTTGGCTTGGTCATGCCCGTTTCCGTCAGGCCCGGGCAGATCGCGTTGACGCGAATGCCCGTTTCCGAAAGCTGTTGCGCTGAGACTTGGGCCAGATTGATGACGCCAGCCTTAGAAGCTGAATAGGCCGGGCCGCCAGCGCCAGAGCGTATGCCCGCGACACTTGCAGTCAGAATGATTGAGCCGCCTTGGCCGCCATCCATCATGGCTTGGCCGGCGTGCTTCACCATCAGCCAAGGGCCGATCAAGTTCACGCGAAGAATTTCAGCCCATTCAGCAGGCGTGAGATCAAAAATCCCGGCCATTCCGCCTGAAATTCCGGCATTGGCAAACGCCACATGCAAATCGCCATAAGTGTCAATCGCTGTTTTCACGAGGTTTTCGACATCGGCCTCAACGCCCGCATCCATCTGAAGCGCGGTGACAGAGCCACCAGCATCCTTCACGAGTTGAGCTGTGGCATGAACGGCCTCGGTCTTATCGCCCAGCACCAGCTTGGCGCCCTCGGCTGCGAACCGCAGAGCAGAGGCGCGGCCAATGCCCGAGCCTGCGCCCGTAATGATGGCGACTTTGCCTTGAAGTGCACTCATCTGACGTCTCCTTAAATCGGGTTCAACTGCCACTGACGGTCTGCCCGCCATCAATCACAAAAGTTTGGCCGGTGGTGAAGGCACCCGCGCGCGCGGCGAGGAACACGGCCGCGCCCGCAATTTCCTCGGGCTCGCCAATGCGCCGCAGCGGAGATCGCGCGGTGGAACGGGCCAGCGTATCCGGGTTTTCCCACAAGGCACGGGCAAAGTCGGTGCGGATCAAGCCGGGCGCAATGCAATTGACGCGCACACCCTTGGGACCAAATTCATCTGCTAAATTGCGTGCCATTTGCATATCAGCGGCCTTGGAGATGCAGTAGGCCCCAATCACTGTCGAGCCTTTCAGCCCGCCAATGGACGAGATGATGGTGATGGAGCCTTCTCCGCGCTCCATCATTTCAGGCGCCACCATGTGGATCAGCCAATGGTTGGACAGGATGTTGTTGTCCATGATCTTGCGGAATTGTTCATCCTCAATACCTATGGCTGGCCCATAATAAGGGTTTGAAGCTGCATTGCAGACAAGCGCCGTAATCTTGCCAAAGGCGCGGCGTGTTTCATCCACCAGATGCTGAAGCGCGTCCTTGGACGAGATATTGGCGGCAACCGCAATTGCGGTGCCTGCGCCATGCTTCGCATTGATTTCGGCGGCAACTGCCTCACACGCATCTTGCTTGCGGCTGGAAATGACGACCTTCGCGCCTTGCACGGCCATTTCTTCGGCAATGGCTTTGCCAATTCCGCGCGATGATCCGGTGATCAGCGCGACCTGCCCCGTCATGTCGAACAGCGACATCCTCATCTCCTGTCTTTTGGCCGGGCAGGTTACCCTGCCCCGACGAATTAGGCGCCTGCCTTCTCGGCAAAGCGCCAAGCGGTTTCCGCAAGCGGGCTCACCCGTTCGGACATTTCCTTGGCGTGCGCTGAATTGGCGGTGCCATCAATCACACGCTTTTTAATGCCCTGAATAATCCCGGCGAGGCGGAAGAAATTATAGGCGAAATACCAGTTCATATCTGGCACGCCCTCGCGGCCAGTTGCCGCGCAATAGCGGGCGACCACCTCATCCAGTTCGGGAATGCCAAGCGCTTTGCGATCGACATCCTGCACGCCGGAACGTCCGCCATTGTCCGTCACCCAGGCCATTGCGACATAGGTGAAGTCCGCCAGCGGATCGCCCAGAGTGGACAGCTCCCAATCGAGCACCGCGACAACTTTGGGTTCATTGGGGGCGAAGATCATATTATCAATGCGATAATCGCCATGAACCACCGAAGTGCGCGTTTGCGGCGGCAATGTTGCGGGCAAAAACTCAATTAGCTTTTCCATCACCGGCATATGCTCGGTTTCGGACAAGCGATATTGTTTGGTCCAGCGATCGACCTGACGGCCGAAATAATTGCCCGGCTTGCCATAATCGGCAAGGCCCGCCGCCTCGACATCGGTGTTGTGAAGCGCGGCCAGCGTATCAATCATCGCGTAGTAGGTTTGGCGGCGAAATTCCGGTTCGGCACCGGGCATCGCCCCGTCCCAAATCGTCCGGCCTTCCACCATGCCCATCACATAAAACCAACTGCCAATCACCGCATCATCGGTGCACAGGCCATAGGGCCGCGCCACGGGAAAGCCCGTGGGGTAAAGCCCGTTAATCGCCTTAAATTCGCGGTCCACTGCGTGGGCGCTTGGCAGCAGCGGGCCAAAGGGCTTGCGGCGCAACACATAAGCGCCGCTCTTGGCGACAATCTTATAGGTTGGGTTGGATTGGCCGCCCGCAAATTTGAAGACCTCAAGCGGACCTTCAAAACCCTCCACATTGTCCTGCATCCAGGCCGTGAGATTGGCTTCGTTGAGCGCGTCTGGCCCTTCGGCCTTCACGACGCCCGAAAACAGCTTTTGTGCGTCGAGCGCCTCGGTCATTGATCGAATACGATCACGCTGCGTGCGGAATCGCCCTTCTTCATTTTGTCGAAGCCGTCATTAATGGCTGACAGCGGAATCCGCTCAGCAATGATGCTGTCGAGGTCCAACAGGCCGCGGATGTAGAAATCCACGAGACGCGGAATATCGACGGGGAAGCGGTTGCCCCCCATGATCGCGCCTTGCAGCTTCTTGCCGGACAGCAAGTCCATCGCGCTCAGGCCAACTTTTTCCGCCAAGGGCATCATGCCAAGGATTGTCGCGGTCCCGCCGCGACGCAGCACGTTGACGGCAAGCTGAGCAGAGGCCGGACGACCCACGGCTTCAATAGCGTGATCGACACCGCCCTTGGTCATTTCCACAATCTGGCCCGCTGCACCATCGGCCATGGGATCAATGACATCGGTCGCCCCCAGCTTCAGCGCCAACGCGCGCTTTTCGGGCATTGGGTCTGCTGCAATAATGCGTCCAGCCCCTGCAATCTTCGCCGCGTTGATAGTGGCAAGGCCCACACCGCCACAGCCAACGACAGCGACTGTCTCGCCCGGCGTCACCTTGCACGCGTTGAAGATGGTGCCAGCCCCTGTTGTGACAGCGCAGCCAATAATGGCAGCACGGTCGAGCGGCATATCAGGGTTGATCTTCACGCACGCATGCTCGTGGATCAGCATCTGTTCGGCAAAGGCGGACAGATTGAGCATCTGATTGACCTGCGTGCCATCAGCGCGGGTGATGCGCGGCGCTTCGCCCGGTGCGCGGCGCGTGTCACCGCCCAAGCAGAGCGACATGCGGCCGGTGACGCAGAACTCGCAATGCCCGCAATAAGCCGACAAGCAGGTCACAACGGCATCGCCCGGCTTCACGGTGCGCACTTCGCTGCCCACAGCTTCGACAATGCCTGCCGCTTCGTGGCCCGGAATGGCAGGCAGTGGGTGGGGATAAGCGCCTTCAATGAAATGCAGGTCTGAATGGCAGAGGCCACAAGCCGCTGTCCGGATCAGCACTTCGTGCGGACCCGGCTTAGAGATCGTCAGATCTTCAATGACGAGCGGCTTATTCGGCTCGACAAGAACGGCAGCTTTCATCGTGTCACCGCCAGATCGCCCGAGGAGAGATCCTTGGGACGCATCTCGCCATGCTTGCCCAGTTCAAGGCGGGCAATGGCACGGTTGTGCACTTCATCGGGACCATCGGCGAGACGCAGCGTGCGCTGATGTGCCCAGGCCGAAGCGAGGCCAAAGTCTTCCGACACACCGCCGCCACCATGGGCCTGAATGGCATCATCAATGATCTTCAGCGCCATATTCGGTGCCTGAACCTTGATCATCGCGATTTCCGCAGCAGCAGATTTATTGCCCACTGTGTCCATCATATGCGCCGCCTTCAGGCAGAGCAGACGCGTCATTTCAATGTCGATGCGCGCGCGCGCAATCCGCTCATGCCACACGGTCTGTTCGGCGATGGTCTTGCCAAAGGCGACACGGCTGGTGAGGCGACGGCACATTTTTTCCAATGCTTCTTCAGCGACACCAATGGTGCGCATGCAGTGGTGGATGCGGCCCGGCCCAAGGCGGCCTTGGGCAATTTCAAAGCCACGGCCTTCACCATAAATGATGTTTTCCGCCGGAACGCGGACGTCCTTCAGCTCAATTTCCATATGGCCGTGCGGTGCATCGTCATAGCCAAAGACGGGCAGGTGGCGCAGAATTTTAACGCCCGGTGCATCCAGCGGCATCAGGATTTGCGATTGCTGCTGGTGGCGCTGGGCACCCAAATCGGTCTTGCCCATGACAATGGCGATTTTGCAACGCGGATCGCCCGCACCCGATGACCACCATTTGCGACCGTTAATCACATAATGATCGCCATCGCGCGTGATGCGCGTTTCAATATTGGTCGCGTCAGACGAGGCGACGGCAGGCTCCGTCATCAAGAATGCCGAGCGAATTTCGCCGTTCATCAGCGGGATCAGCCACTGCTTCTTCTGCTCGGCCGTGCCATAGCGATTAAGCACTTCCATATTGCCCGTGTCTGGCGCGGAGCAGTTGAAGATTTCGGATGCCATGCCCACGCGGCCCATTTCTTCGGCGCACAGCGCATATTCAAGGTTGGTCAGCATGGGGCCATCAAATTCCACGCTGCTGTCGAGATGGGGATTGTTGCCCTGCGGCGGCATGAAGAGGTTCCAAATGCCAGCGGCTTTGGCGCGGGCTTTTTCTTCTTCAATAACGTTCAGGACTTTCCAGCGATCACCCGTCGCTTGCTCGGCATAATAATCCTTCATGCGCGGGCGCACATATTGGTCAATATGTGCCTTAACACGGTCGCGCCAATAAGACTGGCGTTCGGTGAGGGTGAAATCCATCTGAGTCGTCCTCTTCCTTGTTTACGTTTACGTCACTGTCAGCTTTCGGAGCGGTTTTCCAGCCCCCTTTATGCTTCTCCTGATCGGCGGCTTTCCGCCAGCCGGATCAGACGCGCCTCATGGTCCTTCCGACGAATGGGGAAACGCACAAAGATAAAGGCGGAGACCGCCGCCAACACAATAACAATCAGAATATAGGCCAAAACCAGTCGATCTATGACGTGAGTCAAAACATCAGCCGGATTGGTTTGGGCCGACAGCCCAGCCCAGCTGATGATGAGGCCAGACGCAAAAATCCCAACGCCCGTTGCGCATTTTTGGATGAAGAAGTTCCCAGCAAAGAAGGTGCCTTCGGTCCGCCGACCTGTTTGCTCTTGCGAGGCTTCAACAATATCCGCGATCATCGACGATGCCGAGATCATCACGGTGACAGCAAAGCTGTTGCCCAGAAAGAAAAAGGTAAAAATGCCCGCCGTGGAGGCTGCACTGCCCGGTTCAGGCCATAGGCCAACAAGCCGCAAAAGGAAGGGGATGACCCACAAGCACACGCCAATGAGTGAGGCATAAGCAGCCGTATGAGGCTTATCCCACCGCCGGTTGAGTGGCACGACAAGGAAGAAGGCCGCAATAACGCTAAGAAATAGCACAACGGGCAGCAGCGCAAAGGCCATTTGGTCAAACCGCCAGACATAAAGATAGAGATAGTTGGAAATGGAAAACGTAATGCCTTGGCTGATCACGGCAAAGGCTGCCGCTGCCGCAAAGATCAGAAAGGCGCGGTTGGAGAGCGATTGGCGGATTTCATCAAAAGCGTGGCCAAAGCTGGTCGCTTCTGGCTTGTCATCAGGCCAATGCGCCACCCGGCGATGCTGGGCGAGCGCTGAGGTGAGGACAGCGACGGCAATCAGGCAGCCGCCAAACAATCCATAGGCCCAATAGCCATCGGGGTTGAGTTGGCCGACCTTATGTCCCTCATCGGGTACCAGAAAAACGCTATAGGCCAGAAACAGCATGATGAGCCCGCCCGCCCAGCCAAATAGATAGCGGAAACGCATCAGCCCGGTGCGCTCATCATAATCCCGAGTCAGTTCGGGCACGAGGGCGACTGACGGCACCTCACACGCGGAAACAAGCGCTCTCACCAGCACGGCGACAACAACAAGATAGAGGAAGATATGCCCGTCTGCGGCCTCCGGTGGTGCCCAGAGCAGCAGCCAAGTGAGACCCAGCGGGATGGGGGCTGCATAGAGCCAGGGCAGGCGCCGGCCCCAGCGCGTATAGGTTCTATCACTCATATGCCCGATAAACGGGTCAATAAAGGCATCAATGAACAGGGCGAGCATCAGGGCGGCTGACACCAAGGTTGCCTGCAGCCCAAGGACCTGATTGTAATAGAGCAATAAAAAGGTCGAAAAGCCGTTATCTTTCACGCCATAGGCAATGCTGCCCAAGCCATGGGCAAGCTTAAGCCGAAGCGGAAGCGGCGCAGCAGAGGTGGTCATGCGTTTTCGGCGTTCACAAAGCCTTCCAACGCATCAAAAATGCCGGGAGCCTCGGGATTCCAGCTATGCGGCTGGCCCGTTGTAATGCCGCCATCAACCACGAAATGTGCGCCCGTAATGAAACCAGCTTCTTTTGATGCCAAAAATGCGACCATATTCGCAATATCATCGGGCCGCCCGCCGCGCTGCACGGGCTGGGTATGGTTAGCAATTTCAAAGATAATCTGGTTCGCCGCGTCGCGCTTCTCTTCCGGCACCTCCATTGAGGACGAGAAAATATTGGTCTGAATAAAGCCCGGGCAAATCGCGTTCATGCGGATTTGATGTTTTGCCAAATCCGTTGCGCCGACCTTGGTCAGGTGAATGACACCGCATTTGGCAACCGCATAAGCGGTGGGGGAAAAGCCCGCGCCAATCCCTGCGACGCTCGCTGTATTGACGATGGAGGCGCCTTCCCGGCCAATCATATGCGGCACGGCATAGCGGACGCCCATCGCGACCGAGCGGAGCAGGAGGTTCATTGTCCGGTCCCACCCCTCAGGGTCAATCTCGTCAATCGGTGCGCGGTCGCCACCGGCGCCTGCATTATTGAAGACAACATCAATCCCGCCAGTTTTCTCAGCGGCAAAATCCATCAGCGCCTTAATGTCCATTGGGTTGCAGACATCAGTTTGTTTGAAGAAGATTTTGCCATTGGATGTTTGGGCAAGCTCAGTCCCACCCTTGGCGTCAATATCGCCGGCAATTACAGTCGCGCCTTCAGACGCAAAGAGCAAACAAGTGGCCTTGCCAATGCCCGATGCCGCGCCCGTAATGACGACAGTTTTCCCCGCGAATCTCATATGCCTCTCCATCTTATTTGCGACTCATCCTGTCTGGCTTGGGGGCGCGGGTCAACGCGCTTGCGCCTGCCGTTACGGAATGCTTAGATCGCTTGTTGACGCTTGCGTAAGTCCAAGCCAGCGACTTAGAGAGTTGGGCTTGGAATAGGAGATGCTGATGACTGATCTTGAAACATTCCGGAAGGAAACACGCGCTTGGCTGGAGGCCAATTGCCCCCCTGAAATGCGCGAGCCCGTGAAAAGCGAAGATGATGGCTGCTGGGGCGGCCGCAATTGGGTGTTCAAGAACCCAGCTCAGAAGCAATGGCTTGAAGTCATGGCCGCCAAAGGCTGGACGGTACCAGATTGGCCCAAGGAATATGGCGGCGGTGGTCTGACCCCCGAAGAGACGAAAGTCTTGCGCGTTGAAATGGCAAAGCTCGGGTGCCGCGTTCCGCTGCAGAGCTTTGGCATTTGGATGTTGGGCCCGGCCCTGCTGAAATTCGGCACTGAAGAGCAGAAGAAGCATTATCTGCCGCAAATTGCGCGCGGTGAAATCCGCTGGTGCCAAGGCTATTCCGAGCCCGGCTCAGGCTCAGACCTTGTCTCGCTGCAAACCTATGGCGAAGACAAGGGCGATCACTGGGTGGTCAATGGCCAGAAAATCTGGACCAGCTATGCCGATAAGGCAGATTGGATTTTCTGCCTCGTGCGCACCAACAAGGAAGATAAATATCGCGGCATCAGCTTCCTCTTGTTCGACATGACCACGCCGGGCGTGACGACCAAGCCGATCAAGCTGATCTCAGGCGCCTCGCCGTTCTGCGAAACCTTTTTTGATAATGTAAAAGTGCCGAAGCACCAGATTGTTGGCGAACTCAACCGTGGTTGGGATGTTGCTAAATATCTGCTGGGCCATGAGCGTGAGATGATCTCAGGCGGGGGCTTGGGTGAAGGCATGGCTTCAATTGGTGCTGCCTTTAAGGATGTGGCAGCGGACGAGCCGGTTCTGCGTGCACAAATGGCGTTGTTCGATGTCGAGACGATGGTGTTCCGCGCGCACAGCGAACGCTTTATGGATGAATGGAAGACGGGCCGGGCGCACCCCGCATATTCCAACCTGATGAAATATATCGGGACAGAGCTGAATAAGAAGCGGCATGAACTCGTCATGTCGGCCGGTGGGTCGGACGCGCTGGAATGGGAAAGTGAACGCAGTCGCA
>JBEDNE010000052.1:0-5361 GCA_041170745.1 Pseudomonadota bacterium
ATCTACCGTGAAGCCAATCAGGCGCATCATGGGCGCGACATTGGGGCCGAAGGCCACGCTGGTGCCGGGGGACATTGCAGAAATGGCGGCAAATTGTTCGCGCACAAACATTTGTGTCGCCAGCATATCAGTATGTTCCACCACAAGTTTAAGGATCACTTCCTCTTCACTGCCAAGGATGACGGCTTCGGTGCGCGACCAATCCGCCATGTTGCGGCCACGCAGCATGAGTGATCCGCGTGCAAACAGCGCCGCAGCTTGTTTGGCGGCTCGCTCTTTGGCGGCCGGGCCAATGATAGGCTGATAGGCCGTGGCGCGCCACCCCGCATCCCAAGTAACACAGGCTTTCAGTGTGGCAGGCGGCGGATAGCCCTTGGCGCCTGATACGCGCACGCGATCAGGGCCAATTTCTTCAATCGTCACATCCGCCATATCGCAGGTAACATCGGGCACGAAATAGGCCTGCGGATCGCTGACTTCATACAGCAGTTGTTCGGCCACCGTGCCCCGTGAGACAAGGCCGCCCGTGCCGTCCGGCTTGGTCACAATGCAGCTGCCGTCGGCCGCGCAGATCACAATGGGCGCGCCAATATTTTCCCAGCCTTCGACCTCGCGCCAGTCCGTAAACGTGCCGCCCGTCGCTTGCGGGCCACATTCGATCAAATGGCCGGCAATTGTGCCGCCCGCCAGCTTGTCCCAATCTTCGGCGCCCCAGCCAAATTCATGGATGAGGGGGCCAAGCGCCAGAGCGGAATCCACCACGCGGCCTGTAATCACAATATCCGCACCCTGCGCCAGTGCCTTAGCAATGGGGAAGGCGCCCAAATAGGCATTGCAGCTGGTGATGCCCGATTGCGGGAAGGACGCGCCTGTGAACATATCCTTCACATCCGCAAAGTCCGCCAATTGGCCCATTAGATCATCGCCCGAAATGCAGGCGACATTCAAATTCAGCCCCAATTCTGCAATGCGCGCGCGCAGTTGCGAGGCCAAAGCGTCTGGGTTCACGCCGCCGGCATTGGCCATAATCTTGGTGCCCGTGTGCGCAATCTGCGCCAGAAATGGCCCAATATGCACATCCATAAAATCGCTTGGGAAACCGGCTTTGGGATCGGCGATGCGCGCGCGGCCGAGAAGGCCCATCGCGCCCTCCGCCAGATAATCGAGCAGAATATAATCCACCCCCGCGTTTAGAAGCTGGGGCACGGCCATTGCACTATCAATGAAAAAGGCTGCCCCGCCGCCAATGCGCACTGTTTTCTCATCGGTCATGGCTGGCCTCTGGTCCTAAAAATTATACTGACTGGTAGGGATGACGTCGATGGTGCCGGGCGTGATGAAGCGGCCGCAGCTGTGCATCATCTGGCCCAGATTGGCTTCAAATTTCGCTTTGTCGCCAACCGCATCAAAAAAGACGAAGGGGTCAGTCAGAGCGCTTTCTGGGAAGCATTCTTCCACAATCGCCACATAAGGCGGGGCATTATCTGTGAGTGGGCGGATGACAAGATTTTGCACATATTCAAAATTCGCCTGCGTCTCGATCGCGACTTTGGTGTGATCATTTTGCCAAATGCGGCGCCAGTCTTCATGGGCCATCCCAACAGGCAATGTCAGGAATGCAAGCTGCGCCCAGCCCGCTGTGCGTTGGCCTGGCTGAGGGGCGTGCGCCTTATTGGGAATGATAGTGGATTCAACGACCAGCCAAGCTGCCCAATGGTCACACGCTGCGTCCAACGCGGCATCCACCTCTGCGCGCAGGGGCGCATAGGCCGTGGGCACCCAAAATTGTAAGGTGGCGTGATGCTGGCTCTCCCCCCGGCTTTGCCGCAGGGCGGCACCAGCATCAGACACCTTATCTTCGATGTTGAGCCGAATATGACGGGCGCCGGCGGCTGCTAATTTGGCGGGAAGATCTGCCAGCAATTGCACGGAAAAATCATCCCGCGTCTCGCCTTTGGCCTTCCACAACGCACAGATGATTTTTTCCATTTGCCGCCTCAATCGAAATTGGCTTGGCCGCCATCGAGCGGAATGGTCGCGCCGGTCAGATAGCCCATATCTGGGCTGCACAAAGCGACAACGGCACGGCCAATATCTTCTTCCAGCTTGCCAATCCGGCCCAGCGGAATGGTGCGGAAAAACGCCTCTGCCTCTTCCGGGTTGTTTTCCACCCACCATTTGAGGCCCGGAGATTCGGCATGGGGGGCGATGGTCAGCGCGCGAATGCCTTCGCGGCCCCATTCGGCTGCTGCTGCCCGCGTCAAATTACGAATGGCCTGTTTCACCGCGCCATAAGCGCCATAGCCTGACATATCCCAGCGAATGCCTGCCGAGGAGGCGAGGTTGAAAATCACGCCGCCGCCGCGCGCCACCATATGCGGGTGTACCAGTTGCATCAGCCGCAGTGTGGCGAGCGGCCCGGATTCAAAGCCCGCCAAAAACGCCGCGTCGGTCACATCGAGCAGCTTGCCATTGGGCACTTCTTGCGCATTGTTGACGAGAATATCCACGCCGCCAAAGCGGGCGACGGCTGCCTCGACAACGGCTTCTAAATCGCCCTTTGATTTGACGTTGCAGGCAGTTGCCATCGCCGTGCCGCCGCGGCTTTCAATCAGAGCAACTGTCTTTTCCAGCTTTTCCAGCGTCCGGCCTGTAACGACAACATTCGCCCCAGCGGCGGCCATGGCCAATGCAATGCCTTGGCCCACACCTTGCCCAGCGCCGGTAATCAGGGCAGTCTTCCCAGTTAGATCAGTCATGCCTCTCGAATCCCTGTCATTCGTAATTTTATTGGCATGATTCTACGCATCATGTTGACACAAGGCCATAGAAAACCGCAAATGCGTCGAAATTCTTCGGAGAGGAACAGGCATGAATCAGGATTTAACCGGCCAAGTCGCCATTGTGACAGGCGGCAGCGACGGCATTGGGCTGGCAACCGCGGCCTTGCTGGCGCGTCGCGGCGCGCAAGTTGTCATTTGTGGGCGGCGGCAAGAGCAGCTGGACCTGGCCCGTGCGCAGATTGAAGGCGAAGGTGGCAAGGTTGAGGCCGTCCAATTGGACGTGACTGATTTTCCGGCCTTTGAAGCGATGATTGCGGATGTGGCAGCGCGTCATGGCCGGCTCGATATGCTGGTGAACAACGCCATGTCGACGCATTATGCGCCGATCAGCAAGCTCTCGCTGGATCATTGGCGCAAGGATTTTGCGGTCAATTCCGAAGCGGTTTTCATTGGCACTAAGGCGGCCATGGCCGTGATGGAAAAGCAGGGCAAAGGCTCGATCGTCAACATCTCGTCCACCACCGCGATCCGCGCGATGGCGAATTATTCGAGCTATTCGGCGTCCAAAGCGGCGCTCATTCAGTTCACGGCCGTTGCCGCGATGGAAGGCGCGCGCAAGGGCATTCGCGTCAATGCAATTGTGCCGGGGCAGGTGAATACTGCAGCCACCGCAGATTTTGCGATCAAGGCGCCGGAACTGGCGGCAAAGACTGCAGACGCCATCCCCATGGGCCGGGGCGGCAAGCCTGAAGAATTGGCCGAAGCGATCGTCTTCATGCTGTCGGATGCGGCCAGCTATATCACGGGCGTTGCACTGCCTGTGGATGGCGGCAAGGCAGCCCAACTGTATATTCCGGGCTGATCGCGGACATGGGCACAGCCGTCATCACCGGCGCGGCGAGCGGCATTGGCGCCGGCCTTGCGCGCGAAGCTGTGCGCCGGGGGATGACGGTTGTTCTGGCGGATTGGGATGGGGACGCGCTGGCAGCACTTGTCCAAGAGCTTGGGCCCCAAGCCCATGCCTATCCCACTGATGTGCGTGATCCCGCAGCGCTAGAGGTGCTCGCCGAAGCGGTTTTTGCCCAGCATGGTGGGGTTGACCTGTTGTTCAACAACGCAGGTGTGCTGACCACGGGCCTGAGCTGGGAAATCAGCGCAGAGGCGTGGCAGCGTTCGCTCGACATTAACATTGGGGGCGTGGTCAATGGCCTGCGTGCCTTTGTCCCCCGCATGATGGCAGCGGGTGGCCCCGCGCGCATCATCAATACGGCCTCCGTTGGCGGCTTTTTGCCATCGCCCTTTATGGCGCCTTACAGCGCGACCAAATTTGCCGTCGTGGCGCTGACCGAGTCTTTGGCAGGGGAATTGGCGGCTTTGGGCAGCCCGATTGCCGTCTCATTGCTCGCGCCCGGCCCCGTGAAAACCCAAATCTTCCGCGAGGCCCCAACGGCTGCGGCCCAAGGCTTTCATCAGACGATGACCGACTTGCTGGGCGCGCATGGCATGGCGCCAGAGGCATTTGCTGAATTGGTGTTCGCCGCGATTGATCGCGGGGAGTATTGGATCATTCCCCAGCCCGAAGCGCTGGACCCGGCACTCGATGCCCGGCACGCAGGCATAAAGGCGCGACAGGCGCCCAGTTTTTACCCAACAGGTGACGCATCATGACGAAAACATGGGATAAAGAAGTCGATACACTGGTGGTCGGCTCGGGCGCGGGCGGTCTGCTCTCCGCCTTGGTAGCGGCCAGCAATCGTGCCGATGTGCTGGTGATCGAAAAGGAAAAGCTATGGGGCGGCACCTCTGCCACCTCAGGCGCGGGGATTTGGATTCCGGCAAGCGATCAGGCCAAAGCGGCGGGCTTTGAGGACAAGACGTCGGACGCCTTCAAATATGTCCGTAAGCTCTCAGCTAAAAATGTGCCCGACACCAATATCCGTGCCTTTGTCGACAATGCCGCGAAAATGCTGCGTTGGGTGACGGCGAATACGGACATTGAGTATCAGGCCTTTCCTTATCCTGATTATCATGCCGAAAATCCGGGGGGCAGCCCCACTGGCTATCGCACGCATATGCCGCTGCCCATTGATGGCAAAAAGCTGGGCAAGGATGTGGAAACGCTGCGCTTTGCTTCACCTGCGGCAAGCCTTTTTGGTTATCTTAACTGGCATTTTGATGAAACCTACATCATGCTTTTCCGCGCACCGGGTTGGTGGTGGCATTTAACCAAGAGCCTTGCGCGCTACTGGTTTGATTGGCCCTTCCGTTTCAAATCGCGCAAGGACCGGCGCTTGACGCTGGGCAATGCCTTGCTGGGCGGGTTGCGGCTGGCGCTCAACGAAAAGGGCGTGCCCTTGTGGCTTGATACGCCGATGGAAGAACTGATCACCGAAAAGGGCAAGGTTGTCGGCGCCGTAGTCCGTCACGATGGCAAGTCCCTGCGTGTCCGCGCGCGCAAGGGCGTTGTGCTCGCCGCAGGCGGCTTTGATAAAAACCAAGAGATGCGCGATGCACACGCCCCGCTGTATCGGCGGGCCCAGCTATCTGGTGGGACAAGCGGCAATACGGGCGATTCAAT
>JBEDNE010000053.1:0-7800 GCA_041170745.1 Pseudomonadota bacterium
ATGCACCCAATCGATCACTTTCTGCGTGATCCAGAGGATGAATAAAGAAGTTTGTGGCAAGTGGGTTGTAGAGCATATAGCCCTTGTCGATCAGCTCGACATCGGCACCTAGCCGCACATAACGTGATGCTGAGCCAAATCGAAGTGAGATATCGGCGCCAATCGTGTTGGCATATGTGTCTGACTGACGGGTCATAGCTGTAGTCGGTGCGGGGCGCAGTTCGAAATTGTTCATCCGGTGGCTGACCCCGGCATAAGCTGCATGCGCTTCGAGCCGGACGCCATCAGCTAGGTCGCCATCAAAGCCTATCCGGACGAAGTCCGTGTGGAAATAAATGATGTCCATGGCGAACGGTGGGTTGCCCGAATGGCCGGTTTCCTGCCGTCGATATTCCAAACTCAGTTCGCCAGACCCGGCGCGTAACCCAGCCTGCACACCATAAACCGCGCGTTCGTATCCAGTCGTGGCGATACGGCCGCCTGGGAAGCGCGTGTCATCGCCCTTTTCTTGAGATGCAATCAGGCCAATGCGGAAGGTATCGTTTGCAAGGCCAACCATGCCGCCAAGCGCAATGCTGTCATCTACGCCGCGATATTGTCCGGAGATGTCTGCTTGCGGAGCCATGGAATTGCCCTCGCTGAATCCGACCTGCTTGAGGATCGTGTTGATCCCTCCGCCAAGACCCGGTCCATCACGAACCGGAGAAATGCCCCGCGCGATCTCTACCCTATCGATTAGCGCCATAGGCGCGTAATGCATTGCCGGATCCATGGCATTGGGGCCGCCTGTGGCAAAATGCTGGCCATTAATCCTGACAGCGATGCGCTCGCCGAAAAGCCCTCGCATCTGCACCTGACCTGAAAGAGCACCGTTGTCTACGAGTGCAGCGCCTGGCTGACGGGCAATAAAAGCGGCGCCATCCGGGCTGGTAGCGTGTTCATCTTCAGCTGCCGCAGTTTTCTCCAAGGCGGCGATCCTGGCGGCTGTAACCACGATTGTTTCGGCAGAAGGTGTTTCACCTTCGGCAGCAAGCACTTGGGTTGGCGCTGTCAGAGCCACCGCGATTGCTAGCGAGGAAGCTTTCATTGTGTTTCTTTCTTCAATCTAATTTCCATGCAGACACCGCTACGGCGCGCTCCACGGCGGCCAAATTTGCCCATGTATCTGCAGAGATGATGAAACCTGTTCACTGAGATGCCTGATCATCCGAACCGGATGTCAGACGCGCGCGCAGGCACAGCCTGAGCGCAGGTCAGCAGCGAACGAGGTGCGTGTTGTCCGCTGCGCGAGCTTAGCTCACCGCAGGCGGGCCTTGAGATGGCGGCGGCGGGGCCGCGAGACGGCTGATCGTCAGATCAGCAATGGCCGTCCCGACAAAGATGGTCAGGCCATAAACGAACGGCAGAATGGTCGGCAGCTCAGCGCTTGCCAGTAGACCGTGGCCCAGTCCCGCAGCGAAAACGCAAGGGCTATCAGCGGTGTGCTGCTGCTTCTCGCCGGGGAGCTTTTTGCCTAGGTCAATGGTGACCGTCTTGCCACTCATGCCAGAGCAGAGTTCGACAACCAGACCTTGGGAGCTGACCGTTGGCATAAAGCCAGTCGGGATCAGAATGCGCAGGGAGAGAGCGAGCAGGACGGCAATCGCCAAAAGCGACTTCCCTGCCTTTGAATCTTGGACCCATGCGTTCATGAAGCGTCCCGCTAGCGGAAGAATTTTACGTTGTCATTAGGGGGCAAATCACCGGCCAAATTGAATGATACAATTGCCTAGCCGGTTGCAAGGAGAACAATAGCTTACCTGCGGAAGTTACAAAATTGCTGAAACAAGCCAAGCCTTACCATGCATCATCACCCCTTGTTTTTCGATATGATGCGCCCTGAAAAGCTCTATCAGTTCTAGCTCTGCTGCGGATCGAACATCTGGGCCTTGCTCATCCAGCAAACGCCCAGCCGCCATTGAGGACAACACAAATGAAGCCGCCTGCTGCGGCGTGGCATTTACACCCCCAACAGGCTGCAGCCCTTCATAGGCGACTATATTCGGCTCAGAAAAGCCGCCTGCGGCAACAACCTCTCGCAAATAATCAAGATCTTCAAATGCAAATGGACCTGGCGCGCGGGGGACTGCTGATGGCACATCGACAAAGCGGCGGACGATCGCCATCATCTCCATCATCCAAAGATTATCGCGCGGTGCTGCCCATACGGCGAGGTCGATACGCGCGCCGGGACGCAATAGGGTAGCCAATTTAGAAAAGGCTTTGTGCGGCTCGGGAAAGAACATGGTCCCAAAGCGCGAAAAGAGCCGGTCATAGGGAGCCTCGGCGAGTTGAACATTGGCGGCATCCGCACACAGGAAGCGAATATTGCGCAAGCCAGCATCTGCCGCCCGCTGGGTTGAAGCGGTGGTCAGATCCGGCGAGATGTCGATGCCAAGAACCTCTCCTGAGGGCGCGACAGATTGGGCAATGGCAATCGTCGTGCCACCCCCTCCACAGCCGATATCGAGGACGCGTTCGCCGGATTTGAATTCAGCCTGTTTGAGCAGAGCTTTGCCAATCGGCGCAATCATGCCTTCAAACTGCTCGAGATTGGCAAGCCATTTGACACCCATCTCGCCAGCCCAGTCTTCGCCTTTCAACGCCTCAGGGCTTTTCATCGTCTCTTCGGACATTTCATACCGCTTTCATTTCAGCTGTTATAGCAATGCCCATCGGATGATGCCGCCGACAACAGCCAGTGCCCCGACGCTCAGCAGCCAAATGCCGAAGAACCAGCCCAATTGCCTGCCGCGTGACATTAATGATACCCATCCTGGCCGACTTTGCCTCGGAACACCCAATAGGACCAGGCCGTGTAAGCTAGGATGACCGGAACCATGATCGACGCGCCAATCAGCATGAAGACCTGGCTGCGGTGCGGTGCAGCCGCTTCCCAGATGGTAACCCGCGCGGGGATGACATTGGGCCAGATCGAAATGCCAAGGCCGATCAGGCATAAACCGAATAAAGCCAGCGCCCAGATAAAGGGTTGTGCGTCTTTGGTTTGACGCAGGCTACGGTAAAAAAGGACCATCACAGCGACGGTCGCAATTGGGACCAGCGCAGTTACCAGCACACCCGGAAAGCTGAGCCAGCGAACATAATATTGCGGCTCAAGCGACAGCGTCGCGAGGCTGATCACACCGATCATGAGCAGCAAGCTAATGCCCAGCCGCCCGGCATAGGTGACGGCCTGCCGCTGCAAGGCGCCTTCGGTTTTCCAGTTAAGCCAGCATGCGCCCAAAAGGGCATAACCCACAACAAGTCCAAAGCCGGTTAAAACACTGAAGGGCGAAAGCCATTCCCACCATCCCCCTGCATAAGCGCGATTTTCAACCGTTATCCCCTGAAGCAGGGCGCCCAATGCCACACCTTGTGCAAAGGTTGCGATGAAAGACCCTATCGTAAAGGCGCGATCCCAAAGCGCGCGATGCGAGGGATCACGCCAGCGGAACTCAAAGGCCACGCCGCGAAAGACAAGCCCCAGAAGCATCGCGATCATCGGTGCGTAAAGCGCGGGCAAAATGATCGCATAAGCAAGCGGGAAGGCTGCAAGTAAACCGCCGACGCCCATAACCAGCCATGTCTCGTTCCCATCCCACACGGGCGCGATGCTGTTCATCGCCGTGTCACGATCCTTGCCCACCTTGAAAAAGGGAAACAACATCCCGATGCCAAGGTCAAAGCCGTCCATGACGACATAGGCGATGATGGCAAAGCCTATGATACCGGCCCAGATGACAGTCAGATCGATCATGCAGAAGTACCTTCCAACACCGCCGGTGCCGGGGTGATCCCAGCGCTTCGAATGGGGGTGCCATCAAGAGCAGTTTCATGCGCTTCGGGCGGCTTTTTCATGAGGCGCAACAAATACCAGATGCCCATGCCGAAAACAGCGAAATAGACGACGACAAAAGCGAGAAGCGAAAACGCGACAGCAGGAGCATCCAAAGGCGAGGCGCTATCGACGGTGCGAAGCACGCCGTAAATGGTGAAAGGCTGCCGACCGACTTCGGTCACCACCCAGCCAGCAAGCACCGCAACAAAACCTGACGGGCCCATCGCCAAGGCAACCTTATGCAACCATGTCCATTCGTAAAGGCGCTTTCTCGAACGCGCAAGCAAGCTCCATAGGCCAATGCCGACCATCGCCATTCCAAGGCCCACCATGATGCGGAATGCCCAGAAGACGATGCCCACGGGCGGCTCATCCGCATCGGGAATAGTATCGAGGCCAGCGAGCGGCGCATTCAGATCATGCTTGAGGATTAAGGACGACGCTTTTGGAATTTCGATGGCGTAATCGACCGTGCGCTCTTTACTATTGGGAACACCAAATAAAATGAGCGGCGCGCCGTTCGGGTGGCTTTGATAATGGCCCTCCATTGCCATGACTTTGGCTGGTTGATGTTCGAGCGTGTTGATACCGTGAAAGTCGCCTGCCACGACCTGAAGCGGCGCGACAATCGCTGCCATCCACATGGCCATCGAGAACATTTTGCGCGCACCGGGGTTGGTTTTGTCTTTCAGCAAATGCCATGCCCCAACAGCCCCAACGGCAAAGGCCGTCGTCAGATAGGCAGCCAATAATGTGTGGATGAGGCGGTAAGGAAAGCTGGGGTTGAATATGATCGCCCACCAGCTGTCGCCGGGCATGAATTGACCATTCGCCGCAATTTCATACCCTGCCGGTGTTTGCATCCAGCTGTTGACCGACAAGATCCAGAACGCGGAAATGAACGTGCCTATGGCGACGGCCAGTGTCGCAACAAAGTGGAGCTTACGCCCAACCTTGTTGATCCCGAACAACATGACGCCGAGAAAACCAGCCTCCAAAAAAAAGGCCGTCAAAACTTCATAGGCCATCAATGGCCCAATGACCGGCCCCGCCTTGTCTGAAAACACCGACCAATTGGTGCCGAATTGATAGGACATGACGATGCCGGATACGACACCCATCGCAAAAACGACCGCAAATATCTTCAACCAATATCGGTAGAGATTGGCATAGACACCCTGCCCAGTCTTGAGCCACAGACCCTCAAGAACAGCGAGAAAGCTCGCCAAACCGATTGAAAAGGCTGGAAACAGGAAGTGGAAGCTAACCGTAAACGCAAATTGCGCGCGGGCTAAGAGAAGTGCCCAATCCTGTTCGATCATCATATGAGCCCCCTTGCCATCCACATATCGGGCGTCTGCCCCGCACCGTCGTCTCGGTCTGCGAGAGCCATTACGGCATCGAAGGCCTCGTTCTGCGACAGCCAAACTTTGCCGGTCAAATGATGAAGCAAGTGCGAGCGCTCCAGCGCATCCATAACCGGGCCCTTGACTTCAGACAGGTGCAATTTGACCCCGGCATCGGCCATGCGGTCGTTAATTGCCTCGATGCTCTCCAGTGCCGAAGCATCAATCGCATTCACCGCTGAGCACATCAGGATCAAGTGCTTGAGCTGAGGATGCTCCGCCACTTCCTCCAGCACAAATTCTTCAAGCCAGCGAGCGTTGAGATAGGTCAGGCTCTCGTCGATCCGGATCGTCAGGATACGTGGATCGGTGAACACTTTGTGGCGCTTCACATTTCGGAAATGCTCGGTCTCGGGAACGCGGCCCACGATGGCAGCATGTGGCCGGGAGGCGCGCCAAAGGAACAATGCCAGGCTTAAGCCAACACCCGCAATAACGCCGGGTTCCACGCCAGCCAGCAATGTGACCAATATGGTCGCCAACATCGCGGCAAAATCCGGCTTGGAGTAGCGGAACACCTCGCGTGGCGTCTTAAAATCAACAAGGCTGAGGACGGCAACGACAATTGTCGCGGCGAGCGTCGCAATGGGCAGCGCATAGAGCAATGGCGTAAGGAAAAGGGCCGCAATGAGGATGCCGACAGCTGTGAATGCTCCAGCTGCCGGGGTTTCGGCGCCTGCATCAAAATTTACCACCGAGCGGGCGAAGCCCCCCGTTACAGGATAGCCGCCCGTAAAACTTGCAGCGACATTGGCAGCGCCTAGCCCGATCAGTTCCTGGTCTGGATGAACCCGCTGGCGCTTCTTGGCTGCAAGGGTCTGCGCAACCGAAACACTTTCAACAAAGCCAATGATAGACAAAAGGAGCGCGGGAACTGCCAGACGCTGCCATAGCTGCGCGTCAAACAGCGGTACGGTTAACGGAGGAAGGCTTTGCGGAATTGCGCCTACAACCTTGACGCCTTGCGCTTCTAAATCGAGAGCAATGACTGCGATTGTCGACACGGCCACCGCAGCGATTGGCCCAGCCTTTGCAATCAGGTCAGCAGCTCTTGGTCCAAGCCCGAGTCTGACCAGTAATGGTTTCAAACCCTTGCGAACCCAAAACAGGAAAGCCGTCGCTGCAACACCGATCACCAGCGTCGGCAGGTTCATCTGTTCCATATTCGTTGCCAGCGTCCGGACCAGCTCAGGCATGGCTTCGCCGCTTGCCTTGACTCCGAAGATCGATTTGAGCTGGCTGGTGGCAATGATGATGCCACTTGCCGTGATAAAGCCCGATACGACCGGATGCGAGAGCAGATTGGCGAGAAAGCCGAGCCGGAGCACACCCATCGCGATCAGCATGAGGCCAGAGAGCAATGCGAGTATCAGCGCAGCGGCAATGAATTGCGGACTGCCCGGCGGCGCAACATTGCTTGCCGCGGTCAGCGTCATGAGCGAGATGACGGCCACCGGGCCGACGGCAAGCGACCGGCTGGTGCCAAACAAGGCATAAGCGATGATGGGCGCGATAGACGCATAAAGGCCAATCTCAGGCGGCAAGCCTGCGAGCATGGCATAAGCTAAGCTCTGCGGGATGAGCATGATCGTCACGATCATGGCCGCAACCAAATCATTGGTCAGCGCGGCGCCGGTATAGCCGCGCCCCCAATCAAAGATCGGCAGATATCGTGCCAGTGCCGTCATGTCAGGCCCCGATCTTATGGGGTTTGACCATCCATTCACGGCCCTTAAGCATGCCATGCCAGTAAACCGGCGGCAGGATTGTATCCTTCAGCAGCCATGACAGGCGTGAAGGCCGGGTGCCGTCGATCAACCAATTTGGAAAGCTTGGCAATAATTTGCCGCCATAGCCAAATTCTGCGAGGACAATCTTGCCGGCCTCCACAGTGAGCGGGCAGCTTCCATAGCCATCATAATCGGCGACAGGCGGTTTGCCATCCAAGGCGGCCAATGCGTTAACAGCGACGACCGGAGCCTGTTTGCGCGCAGCGGCGGCTGTCTTTGCATTAGACGCGGAGCACGCGTCCCCCAGCGCAAAGACATTGGGATAGCGCGAATGCTGAAGCGTCGCTTCGTTAACGTCAATAAAGCCAGATGCAGCAGCCAAGGGGCTAGAGCGCACAAAATCTGGCGCCACCTGCGGCGGAACGACATGGATCATGTCGAAGCATTCTTCGACCTCACGGGTGCCATCACCATCTTTTTGGACAAATCGGGCCACCTTGGAGGTTCCGTCGATGGCGACCAACTTCGACTCAAAGTTCAAATGAGCGCCATAGCGTTCAACATATTCCATCAACGCAGGCACATAGGCTGCAACACCGAACAGCACAGCCCCTGCGGTATGGAACTGCACATCGACATCCTTCAAGACGCCTGCCTTTTCCCAGCGATGGCAAGAAAGATACATGGCTTTTTGCGGCGCGCCTGCGCATTTAATGGGCATTGGCGGTTGGGTGAACAGCGCTCTGCCGCCCCTGAATTCCTTGACCAAACGGTTGGTATAGGG
>JBEDNE010000054.1:0-3392 GCA_041170745.1 Pseudomonadota bacterium
GCGAGAATCTTGTTGGTAATATGGGGCAGCATCTCGACGGACATGACGGGGTCTGGCATGGGGGCGCAGATGGCAAAAGACAAGCAGCCTTCTGGATGGGGTGAGCGGCCGCGCGGCGGCCCTGCAAAGCCGGTCGCCGAGCTGGTGCCCGGCGTGGGGCAAGCTGCATTTAAACGCTTTGGCTTTATCCAATCCTCCATTGTCAGCCGCTGGCACGAAATTGTGGGCGAGAAATATGCCCATGTCTCTGCCCCCGAATCGATCCGCTTTCCGCAGGGCAAAAAATCGGATGGCACCCTAACACTTGTCATTGCCCGCGCTTTTGGCCCGATGATGCAGCATGTTCAGCCGGTTATCATTGATCGGGTGAACCGCTTTTTCGGCTATGCCGCAGTCTCGCGGATTGTGATGCGCACGGGCGATATTGCAGCCGCCAAGCCAACCCGCAAACCGCCTGAGCTGCGCCCGGTGCCTGCCGAATTGGGGGAATCGCTGCGCGAAATTGCTGATCCGGAATTGCGGGCCGTGCTGACATCGCTGGCGCAAGGTGTGGCCAGTGCGCCCGAAGGTCTGCCTGTTTTGGGGAAAGTTCGATGATCCGTCGCTTTGTCGCTTATTGTGCGTTGCTGCTGGGCCTATTGGGCTTGGCTGGTCCTGTTGCAGCCCAAAGCCGGCCTGCGGCGGCCCCCAATTATGCCAAGATGGTTACCATCACCCCCAAGGGCGCCTTTGTGCTGGGCAACCCGCGCGCCAAGGTGCGGCTGGTTGAATATCTCAGCTATACGTGCAGCCATTGCGCCCAATTTGCCGAAGACGCCTTTGGCCCCCTGAAGCGCGATTATATTGCCAAGGGGTTGGTGGCGTTGGAATTGCGCAACCTGATCCGCGATCAATTTGACCTGACGGCGGCCTTGCTGGCGCGCTGCGGCGGCCCCTCGCGCGTCTTTCAACTGACTGAAGATATGCTCGCCCGGCAAGAGGTGTGGGTGGCCGAAGGCCAAGTGGTTGTGATCCGGCAAGAAGCGCAATGGAAATCCATGCCGCTGGCGCGCCAGTTGCAGACACTCGCCAAAGGCTCTGGCCTTTTGCAGATGGCGCAGGCCCGTGGGCTGGCCCCGGCACAAGCCAATGCGTGCCTCGCGTCTGAGCAAATGAACAAAACCTTGCTGGCGATGACCAAAGACGCTGTCGAAAATCGCAAGATCAATTCAACGCCAAGCTTTTTGATTAACGACCAACCCGGACCACGGTCTCCCCGCTGGGAAGATGTGGACGCCGCGCTTCGCGCAGCCCTTAACGCACGCTAAAGGACAGACTCATGAAGAAACTTCTTATTGCCACGTCAGCCCTGATGCTTTTGACCGCCTGTGGCAGCAAAACAGGGACAGGCGCTTCGGGCGACACAGGCGCTGCCCCCATTGCTGCACCTGCTGGCACCAAATGGTCTGAAACAACGGCCGTCACGCCCGATGGCGGGATGCTGATGGGCAACCCCAATGCGCCTGTGAAGTTGATTGAATATGGGGCGTTGACCTGTTCTCACTGTGCTGAGTTTTCGGAAAAATCGAAGGTTGAATTGAAGGCGCTGGTGGATAAGGGCACTGTCTCCTATGAATTCCGCACCTTTGTCTTGAACCAGCTCGATATTCCGGCCTCTTTGCTCGCTAAGTGCAATGGCCCGGCAAGCTTCTTCCCGCTTGCTGAGCAGCTATTTGCCAGCCAGCGCGACTGGCTGGGCAAGACGCAAGACCTGACCGAGGCGGATCAACAGGCTCTGCAAGGCATGAACCCCGTGCAGCTGACACAGGCGCTCGCCACCAAGCTGGGGCTGGTGGACTTTGTTCAACAGCGCGGCGTGCCAGCGGCCAAAGCGCAGGCCTGTATTGCTGATGCCAAGGCAATTGATGCGCTGGCGGCACTGACAGAAAAAGGCGTGCGGGAATTTAAGGTTCAGGGCACGCCGACATTCATCATTAATGGCGTGACGCAGGAAAACACCTCGGCTTGGGACGTGCTAAAGCCCAAGCTGATGGACGCTGGCGCCTAAAGGCTGTCGCTTGCGGATCAAGCGCCTCAAACTGACGGGCTTTAAAAGCTTTGTCGACCCGAGCGAGCTGCGTATCGAGCCCGGGCTGACGGGCATTGTCGGCCCCAATGGCTGTGGCAAATCAAACCTGCTGGAGGCCATCCGCTGGGTGATGGGCGAGGGCAGTGCCAAGTCGCTGCGCGGCGGCGCGATGGATGACGTTATTTTTGCAGGCACCGAAAAGCGGGCCTCGCGCGATTTTGCCGAAGTGTCGATCCTCGCGGAGCGGGACGCAACAGGCGATGAGCGTGAACTGGAAATTGTCCGCCGAATTGAGCGCGGGGCAGGCTCTGCCTATCGGCTGAATGGCCGCGATGTCCGTGCCAAAGATGTGGCCCTGGTTTTTGCCGATGCGGCTACGGGCGCACATTCCCCCGCTTTGGTGAGCCAAGGCCGGATTGGCGCAGTTATTGCGGCCAAGCCTGTGGACCGGCGGGCCATGCTGGAAGAGGCCGCTGGCATTTCCGGCCTGCATGTCCGGCGCAAAGATGCTGAGCAGAAGCTGCGCGCCACTGAAAGCAATCTCAATCGCCTCAACGAAGTGCTGAGCGATATGGAGGCGCGGGCCAGCACCTTGCGCCGACAGGCCCGCGCGGCCGAACGCTATCGCAAACTTTCTGCTGATATTCGCATAGCGGAAGGGCGGATGATTTTTGCGCGTTGGCGCGATGCGGCGGCAGCGGCTGACAAAGCCAAGGCCGAGGCCCAAGCTGCTGAAGAGGCCGTGCAAAAGGCCGCCGAAGCCCAGCGGGCCGCCGCCGCCTATCAGGCAGAGGCCGTGCGGACAGTGGGCGATTTGCGCGCTGGGGCTATTGCCGCGCGCGACCGGGCCAATGAAGCAGGGCATAAGCTGGCCGCCTTGCGCACCGAACGCGCGGCCCTTGACCGGCGGATTGCAGACTTGGCCGCGCAAACAGAGCGGCTGGTGGCCGACCGCCAGCGTGAGGGCGAATTGGCGAACGATGCGGCCGCCGCGCTGACCCGTCTTGAGGCTGAAGCCAAAGCGCTCGAGGCGCGCATTGCGGCTGCCGAGGCCGATCGACCGGCCTTGATAGAGCGTCTTGCCAAGGCCGAAGCTGCAGGCCGCGATGCCGAAATTGATTTGGCCCAAGCCTTATCCGCCCAAGCCCGCGAACAAGCCGAGGCGCGCGTGGCTGAGGCGGCTTTGTCGTCCGCTGCCGCCCGGCTGCAGCGCGCGCTGCGCGAGGCCGAAGACTTGGATCGCCAATTAGCAGCCTTGGGCGATGAAGCGCCCTTGGCGGCAGCGCTGCACGACGCCAATGCCCGTGCCGCTGCCGCCCAATCG
>JBEDNE010000055.1:0-2735 GCA_041170745.1 Pseudomonadota bacterium
TTGCCGCAGATCATACCAATTCTGCCCAGCCAGCCATGCTTTGACTTGCGCGAGACGCAGATTATCGTCGGTATCGGCTAGGATTAGAAAATTTATATTCGGCCAACGATAGGCCAGCAAAACACAGGCCATAAGCAGCCACAGGCCCAAGAGCCACCGCACCCAATGTGTCTCAAATGGTGGATTGTCAGTTTGCATGTCTGGCCAAGAGCCTTAAAGGCTCCGCTCGAAAGGGCAAGAAGGCCAGGCGTGACCGCACAGAAGACGAATGAAAAAGTGCAGATGCTGTGGCAGCTGATCCGGTTTGGGATTGTCGGGCTGGCACTGACATTTTGCGTGGCGGGCAGCTATTGGGCCGTGGCAGATCTGCTGCACATTGACCCAATGGTTTCGATGACGCTGGTTTACGCCATTTTTACGGGCATTGGCTTTGTGCTGCATAGTCGTGTCAGCTTTCGCGGCCATGGCGCGCGTGACCGGGTGCATGTGCGCACGGTGCGCTTTTTCGTGACCAATGGCTTGGGATTTGCGTCGAACCAGTTTTTTGTTTGGCTGTTAGTCAAATATTTGGGCGGGCCAACGTGGTGGCCGGTGATCCCCATTATCTTCGTCACGCCAATCCTGACCTTCACGCTGAACCGACGCTGGGTATTCGGATGACAAAGTCTCTGCTAGCAGGGCTGCGAACAGGGTTCTGAGATTGATGAGCATGACTGCATTTGCCGCGCCCATTTTGTCCATCATCGTGCCGGTGAAGGATGAAGAAGAGGCCATTCCTGATTTTGTCCGCCGGGTGAGCGCGGTGATTGAGGCTTTGCCTGACCCGGCGGCCCAATCTTACGAAATTCTGTTCATTGACGATGGCAGTTCTGACCACAGCATGGCCGCGATTGCTGCAGCCCATTTGGCCAACCGCAATGTGCGTGCAATTTCCCTGTCTCGTAATTTCGGCAAAGAGGCAGCCTTGTCGGCTGGGCTAGACCATGCCCGCGGCGCGGCCGTTGTCCCCATGGATGTCGACTTACAAGATCCGCCCGAAGTCTTGGCCGAGATGGTGGCCAAATGGCGGGCTGGCTTTGATATGGTTTATGGCGTCCGCAAGGATCGCGCGACAGACAGCCTCGCCAAAAGATGGACGGCTGACCTGTATTACAAGGCCCATAATCTTTTAAGTTCTGACAAAATCCCCGATCATGCAGGCGATTTCCGTTTGCTTGACCGCCGCGTGGTCGATGTGCTGCGCGTTTTGCCGGAACGAAATCGTTTCATGAAGGGGCTGTTCGCCTGGAGTGGGTTCAAATCCACCTCCGTTGAATATGTGCGCGCAGAACGTATGCTGGGCACAACCAAGTTTCGCGCATGGAAGCTCTGGACGCTGGCGCTGGATGGCATCACATCATCCTCGACACTGCCCCTGCGCATTTGGACCTATGTGGGTGGCGTGGTTGCCATCCTGTCCTTTCTCTACGCCCTCTTCATTATCACCAAGGCGCTGTTCTTTGGCATTGCTGTGCCCGGCTATGCTTCGCTGATGGTTGCGGTGTTGTTCTTGGGCGGGTTGCAGCTCTTATCCCTCGGGATATTGGGCGAATATGTGGGGCGCATCATGATAGAAACCAAACAGCGCCCCTTGTACATTGTGCGCGATAGCATTGGCCTCTCAGACGATGAGCGGGCTGACAGCGCAGGAAAGAACTAAGATGGATCGCGACGTTTATGATCGGATGGCACAGCATGATGCCACGCATTGGTGGTATGTTGCCCGGCGACGTATTTTAAGCGGCCTGATTGCGGACAAGATCACGCCTGCAAAAGGTGCACGCATCCTCGAAATTGGCTGTGGCACGGGCCATAATTTTGAAATGTTGGGCGCTTTCGGCCATGTCGACGCGATTGAAATTGATGAAGGCGCACGCAGCCTTGCTCAAGAGCGGCTGGGCCGCCCGATTTTAACTGCTCCTCTGCCGGAACTAACCGGCATTGCCGATGGTCGCTATGACATCATTGCCCTGCTCGATGTGCTTGAACATATTGGCGATGACCTGGCCTCGCTGACGCACATCAAACGCAAGCTGAAACCCGGCGGTAAAATCTTGCTGACGGTGCCCGCCAATCCGTGGATGTGGAGTGCGCACGATGTCGCCCACCACCATCATCGCCGCTATACCAAATCAGCTTTGGCCAAGGTCGCGCGGCAAGCGGGGCTTAAAATTGAGCTGCTCAACCATTTCAACAGCCTGCTTTTTCCAGTGGCCGCTGCCGCACGCATCATTGGAAAAGCGATGGGCAAGAAGACGAGCGATGATCAAATGCCCTCGGCTGCCATTAACACGCTGTTGACTGGGGCGTTCGGGCTAGAGCGCCATTTGGTTGGCCGTGTGCCGTTGCCTGCTGGCGTCTCACTGGTTGCTATTTTGTCCTGACAATGCGGTAGAGCGCACTGCGGCCATTCTCCCAGATGGGTTGAAGGTCTGTCATGTCTGCTGCGGCATTAGGCTGCTGAATAATCCACACATAATCAAAAGCATCGCGCGGAATAGCCGCGACAGCAGCAGGAAAAGCGCGCCGTTCAAACCGGGCGCATCGTGGTTCCACCACGAACTGACTGGGATCAGTTTTGAAAAGCCCCGCTGCCTGATAGCGAACGGAAATTAGCTGCGCGCCCTGCGCCTGCCATTGATCATTAGCAAAAGCGTGCCGACGGATAAGGGCCATACTTGGCAAATGATCCAGCC
>JBEDNE010000056.1:0-4806 GCA_041170745.1 Pseudomonadota bacterium
GGCTGAGCATCAGCATGAAGTCGAGATTAAACTGGCCGGGCCACCCCATGCGGCCAATGTCGCCAAAAAAGACGGGCAGCAGGCCCATACCATGATCGGCAATGACAACTGCCGTATAGACCACCAGCACGATCCAGCTCAGGATCAGATAAATGCGAAACGCCATCGTCACTCTCCCCCAAATTATCTTTCTGCAAAGCTATGTCGGGTGATTGGAAAACGCAACGGGATTGCACCCAAGGCCGCTTTGGGGCATGGCGCCCGGCATGACTGATACGCCTCCTGATCGCTTGTCGATTGATCCTTCAAGCCCGCATTTCAATGTGGATGTGCTCCGCCGTGGCGTGGGTATCCGCTTTCGTGGCGTCGAACGCCGCGATGTCGAAGAATATTGTATGTCTGAAGGCTGGGTCCGCGTGCAAGCGGGCAAGACCGTTGATCGCCATGGCAGGCCGTTGCTTTTGAAGCTCAATGGCCCAGTGGAAGCCTGGTTTGAACAAGCCGCGGAAGGCGGCGCGCAAGAAGACTAATGCCACCGCTGCCCTTTGGGGGGCATGAGTTTCGCGTTGCGGGCGGCAGGGCCTTGTTTTGGCCGGCCCGCAAGGCGCTGATCGTTGCGGACTTGCACCTTGAAAAAGCAAGTTGGTTCGCGGTGCGCGGCCAGATGCTGCCGCCGCATGATAGCCTTGCCACATTGGCCGCACTTGCCAAATTGGTGCAGGAAACAGACGCAGAGGAAATCTGGTGCCTGGGCGATAACTTCCATGATGCCCAAGGCCCTGCGCGCCTGCCAGATGCGGCGCGCCAGCATCTTGGTGCATTGACCCGCAGGACCCGCTGGACATGGATTACCGGCAATCATGATGCTGCTCTGGCGGCTGATATTGGGGGCACGGTGTGCGCTGAGGCCGAACTGGACGGGCTAATGCTGCGCCATGAGGCAGATCCGGCAGAGGCTCGGCCAGAATTGTCGGGCCATTTCCACCCCAAGCATAAAAGCATGGCCCGTGGCCGCGCCGTGACGCGGCCTTGCTTTGTTGAAGGGCCAACGAAGCTTATTTTGCCCGCTTTTGGGGCGCTGACAGGCGGGATGCCCGCGACGCATGAGGCGATCCGCACGCCTTTGGGCCGGATTGTGGCCATTCATGTGCCCGCGGGGGACCGTCTGGTCCGGTTTGACGACGCGGCCTAGCGCCAGCGCAAATTGGCGCGACTGAGATCAGCGACTGATTTTGCGCCCATCAGGCGCATCCCGCGGGCAATTTCATCCTGCAGCTTGCCCAGCACACGCTCCACACCCGGTTGGCCTGCGGCGGCCAGCGCATACAGATAAAGCCGCCCGCCGGAACAGGCTTTGGCGCCAACCGACAAGGCTTTCAGCACATGGCTGCCGCGCGTAATGCCCCCATCGCAGATCACATCAATCTTATCGCCCACCGCATCAACGATTTCAGCCAATTGGTCAAAAGGAGCGCGGCTGCCATCTAATTGCCGCCCGCCATGGTTTGAGACCATGATGGCCGTCGCGCCAATATCTACGGCGCGCTTTGCGTCTTCGATGGACATAATGCCCTTTAGACAAAACTGCCCACCCCAATCGGCCCGCACCTTTTCCGCGGTTGCCCAATCCATGGACGTATCAAGCATGGTGTTGAAATAATCTTGGATCGAAATGGCCTTGTCCGATCCCTCGCGGACATGGTTTTTAAGGTTTGACAGCTCAAATTTCTCGCGCAGCAAATAGTTTAGTGTCCAGCGCGGGTGCAGGGCAAAATCAAGCGCGGACGAGGGCGTAAGCCGTGGCGGTGAGGTAAAACCCGTCTGCATACAGCGTTCCCGATTGCCGCTGACAATTGTGTCGACGGTCAGGGCAATGGCGTCGAATTTGGCTGCCTTGCACGCCTCAACCATTGCGTGGTTCAGCCCCTTGTCCTTGTGAATATAGAGCTGGAACAGCTTGGGGCTGGCAATTGTCTGGCCGATTTCTTCAATCGACACCGTGGCAAGGCTGGAAATGCCAAAAAAGGTGCCAAATTTTTCAGCCGCGCGGGCGACGGCACGTTCGCCTTGCCAATGGAAGACACGCTGCAAAGCAGTGGGAGAAAGAAACAGCGGCAGGGCAATGTCGCGCCCCATCACCGTGGTGCGCAGATCAATATCGGCCACGCCGGCCAGCACATTCGGCACCAGATCACAGGCTTCATAGGCGTCGGTATTGCGCCGGCGCGTCACCTCATCATCGGCGGCCCCGTCAATATAATGAAACACCGGGCCGGGCAGGCGGCGGCGTGCCAGCTCGCGAAAATCAGACACATTATTGCAGTCTTCCAGCCTTAAACGCCATTTGGCGGCGGCCAGCCGTGATGCTTCATTTGCCATATTTGGCCCTTTTCCCCAGCCCTTTGCGTCTTGCTAGGGGCTTTTGGGCAACAGGTCCAGAATGGCGCGTGCGCAGCGGGCGGCGGCAGGCTGTTGCGTGATGGAAAATGTATAGTCGCGGGCAGCTATTTGGGCGGCCGCAAATTGGTTGGGTGCCGCGACCGCCATATCCAATGTTGCTGGCAAATCTCCGATATCGTTCAGCACCGGCCCCAAATGCCAATGGGCATAATTGGGATCATCCTGCCAGTGCGCGCCATGGCTGTTCCAGAAAATCGCCGGGCGCGGGCGAATAATCCATTCATAAATTTGGCTACTGACATCGCCCAGATAAATGTCCCCGGCCAAAGTATAGGTCATATCGACTGACCGGGGACTGCCCGTGTCGATCAACATATGGGGCAGCCCTAGGCACTGGGCGGGCACGTCCCCACGGAAGCGGAGATGGCGATGCTCTAATGAGCCATGCAGCCATTTGCGAAACAGCATGACGTGCGGCGCAAACACAAAGTTAAACCGGCTTTGTTGGGCAAAATAGTCAAGAATGGCAGGGCCAAAGCGGTACCAGGACGAGAGTTTAGGATCAAAATGCGGGTTATAGACCACCACGGGCTTATCGTTATCAAAGAGCCGGGGCCGCCGGTTAAGATCCATCGCATCGAATTTGGGATAGCCACAGACTTTGATCTGGTCGGCCAGCATGGGGTGCCGGTCCAGCATGCGCTGACGAGTCTTTTCCCCGGCGACGAGAATAAGGTCAAATAAGCGCAGCTCATCCGTAAACCCAACGGACCGATCTCCCCCGCCATGCGGGATGCAAATCAGCTTGGGGTGCATAAGGCCCCAGCGGGACCGCAATTGCGTGGTTGTGAACTCGGGCACAACCAAGGCGTCAAAACTTTGGAAATAGGCGCGGTGCGCCTGCAAAATGGCCAAACGGCGGACTGGCGCAATCCGGCTTAGCGCATTTGTCAGCCCTTCCATGAGGGGGGTGAGCGTCAATTGGGTCAGCGTCAAATTTTGAGGCGGGCGGCCCAGCATCGATACCACAGTTGCGTGTTGTGCCTCAGACGACACTGCGATGGTAACCAATAGCTGTGGCTCTGCCGCTGCCAGCGCCTGCGCAACGGGCAGCGTATGTGCAATTTGGTGCACATCTTCATGATTGAAGAGGAAGCAGACCCTGCCTGTCATGCGAAATCCAACACCGACCAGCCCTTCTGCCGAGCAAGGCGGCGCAGGGCTGTATCAGGATTGACGGCAAAGGCGCTATCGACCCAGTCCAGCAAGGGCGCGTCAGACGCACTGTCACTGTAAAACCGCGTCTCTTTGGTCGCTGGCCCTTTGGCAAGGGCTGTGCGGACCATATCCAGCTTGGCCGCGCCATAGCAATTTTCGCCCGCTATGCGGTAGCTGAGAAGGCCGGGGCCGGGCCGGTCTTGGCGTGTGGCAATCACCTCATCAAAACCAAGCCGGTCGGCAATTTCTTGAGCATAAAAATCAGGTGAAGCTGTCGCGAGGATCAATCTGGCGCCATGTGCCCGCTCTTGTGCCAAGCGGGCCTGCGCGGCGGGGAAGATGTTATGACTGACCATCAGGTCAGCAAAATCTGCAGCCAGCTTGTCCATTTTGTCAGTTGAGATTCGGCGCCCCACCAGCAGCAGAAAGCCAATTTCCTTCAGCCGTTTGCGGCTGAAAACGCGCAGACCATAGCCAATCATGGATACAAGCCACACGGGCAGCAGCAAAAGCCGCCACGGCGCACGATGAAAGGCTGCAAAAATTAAAAAGGGCGTGTAGGTCGCATATTTCGTCAACGTGCGGTCGAGATCAAAAATCGCTACAGCCATAAGGCCCCCCTATGTCTGCTTTGAGGCAAAAACGTGACCGAATTTAATGCGAAAGATCAGCCAGTCGTCTGGACGGCCATCATTTTGGCTGGACAAAGGCCGGGGATTGACCCCTTGGCCGCCCATTTCGGCCAAAGCTGGAAAGCCTTGGTTCCCATTGCGGGAGAGGCGATGCTGACGCGCGTTGTCCGCACACTGGATGCCGTGCCAGAAATTGGGAAAATCCTTGTGCTGGGGCAGGATCCCGCGGTGCTCGCGCCCGCACTTGCCGGGGCTGGAAAGGCGCACGTCTTGGCCAGCGGCACTGGCATTTCGACCAGTATCTTGGCTCATGCTGGTGCCGATTACGCGCCATGGCCCGTGCTTGTTACAACGGCGGATCACCCGTTGTTGACGCCCGCTATGGTTCAGACTTTCTTGGCACAGGCTGGCCGTGCGGGCGCTGATGTGTCGGTCGCTATGGTTGAAAAACAGGTCATGCTGGCTGACTATCCCGACACCCGGCGTACCTGGTTGCGCTTTCGTGATGGTCATTGGTCGGGTGCCAATCTTTTTGCGCTGCAGACACAGCGGGCGC
>JBEDNE010000057.1:0-7685 GCA_041170745.1 Pseudomonadota bacterium
GCCATGGGGATCCAGCGGCCTTCCCAATATCCTTGAACAGGATGGTCAACAGGCCGTGTCTGGGCTGGTCTGGGCGGCGGCGAGGGGTGCGGACGTTCTACCCGGCGCGGCTCATAGGCGTCTGGCGACCAACTCGATTGCGCCATTGCTGCATGGGGCCCCGCAATCAGCCATGCCCCCAGCAACCCAACTCCCAATCGCATACGCAACTCCACATGCCGAAGTGCGGCAAATCTACATGACCGCACATCCTCTATCTATCAGGCAGCAGCCCTGTGTTCGAGCCAAAGGTGGCGCGTCTTCTGTCTCGATTCTGGACGGGCGGGTGCCAGATCAGCCCAGCAATCGCGGGGTGATATGGGCACATAGCGCTTCCAGCCCAGCTTGGTCTTCGGCGTCAAAGCGGGCGGGCTTGGGGCTGTCTAAATCCAACACGCCCAAAAGCTGGCCTCCATGGATCAGCGGGACCACAATTTCCGATGCGGACGCTGCATCGCACGCAATATGACCAGGAAAGGCATGGACATCCGTTACCAATTGCGTCGCGCGGCTCTGTGCCGCAACGCCACACACGCCCCGGCCCAGAGGAATGCGGATGCAGGCCGCCTTGCCCTGAAACGGGCCCAGTACCAGCTCCCCATCCACCATGCGGTAAAAACCGGCCCAGTTGAGATCAGGCACAAATTCCCAAATCAGCGCTGCAACATTTGCCATATTGGCAATGGCGTCGCGCTCACCAGAGGTGACGGCATCGACTGCTGCCAGAAGGTCGGCATAAAGTGCGGGTTTGCTGCTCTGGGTGATGTCAAAGCTGAACATCAATCGATCCTTATCTTGCCCCGGCCCTTTTTCACGTCACTGCGCAGGGACTTGCCCGTCAGCCGCTTTTCCTTAGCCGACCGAGTCGGTTTGGTCTTAACGCGTTTGGCAGGCAGTTGATGCGCGCGCCCAACCAGTTCGGCCAGCCGGTCGCGGGCATCGGCGCGATTGGCCTCTTGCGTGCGAAAGCTGCGGGCTGTGATGATGATTTCACCCTCATTTGTCCAGCGGCTGCCCGCGAGCTGCTTTAACCGGGCATAAACGGCTGGCAGCAGGCGCAGCGCAAAAACATCCATTCGGATTTGCACGGCTGTTGCCACTTTATTGACATTCTGCCCGCCCGGCCCCGTTGCCGCGAGGAATTTTTCCTCCAGCACATGTTCAGGAACGGGCGGCCAATCAGCCATGATCGGCGCGGGCCGCCGCAAAGCCAGCGGCCTCAAATGGGGCAGGAAGAAGCGCCTCGGCCTCAATGGCCGGCTTTGCGCCACGCGGCAGCCGAAGTGCGCTGGCGTGCAGCAGCATGGGGCCCTTGCCTGTGCCGTAAATCGGGTCCCCTGCAATTGGCAAGCCAAGGCCAGTGGCCGCATGGACGCGCAATTGGTGTGTCCGCCCCGTTTTGGGCCGAAAGCGGACAAGCGCCCGGCCATTGGCGGTCTCCAAAAGCTCCCAATGCGTAATCGCTGGCTTGCCCTTGGGGTCTGCCACCATACGCCAGCCTGTTTCGGCTGTGCTGGTTTTCCCCAATGCCATTTCGATTGTGCCACTGGTGTCGGCAGGAATGCCCTCCAGCACGGCAAGATAGGTTTTTTCAACCTCGCCTGCCTCAAAAGCCGCCGCAAAGCGTTTATGTGCCTTGGGGTTACGCGCCAACAACAGGCAGCCAGATGTATCGCGGTCAAGCCGGTGGACGGGCAGCGGCCAGCGCTGGAACCCAAAAGTCAGGCTACCAAGATAGTTTTCAACGCTCAGCGATCCATCACGCGGGGCATCAACAGGCAGCCCAGCAGGCTTATCGATGACGAGGGCCTCACCATCGAGAAAAAGAACACGATCACTTAAAAGCATAGGCGCGCCTTGCCACGCGCCAAGGGCTGCGTCCAGCGCCGAGCGTGTTACTTTGACTTATCGCGATTGCGTGTGGCGTAGATCAGCGCCCCAAGAATGGCAGCAGAGCCAATGCCAATGCCAGCTGCCGCCTTCCAATTAATGGGCTTTTTGCTGGTTTCCGCCGCGGCCTCAGCGCGCGCGCGGGCGCGCTTTACAGCGCGCACCGTTTCATTGTCTTCAGGCTTTTCGGTCGTATCGGACATCCGCTCATCCGCCATTGCATCAGGTGACCTGTATGTGAGTCAGCCAAGGCGCATCGTCAATGGCAAATTCGATAAACGGTGTATCGCATCGACCAAATGGCCGGCAGGCGCAGACCTGCCGGCCCAATGGGTTAGGCCTTCGGGTTATACCAGATAGGCGAGGTATAGGCGCGTCCCTGATCCTTCAGGCGCGTATCCTTGGGCAGTTTTGCGCCATAACGCAGCGCATCAAAAACGGGCCAGCGTGGGGTTGGGATTTCCAGCACGCGCAAATAGTAGAAGGCCCGAACCTTGGGGTCGAATTCCGGGTCACTCCACACTGTGCGCAGTTCTGGCGCGCCAATTGTGTTTTTGTAACTGGCAGTCTTCAAGTCCACCGTGTCGCCCACGGGTGTTAGACGGCCATTGGCAATTTTGCGCTTGGCCGGATCACTCCACACCACATCAAAGACTTTTTCATGCAGCTTGCCGCCAGCATCCACCCAGCCCTTGACCATCTGAACACGGTCCAGATTGGCGCCCATTGGATCTTTCAAGGCGGAAATCAGGAAGCGCGGTGTGCCCTTGCCGGGTTTTAAATCGCTGCCCATGGGCACGCCGCGCGTATAGCCAGCCTTCACCCAATTGGCTTTCCAATCCGCGTCGTTAAAGTCCCAGCCACCAAAGACCCGCACCTTCATGCGTGGGCCGGTCGTGGCATAGACTTCGCGCTTCATCATGGCATCAAAAATGGCGCCGCGCGTATTGGCCCGCGCCCAGACAGCCGCATAGCCCCCGGCAAGATATTGCCAGCCAATGCGGCCCGTGCGCAGGCCAAGGCTCTGCGGGTCAGAGGCGCGCTGCGCGTTTGGCTCATTGCCAGAATGTTTGCCAAAGAAGTTATTTTCATCGCCCGTCGCAAGGCCGGTATGGCTGTCCGTTGAGCCAATCATGCCCAGCTTATAGGGGTTCACGCCCGTCTTTTGTTCAATCAGCAAGCCACGCTTCAGGGCCTCGCGCACATAATCCCCGGCCAACATTTCGGGCTTCTTTGCTGTTTCCAGCGTCAGATTGCCCAATTCCCAACCGGCATCACCAAAATTGGCAAATTCATCATTGGGCGACAGGAAGGGATGGCTTTCGCTATCGCCTTTAATCTGTGTGGCTTCCACCAAAGGCTCACGCGCGCTGCGGCGGCGGGCATAGGCCGCGGTCATCGGCCCGCCATCTGGCCCCGTTAGCTCGAACATCAAGCCGTTGGACATATTGCTGTTATGCGGAATGGCGAGGATTTTGCCGCCCGTCTTCTTCTCATAGGCGTCCATATAATCCCACAATTGATCGGGCGTTGTGCCAATCAACGATGAGAAGGGCAGAACCTTATCTGCCTTATCTTTGCCATCGCGCATAATGACCACGCGGTGCAAATTATCGCCCTTGCGCATCAGCGTATATTCAAAGCCCATAAAGGCCGTAAACTTGCCGGGATAGTTATACCGCTCGACCACTGATGTATGGTCTGTCCAGACATCGCGGGTGCGCTTTTCCATCGATTTGGGATCAAGCATATCGGCAGGCAAGGTCCGCTTTGAAAAGCGATCAATCAGCTCCATGGCGACTTGCTGTGATTCCTTGGGGCCTTTTTGCAGCTCATCATGCCAGCGCCGCAAAATGGGATCGGTCAGCAGCAGGCGGGGCGCATCATGAATTTGTTTCAGCGCGGCCAATCCGTCAGAATGGTCGGCAATCACCAGAAAGTCGAGCGGACGTGCCAGCTTTGCTTTGATGCCCGTGGTTGAGGTGACTTCTTCACCCTGGGCGAAGCGCAAGGCCTCTTCCGGGCCAAGCCGCACCCCCAGCCCAAAGGCGTCCGATGAGTTGGATGTGTGTAAGTGCGTATCGCCGAAATAAACTTGCTCGGGATATTCCGTTTCTTTGACATCGGCTTCTGATTTCTTGCCGGAAACCAGGTCTTTCACTGGTCCGCAAGCAGCCAGTGCCAAGCCAAGCGCCAATACCGGGGCCACACTGCCCAGCCAATTGCGTGCACGCATCCTCTTAATCCCCTCTTCCTTCTTGCCTAAGTCAAACAGTTTCGCGGACAGTTTGCAAGGGGCAGCATAACTGCCTAAGCGGTGCAGCATGAGCAAATTTGACGCAGTCATTTGGGATTTCGGCGGTGTCGTAACGTCATCGCCCTTTGAGGCCTTCAACCGATTTGAACGCGATCGGGGCCTGCCCACGGACATTATCCGCCAAATTAACGCAGCAGACCCAGATTCGAATGCCTGGGCGTTGTTTGAGCGGGCCGAAATTACGGCCGCTGAATTTGATGCGCTTTTTGCGGAAGAAGCATCGCGGCTGGGCCATGCCATTCGCGGGCATGAGGTGCTGGCGCTTTTGTCTGGCGATATCCGGCCCCGCATGGTCGCCGCCTTGGATGCCATTAAGGCTGCAGGTCATAAAATTGGGTGCATCACCAATAATGTGCCTGCCGGCCACGGCGCTGGCATGTCAACCACGCACGCCAAAGCTGAAATTGTGCGCGCCATTATGGCGCGGTTTGACCATGTGATTGAAAGCTCAAAAGCGGGCATTCGCAAACCCGATCCGCGCATTTACCAGATGATGTGTGCCGCGCTGTCTGTAGACCCGGCACGCTGCATTTATTTGGATGATTTGGGCATCAACTGCAAACCTGCCGCCGCCTTGGGCATGACTGCCATTAAGGTTGTGGGTGAAGATCAGGCGCTGGCAGATCTTTCGGCGTTGACCGGCCTTTCGCTCTAGACGAGATCGCCCCTATCATGTCCCAGCTTGAGGCCCTTGCCGCGCTGTTCGGCCTTGCCAACATCGCGCTGATCATTCGCCGCAGCGTCTGGAATTTCCCAGTCGCCTTGGTCATGGTCTCGCTATCGGGCGTCGTGCTGTGGGAGGCGCGGCTTTATTCTGATGCCCTGCTTCAGATTTTTTTCTTCATCGTCAATATCATTGGCTGGGTGCTGTGGGCCCGCAATCAGGGCATGGCAGGCGAAATCATGGTCGATCGATTGGGCCTGACCGGGCAACTTACGTGGACGGTCAGTGCCTTAGCAGCTATATGGGGGTGGGGGTGGTTTATGGCCAGCCACACACAGGCCAGTTTTCCCTATTGGGATGCCAGCGTCGCCGTGCTGAGCGTTTGTGCGCAACTCCTGATGACGCGGCGCTATATTGATAATTGGCATTGGTGGATTGTCATCAACATCCTGTCCATCGGGCTTTATGCGGCCAAAGGGCTTTATTGGTTCACTGGCCTTTATATTCTCTTCTTGGGCATGGCAGTGCTGGGCCTTGTGGAATGGCGCCGGGCCGAAGCGCGCCAAAAAGGGGGTCTTTAATGCCCCTGCGCACTCTTTGCCTTCACGGCCCGGAAAGCACCGGAAAATCAACGCTTGGGCTGGCGCTTGCCCAGCATTTCGGGGCAGAGCTGGTCTCGGAATATGGCCGGGATTGGTGCGCCGAACATGGCGCTGAAACCAGCATGGCTGATCTTGTGGCGATTGCAGAAACGCATGGCACGCTGATTGAGGCAGCCCGCGCACGGGCCATTGCCGCCGGGCAAAGCTGGCTGATCCTCGATACCGACGCCGTGATGACAGCGGTTTGGGCGCAAATGCTTTATGGCACGCAAGATGCGGCTTTGGCAGCACGCGGCCCGGTGGCGGACTTATATTTGGTGCCGGATATTGATTTGCCTTGGGTGGCGGATGGCCTGCGCTATCTGGGCGCACCAGACGAGCGTGCCCGCTTCCTTGCGCTGTCCGTGGCGGAACTCGAGGCGCGTGGCCTGCCCTATGCCCTCATCCGCGGTGACGGCGAGGCCCGATTGGCCTCAGCGCTGGAGGCTGTTGACCAGTATATTTCCGCTTAAGGCCCAATATATATCCGTTTGAGGCATCGTCCCGCCTGAACCATGCTGCTTAGCACGGGCAGTTAAAAAAAGGGCCGGGCAAGGCCCGACCCCTTTAGGTGCGCAGGCCCGGTAAATACGCTCTACTCGCGGCACCGAATATCCGGGCAACTGCGCTTTTTGGCGCCGCACAGAAAACATCGTTCATTTTGGCATCAAAGTCTATACCAAAATGAAGGTAAATCGATAATTGTTCCGTTTATGGACAAAGCCTAGCGCATAGGGCCATGATGTATTGAGGCCGTTGGCGTGTCCATGGTGTGCAGAACAGTGTCGTAAGGAGTCGGCCAAATGTCTGAAGGAAAAGGATTTTCATGGGTTCCCGACCCAGACTCGGGCATTCGCCAACGCTTTGTCGCGGCCAATGGCCTAGACTTTGAATTGGCAGAGGCTGGACCAAGCACGTCCAAAAAACTGGTCATTTGCCTTCATGGTTTTCCCGAGCTGAACTTTAGCTGGCGGTTCCAAATGCCCTTATTGGCAGCGCAGGGCTGGCGCGTTTGGGCCCCCAATTTGCGCGGCTATGGACGGACCTCGCGGCCTGACGCGGTGCGGGCCTATGGCATGGACCATCTGACCGCCGATGTTGGCGCCTTGATTGACGCCGCTGCCGCTGAGGCCCCCGTGGAGGAAGTGATGATCCTCGCGCATGATTGGGGGGCGATTATTGGCTGGGCCTTTGCCATTTTGAATGAACAGGCGGTCAAGCCCTACCCACTGACGCGGCTGGTGATTATGAATGTGCCGCACCCCAAGGTGATGCAGCGCGAGCTGCGCCGCTGGGATCAGCTTAAGAAAAGCTGGTATGTGTTTTTCTTCCAGCTGCCACGCCTGCCTGAACATTATATGGCTGCCAATGATGCCGCCGGCGTGCGCCGGGCCTTTTACGGCATGGCTGTCGACAAAAGCCGTTTTGGAAAAGACGTGCTGGATGTTTATGCCGCCGCGGCGCAAGCGCCGGGCGCTATGACGGCCATGGTCAATTATTATCGCGCGCTTCTGCGCTATCGCGATGCCATTGATTTGGGCGATGCGCGGATCACCATTCCCACGCTGATGGTGTGGGGGGAAGAAGATGCTGCCCTTGGCCTTGGCTGTACCGTTGGTACAGAATATTGGGTGCCGCAGTTGCACCTCCATCGCTTGCCCAAGGTGTCCCACTGGGTGCAGCAAGAGGCGCCGGAAAAGGTGAACGCTATTTTGGCGGATTGGCTGGGCCGCGCCTAAAGGCCCTTTGCCCTTTGGCTCTGGCGCTGCTAGGGCGCTCGCCATGTCCACGCCTTTAGACCTGATCCGCAATTTTTCGATCATTGCCCATATTGACCATGGCAAGTCCACGCTGGCTGACCGCCTCATCCAGCGGACGGGCGGCCTGACCGAGCGCGAGATGACGGCGCAGGTGCTCGATAATATGGATATCGAGAAGGAACGCGGCATCACCATCAAGGCGCAGACCGTGCGTCTCGATTACACGGCGAAGGACGGCAAAACCTATACGCTGAACCTGATGGACACGCCGGGCCATGTGGACTTCGCCTATGAAGTCTCGCGCAGCTTGGCTGCCTGTGAGGGGGCGTTGCTGGTGGTCGATGCCGCGCAGGGTGTTGAGGCACAGACGCTGG
>JBEDNE010000058.1:0-4264 GCA_041170745.1 Pseudomonadota bacterium
CCTTAGTGTGCGAATATGCTGCAGAGATAGAGGCCCCAAGCGTGCCGGCATCATTCTTCCACGACAATAGGCCGGCAAGGCGCGGGCCCACATTCTTGGAGAGATCGTTATACGACCCAACCACCGAGCCAGCGGCCGTCAGCCCCGTTTTGCCCGCAAGCGGGTTGCCCGTATTGAGATCAACAACGGCCCCCAACGAGCCTTCATCAAGGCTGGCTTCGGCCGTCTTGTGGACGACCAGGCTGGAGAAGAGTTCCGAGGCGAAGACGTTGAAGTCAAAAGCGCGATCACGATTGGCGCTGGCACCATCGACGGAGGTCGCAATCGTTTCCATGCCGTTCACACGGACGCGCGTAAACTGGCTCGACAGACCACGCACCGTAATGGCCCGGCCCTCACCGCCATCGCGCGAAATGGAAATACCAGGAATGCGCTGCAGCGATTCAGCAAGGTTCTGGTCGGGGAATTTGGCGATGTCTTCCGCCACAACAGCATCCACTGCAGCAACCGAATTCTTTTTGACATTCAGGGCCGCTTGCAAGGACTGACGAAAGCCCGTCACGATGATTTCATCGACGGGCGTTTCGGCTTCAGCTTGCTGCGCCCATGCGGTTGATGGCAGTGCCAAAGCGCTTCCTGCAATCAGAGCGGCTTTGAATAGCGAGTGATTCCGTTTCGTATAGCGCATGTCTACTCCCTCGACGTCCGTCTGACGCCTTGCTTATGATACCGGTGTCAAAGGATCATGCACCAATCGAGACCCCCCTCCAGACACCATTATTTCATTTTCTGACGCATCGAACTGTTTTGGTAAATCGCACCCGATGCCGCCGATGGTAACCGGTGTCATTTTCCTTGCCCCCTTCCAACGCTTCTGTCAAGAAGGGGGGGCGAAGGAGTCGCAGAGATGCGGATGTTACTGAAGAAGATTTTGGGGTGTCTTCTGCTCCTACAGGCGGTTTTTGGCATTTCCTTGGCTTCAGCCAGCCCGTTGGAACCGACCCAAGGTGGCGCGGGGGGGCGAATCATTCGCGTGACAACACTTGCCAAGGATGGTCCCGGCTCTTTGAAAGAGGCCGTTGAGGCCAAAGGCCCGCGCATCATTGTCTTTGAAGTGGGTGGCGCGATTGATCTGGGGCGAGACTCACTCGTGATTTCAGAACCCTTTTTGACCATTGCCGGCCAGACGGCGCCGTCACCGGGGATTACGCTCATTCGCGGCGGCATTGACCTCAAGGCGCATGATGCCATTATTAGCCACATCCGCGTCATGACGGGACGCGATCAGCAAGCCGCCTATTCAGGCTGGGAAGCTGACGCCTTTTCAACCGTTGGTGCCTATAATGTCATCATCCAAAATTGCAGCTTCCTGTGGGGAGTGGATGAAAACATGTCTGCGTCAGGCCCCCGTTTTACGGGGACCACAGTTGCAGAATGGCGCAAAAACACCACGCATAACATTGTCTTTCGCGATAATTTGGCCGCTGAAGGCCTGGCCTATGCAAGCCACCCAAAAGGCGAGCATTCCAAGGGCACATTGGTCCATGACAATGCAACAGGCGTTGTCTTTTATCGCAATATTTGGGCCCATAATGTTGAGCGATCCCCCCTGCTGAAAGGGGGCGTTCAAGCGCTCATGGTCAACAACTTGATTTACAATCCGCAATATCGGGCCGTGCATTATAATTTGATGAACCTTGAATGGGCGGGCCACCCTTATGTGACGGGCGAACTGACAGCGATCGGCAATGTGATGCGGGGCGGCAATGATACCATGCCCGGCCTGCCCTTTCTGATGTTGGGCGGTGATGGCGATCTGGCCTATCATGGTGCGGACAATCGAGCCGTTGATCGGACCGGCAAACCCGCGCCCGAATTTGGTCGCTATGGGGAAACCAAGGCAAAGTTAATCCGCAAATCCAAGCCGCTGGCAGATCTCTCTGGCATTGATATTCTGCCGTCCGACGAAGTGGAAACCAGTGTTTTAAGCACGGCTGGCGCGCGCCCTTGGGACCGCGCCGCTGATGACATTCGCGTTCTCTATTTTGTGGCCGAAGGCCGGGGTGAGATTATTGATGATGAGCGTGAAGTGGGCTTGGGCTATCCACGCCCGGAGCCAAGCAGAGCGGCCTTTGTGGAGGCAGACTGGGACTTAGCCTCAATGACACCCAAATCTGGGCGCTATCCCGGCCAAAAAGCGGGCGCGCAAGAAGGCCTGTCCGTGCGTGACCGGGCGATGCGGAACTGACCATGACAACCCTTGGTGCTTTTCTGGCGCTTCTCGCCGCTGCGCCCCCCATGCTGGTGATCGACGAACAAGCAACCAAAAGGCTTGAGCCACCGCCTCATGGCGCAATTGGCATGAGCACGGCCTATCGCATCTCAGATGCCGTGCCGACGCCCCGGTCAATGGAATTTCGCCGGCGCATTCTGCATCGCGGTGCGGCTATTGGCCTGCACCCAATTGGCCATGATGAAGTCTATTACGTGCTGGAGGGCGAAGGCGAAGTTATCTCAGATGGGCAACGTGCGTTCCTGACAAAAGGGATGACAGCCTATCTCTATAAAGGGGCAATTGTGGGCATTACGCAGCGAGGTCGAAAACCACTTTCGCTAATCATCAGCTACCCCAACACCCAATAAGCTGGATCAACTGCCAGCTTGAATGAAAGGCACACGGGCAAATAACTCGCGTTCCCATTGGCGCGGATCATTGACGACGCGACTGTCGGCATCAAACATCATGGTTGCGCGGGATGGGGTGGTATAGGCAGGCCAGCCGGGATGGCCCGTTCGGGCAAAACGCACAAAAGCGTCCATGAGGACACGGCTCATCGCCGCGCGCGCGGGCGTCGGAGACGCAAATGTCCCGAAGGACAAGCCAATATCGTCCGTGTGCTTGGCCTGTTCAAAATCCAGTTGATAGACCCAGGTTGCCGCAACGCCCGCGCGGGCCCGCGCATCCGCCTCTTCCACTTGGCCGCGCCACGACCGGCCTGCCGTCACAATGCGATGAAAGAGCTGAAGCGGCGCTTCGGTCGGATACCGATCTCGAAATTGTGCCACGACCCATTCGGGCAACAAATCGGCGCGCATTTCCGACCCCGCCCGCTCGGCCAGATTGTCCCAATCAAGGCCCTGCAGCTTGGGGTGGTCGGGTGGGAAGAAGGCTCGTGTCTCGGCGATTGTATTGCCAAGAAGCATGGGGATTTTGTTGCCTTGGGGGGCTGATTCTGGCCAGAAGGGATGACGATGCAAATGGCGCTGATCGAGGACGGGCCCCATATAAACGCCACCGCCTAATATAGGATCAATTGCCCCAAGGGCGGCCACCAGCTCTGTTGCGGAGGCCGTTACGGGGTCCACCCCCCGGCCCAGTTTCTCCAAATAGGCCTCGGTCCGCTTGGTAGCATTTATCGCCCCGCTTGCTGTTACTTGCTGGCCACTCATGGTGATGGCTTTGTGGAAAAGGCCATCTGCCGCAGGCATGGCCATCAGCGTTGCAATCTTGGCGCCGCCGCCCGATTGGCCAAAGACCGTCACATTATCCGGATCCCCCCCAAAGCCGGCGATATTGTCACGCACCCATTGCAGTGCGCAGATCAAATCCAGCTGACCACAATTGCCACTATCAGGAAAGCGCGGATCGCGGCGCGCAAGGTAAAGATAACCAAAGGCGTTGAGACGATGGTTGACGGTGACAACAACCACATCGCCGCGCTCTGCCAACTGTGCGCCATCATTGAGCGGATCAACAACAGAGCCGCTCGAATAAGCGCCGCCATGAATATAAACCATCACAGGCCGCTTGCGCCCTTTGTCGGCCATGGGGGCCCAGACATTCAGGAACAGACAGTCCTCGCTCTGCGGCTGATAATGCGCGCCCTGTTGCGGGCAAGAGGGGCCATAGCGTGTCAGGCTGCGCAAATAGGGGCGGCTAAAACCTGGCCAACGCACGGGCTCTGGTGCTTTGAACCGCTCTGCACGGGCATAGCGAATGCCCTTAAATGCCTGCACTTTCGAAGCCGCCGGGGCGGCGTGTGCGCCCGCCGCCACGCCCAGCATTGCAGCCCCTTTCAGCGCCGCACGGCGGCTTAGCATGTTACCGCCGGACATCACCACCCACAGCAGAAAAGCTATCCAAATCCGCCTGGCTCACAAGGCACATATCCCCGGGGATCGCGTGTTTAAGCGCGCTCATGGCGAGGCCCGTTTGCGCCATTGCCCGAATGTCCCCCCCTAAGGCCCATTGATGCAGCACGCC
>JBEDNE010000059.1:0-4202 GCA_041170745.1 Pseudomonadota bacterium
GTCCAAGATGGTGACCCCTACGGGAATCGAACCCGTGTTTCAGCCGTGAAAGGGCCGCGTCCTAACCGCTAGACGAAGGGGCCATCAGTGATGGAGCCGCGCCATTAGGGATTCGAGGCGCACCCGTCAACACCTCAATCGCACCAAGTTGCATCATCAATGTGAAGTTCTGCTGCCGACCGCCCCTGCCAATCATCCACCTTGGCCCGGCCTGCCACCCAAAGCCGCCGATCTCGGCTGCTATGGAGCAGCGCTTGACCAAGCTCAGTCTCGGCCTGCCGAAAGGCGACGGCTTTGAAGGATCGCCCATCATCTCCGGCAAGAATCGTGCGCACATGATCTTTGCCAACCACATCAGCCTTCACAATTCGCAAGGGGCCAGCGGCAATACGGGGCGCAGGCCAACCCATGCCATAGGGGCCACCTTCCTCCAATTGATTGGCAAGATCAGGCGTTACGCCGCCAGGGGCGACCAGCGCGTCAATCAACAAAGCACGATTTTCGCTGGCGGTCGCAACATCTGCGGCAAGCCGTGCATCTAAAAATTCCGCAAGCTCGTCCACCTTGTCCGCCGCAATCGTCAGGCCCGCGGCCATCGCATGGCCGCCGCCCGCGATCAGCAGCCCCATATCTTTGGCAGCCAGAACAGCAGCGCCCAAATCCACGCCAGCAATGGAGCGGCCTGACCCTTTGCCAACGCCATCGGCGTCCAAGGCGATAACAATCGCCGGGCGGCCCATTTTTTCCTTCAAACGCCCTGCCACAATGCCAATCACACCCGGGTGCCAGCCTTGGCCTGCGACAAGGGCAACTGCGCGATTGGCTTGGCGCGCGGCCAGAATATCGGCTTCTTCCTGCACAGCCGCCTCAATCGCACGCCGCTCTGCATTTAGCCGATCCAGCTCTTCTGCAATCTCGCGCGCTTCCTCTGGGTCAGTGGTTGTCAGCAGGCGGACGCCAAGGTCAGACTTGCCGACCCGACCGCCTGCATTAATGCGCGGCCCCAGCGCAAAGCCCAAATCAGAACAGACAGGCGCACGCGTGAGGCGTGATGCGGCAATCAGGGCGTTGAGGCCAATATTGCGCCCCACGCCCATCACTTTGAGGCCCTGCGCCACAAAGGCGCGGTTTAAGCCTTTGAGCTGAGCCACATCTGCGACCGTGCCAAGCGCCACAATATCGAGCAGATCCAATAATTTGGGCTCTGGCCGGGTTTGAAAATAGCCGCGCGCGCGCAACGTGCGAACCAAGGCTGCCCCCAGCAGCCATGCCACGCCTACTGCCGCCAGATGACCATGGGCGGCCCCTTCCCCCTCATCGAGCCGATTGGGGTTGACCAGCGCGTGCGCCACAGGAAGCGTTGTCGCGCATTTATGATGGTCGACCACAATGACATCGAGGCCGGCGGCGCGGGCCATTTCCAGCGCGTCAAAAGCCTGCGCCCCGCAATCCACTGTGACCACAAGGCTAGACCCAGTTTCGCGCAACCGCACCAGCGCATCGCCCGAGGGGCCATAACCTTCCAACAGCCGATCAGGGATGTAATAGCCCGCTTCTAACCCCAATTCGCGCAGCAGCCGGATCAGCAGTGCCGCAGAGGTCGCTCCATCGACATCATAATCGCCAAAAATCGTGGTTGTTTCGCCTGATTGGACGGCATCTGCCAACCGCTCAGCCGCGCGTTCCATATCTTGGAAAATTGAGGGGTCAGGCATGAACGCCCGGATCGTTGGGGTGCGATGCGCCTCAAGCGCGTCAAAAGGGCACCCGCGCGCGAGCAGCAATTGCGTGACGAGATCATCCACCTCGCCCCCGGCACCACGCCAGCGCCACGCCTGGCCCGTAATAGATCGATCAAAGGCGCGTGGAAGGCTCATAACCTCGCGATAGCCGGGACAGAGCGTGACCAGCAAGCCTTGCCGCTATTGCGGCGGAGGTTGTTGTGGGTTTGTTGGCGGCTGTGTGCTGCTGGCCCGGCCAGCGTCCCCAGCAGCATCGATGCTTTCCGCACCGGCCTGCGCCTCAAGCGTTGGATCAGGCGCAATATCCATGCCTGCATCGCTGACGTTCAAGACGAGGTCAAAGGCATCATTGCCAAAAGGCTCATCGGGGATTTCGTCATCCTTGGGCGCTTGAGGCATGGCGTCGGCAATCGCCTGGCCCATAAAATCGCGCCAAATTTGCGCTGGTAGGCCGCCGCCATGCATTCCCCCCAAGGGCTTATTGTCATCGCGGCCCACCCAAACGCCAACAACCAAATCCCCGGCGAAACCAATGAACAGGGCATCGCGATTGTCTTGCGAGGTGCCCGTCTTGCCATAGCTGGGAATGGCAAGCCCTGCAGCACGACCTGTGCCTTGAATGACGGTTGCCCGCAGCAGCTCTAGCATTTGGGCCCGCGTTTTTGCGCCAATGCTGCGCTTGGGGCTCAACAACCGGTCCAACAAGCCGGGCGTGGCGGTCGGCAAGGCGTGCGGCTCAACTGGATATTGGTCCGCCGCAATGGCTGCATAAGCGGCAGTCAGTTCCAGCAGCGTGAGGCTCGATGTCCCCAAGGCCAAGCTGGGGTCAGCCGCAAGCGGGCTTTTAACGCCCAAATCGCGCGCAGCCTGAATAATCGCCTTATCCCCCAATTGGCGATAAAGCCGGACAGCGGCGACATTGCTGGACCGCGCAAAAGCCCGCTTCAAGGGAATTGGGCCTAAATACCGGCCATCTGAATTTTTGGGGCGATAGCCGCCTGCGGTAAATGGGCTGTCATCAATGATGCTATCAGGCGTTAGCCCCGCCCGCATGGCCGCCAAATACACAAAGAGCTTGAAGGTAGAGCCGGGCTGGCGCCGCGCCTGCGTTGCCCGGTTAAACGGGCTTTGCTTATAGCTTTTGCCGCCGATCATGGCGACGACCGACCCATTGGTGCGCATGGCAACAAGGGCGACTTGCGCCTCACCCAAGGGCGCGCGCGACACCACCGTACGTGCAATTTTTTGCAGATGCGTTTCCAGCGTGGTCTTAATCTCGCCCCCGCCATAGCTGTCTTCCAGCATGGCCCGGACCTGCGGCAGAGCCCAGTCTGCAAAATAGGTCCCCGAAGGCGGGCCTTTATCTGCTGGCACATTCAACCGCGCTGGGCGCAGCGAGGCTGCAGCATCAGCCGAGACAAAGCCTGCATCAACCATAGCTGCAAGGACCAGTTTTGCGCGCGTCCGCGCTCCGTCCAAATTGCGTGTCGGTGCCAAACGCGATGGGGCTTGCACCAGCCCCGCCAACATAGCCGATTCAGCCACGCTCAACTGATCTGGCCGTTTGTTAAAATAATGCCGCGCGGCAGCGCTCAACCCATAGGCATTATCGCCAAAATACACGTTGGAAAGATAACGTTCGAGAATTTCGTCCTTGGTCAGCCACGCCTCCAACCAAAAGGCAATCAGCATTTCACGCGCCTTGCGCGTCAAGCTGCGCTCGGGCGTCAAAAAGGTGATTTTCGCCAATTGCTGGGTAATGGTGCTGCCGCCCTGTGTGCCGCCATCGCCCAAATTATTGACCAGCGCCCGCGCCAATCCGCGCGGATCAATGCCCCAATGCGTGTAAAAACGCCGATCCTCAATTGCGACAAAGGCTTGCCACACATGCGGGGGCAATTCGCTGATTTTGACTGGATCGCCAATATTTGCACCATTGCGGGCAATGGGCTGCCCGTCTGCTGCCAGCAAGGTCAGTTGTGGTGGGGCAATGGGCTGCAGGGATTTTGACAAGGGCGCCGTAATGGCTAGCCACAGAACCAGCAGAACAAAAACAACAGCAGAAATCTTGGTGCCTAGCTTCAGCCTGCGCCAGCGGCGCTGCCAACGGCTTTCAAGAGCTTGGGCGCCCTCAAACGCCGCGGGGTCCTCGTGCGGGGCCCAGTCGTCGCGGGGGTTATCAGCTCTTGGATGATCTGCCATGACATAATGTATTAGGGGCAGAAAACACGCGAAGCGACTGGATTTTCATCGCTTTGGTTGGATTGGGGGAAAACTCGCGCGTGGCAGAGATTAATCCTGCTTGCGGTGCTCACCCCGCACCCAGCGCACCGTGCCAGAACTTGCCCGCATAACACCGCTTTCGGTCGTCATTTTCCCGCCAGGCAAACGCTTTACGCCAGCCAAAAGCGACCCATCAGTCACGCCCGTGGCGGCAAAAATGCAATCACCCTTCGCCAG
>JBEDNE010000060.1:0-3659 GCA_041170745.1 Pseudomonadota bacterium
CCTGCAATCATAATCAGGATTTCAGCTGTTTTGATCCACCGGATCAGCATGGCTTTGTCTCGGCCATCCGCGAGTTGGCCGGAAATGGCCGACAGCAGAAAATAGGGCAAAATGAACAGGCCGCCGGCAAGCGCGCTAAAATTTGCTTCCTGAGTTGGGTCTTTCAGAATGGAATAGGTCACCAAAACGACCATCGCCATTCGGAAGAAATTATCGTTAAACGCCCCTAGAAACTGCGTGGCGAACAAGGGCAGAAAGCGCCGCTGGCCGAGAAGGCGAAAGGATGTTTGCATGGGAAGCCAGGATGCCCTTTGGCATAAGAAAATGACAAAAGTGCATAACCCAGCTTTTCGCTTCGACGCAAACGCTTTAAGGAGGCAAATGTGTTGACGAGCCTTCCTAATATCCTGACGCTGTCACGGATCTTCGCGGTGCCCATTTTAGTGGCACTTTTGTGGCATCCCGGTTGGCAGCCGGGCTATTTGCTGGCCTTTGCGCTATATTGTCTGATGGGCATCACCGATTATTTTGATGGCTATCTGGCGCGCGCGCAGGGGACTGTCTCCAAACTGGGTGTGTTTCTTGACCCCATCGCAGATAAAATCATGGTTGCGGCCGTCATTATCATGCTGGTCGCAACGCATGATATTGCGGGTTGGCATGTGATTGCCGCGATTATCATTCTCCTGCGCGAAATTGCCGTTTCCGGCCTGCGGGAGTTTTTGGCTCAACTGCGTGTGTCCATGCCCGTGACGAAGCTCGCCAAATGGAAAACAACTTTCCAACTGGTTGCCCTGGGCGCGTTGATTTTGGCAGGCGGCTTTCCTGAAGCGGCGTGGATCAAGCTGGTCGGGCTTGTCTCGCTTTGGGCTGCAGCCGCGCTGACCATGATGACGGGCTGGGATTATCTGCGCGTTGGCATTCGTCACATGGACTAGGCCCTTTCGGGGGCCCATTCAGTCGGCTTTTGTTTGGGTTTTTTCGTAATCCTGACGCAGCACATCTGCCAATAGCTGAAATTCTTTTCCTCTGGGGCTGGCCTTGCGCCAGACAAGGGCAATGGTGCGCGAGGCATGATCTGCCTCTAGCGGACGTGCGGTCACATGTGTGTGGTCTAAAATGCCGGCATCAACGGCCATTTGCGGCAGCATGGTGACGCCCAGCCCATTGTCCACCATCTGCACCAATGTATGCAGCGAGGTGCCCAGCATTTTGGCTTCGGCGCGCAATTCCGGTCGGTTGCACGCAGATAGGATATGATCTTTCAGGCAATGCCCATCTTCGAGCAATAACAGGCGGCTATGATCAATGGCATCCGGCGGAATGCGCGCAGGCGGCGTTTCTCCTTGCGGATAGGCAACCAACAGCCGGTCTTCGAACAATATTTCAGTTTCCACATCGCCACAGGCATAAGGCAGGGCCAGAAGCACGCAATCAAGTCGCCCGCGATGAAGCGAGTCGCAGGCCGCAGCGCTTGTTTCTTCGCGCAAGAATAGGCGAAGCTCGGGCCAATCGCGCCGCATGGGGGGCAGCAGACGGGGCAGCAAGAACGGCGCAATCGTAGGGATAACCCCCATGCGCAATTCGCCAACCAAGGGCTTGCCGCCCGCTTTCACCATATCGCCCAATTCTTCGGCCTCGCGCAGGACACGCCGGGCCTTTTCGACAATGCGTTCCCCAAGCGCCGTAAAGCGCACAACACGACGATTGCGCTCAACCAGCGTGACGCCAATCAGCGTTTCCAATTCCCGCAGGCCAGCAGACAGCGTGGATTGGGTCACAAAACAGGCTTCGGCTGCCTTGCCAAAATGGCCATGGTCATGCAGCGCCGCCAGATATTGCAGCTGCTTCAATGTCGGCAGAAATACGCTCATTGATCGATCCTTTTGATTTTGAGAGCATAGATTGATCGACCCTATCGATCAACTGCAGGTCGACGAGGGCTGGCAATTTAGGAACAATGATCCTAGATTTGGGCTTGGAGAGGCAGGAAGGGTATCTTCGTGTTTGAGGGCATTGTTGCATATCTAGACTCGATCAAGGCGCGCGATCCTGCGCCGCGGTCGCGCTGGGAAATCCTGATCTATCCGGGTGTCTGGGCCTTAGCCATGCACCGTGTGGCGCACTGGCTGTTTGAGGCAGAGCTCTATTTCCTTGCGCGTTTGGTGAACCATATGTCGCGCTTTTTGACTGCGATTGACATTCACCCCGGCGCCAAAATTGGTAAGAATTTCTTTATCGACCATGGCTTTGTGGTGATTGGGGAAACCGCTGAAATTGGCGATAATGTGACCATTTATCAGGGCGCGACTTTGGGCGGGACCAACCCGACCAGCGGGGAGGCTGGCAAGCGCCATCCAACAATTGAAGATGATGCGATTATCAGTCTGGGCGCGGCTGTGCTCGGCCCGATTACAGTGGGCAAACGGGCCCGTATTGCCGCCAATGCCGTTGTGACGAAGGATGTGCCTGAGGGGGCGACAATGGTTGGCATTCCGGCGCGCCCGCTGATCATTGACGCGCAAGACTATCAAAAGCCGTTCATGCCCTATGCGACGCCATGTCGGGAGCAATTTGATCCGGCCACACAGCAGCTGGAAATCCTAAGGTGCGAAGTGGAGCAGCTGCAAAAGCGCTTGGCCGAACTGTCTGATGCACAGGACGCCGCTGGGCGGCGGACCAGCGCCTAATGGGTATTGTTGCGCCGTTCCCGCTGGGGGCTGGTGGGCAAGTGGCTTTTGATCGGGCAGAGTTAACCCGCATTTTGGACCTATATGGCCGCATGGTCGCGGCCGGGCATTGGCGCGATTATGCCATGGACATGGGCAAGGATGCCGCAGTGTTCAGTGCCTATCGCCGCGCGACAGAGCGGCCAGAATTCCGCATCGAAAAGCGCCCAGCCTTGCGCAACCGCCAAGGCCAATGGGCGCTTATTGGGGAACATGGCGTTGTTCTAAAGCGCGGGCATGAGTTGGGGCCCATTCTCGCGCCTGTAGAACGCCGCCTTATGAAACTGGTTGCGGACTAGACATTTGCAAAGGTGGCAAGCGCATTTGCCAGCCCTGCGGTAAAAGGCTGACAAGCCGAACCCGCACATTATGCCAAAAGGCGGACAGCAGCAGCAAGGCTGAGCCAATGAGCAACGCCGTAATGGCGACATTGAGGCTAACGGCCCCAAATTCACGGAATAGCGAGCCCATAGCCCCCAGCACATAGGCCAAGGCGGACACCATAAGCGCCCGTCGATCAATGATGAGGGCCACTGAACCCAAGGCCAGATAAATGATGAGAACCAGGGCCGCGACTGCAGGTGCCGCATTGCCCTGTGTCACGCCAAGCATGGCAAAAATGGGATGCACAATCATTGGGGCTGCCAGCAGATGCAGCCAAAAGGCAACATCGGATCGGCGCGTCGTGCGATCTCGGTCAGACAAGTCCCAACGCATGGCAATGCCAAAAATGGCAAGGCCAAGCGCCATCAATACAGGGTAGATAATCCGCGCATCGACAGTGGGAAACGCGGCCATGAAAAGCGCGAAAAACACACCCGTTGCCGCCGCAACACCCGCAGCGATTGTAATTGGAACGTGAAAGCGCCGCCAATGGAGCCAAGCGGCTGCCGTGCTGACAGCTGCGGCAAGCGCTGCAAGGGCCATGCC
>JBEDNE010000061.1:0-25999 GCA_041170745.1 Pseudomonadota bacterium
ACCGACGATAGGAGAGTGCCTCTGCCAAATGTGGCACCATAATTTTGGCAGAGTCAGCCAAGTCCGCAATTGTCCGACCAACGCGCAGAACGCGCCCAAAGCCGCGTGCAGATAATTTTAAAGCATTGGCCGCCTGCGCCAAGAAATCTCGTCCCCGCGGCTCTAACGCGCAGGCTGTCGTCAGCGCCGCACCATCAATCTCCGCATTGGTTCGAAAACCATGGTCTGCATACCGCGCAGCCTGCAGTTCGCGTGCTTTGGCAACACGAGATCGCACCTCGGCCGAGCCTTCGGAAGCGGGGGGCAACATCAGGTCCACCGCAGAAACGGCAGCAACTTCAATAAACAAATCAATCCGGTCGAGCAGCGGACCAGAAATGCGGGCCTGATAATCGGCACCACAGCGCGGCGCGCGGGCGCACGCAAGACCGGCGTCACCCAAATGCCCACAGCGACACGGGTTCATAGCAGCCACCAACTGGACGCGCGCCGGAAATGTCACATGGCCATTGGCCCGCGCCACGCTCACCACCCCATTTTCCAGGGGTTGGCGCAACGATTCGAGCGCCGCGCGCTGAAATTCTGGCAGTTCATCCAGAAACAAGACGCCGCGATGGGCAAGGCTGATCTCACCGGGGCGAACCTTAAGCCCGCCGCCCACTAAAGCAGCCATCGAGGCGGAATGATGGGGTGCCCGAAACGGTCGATGCCGCGCCAGCCGCCCGCCTTCTAATATACCAGCAACGCTAGAAATCATTGAGACTTCAAGCGCTTCTGCTGGCGCCAGCTCGGGCAGAATGCCCGGCAAACATGCAGCGAGCAGCGATTTTCCAGCCCCGGGTGGGCCCGACATCAGCAGATTATGCCCCCCGGCCGCTGCAATTTCCAAGGCGCGCTTCGCCGTTTCTTGCCCGCGCACTTGGGCCAAATCTGGCGCAGAGACCGCGTCCTCCACCGCGCCCGGAACAGGCCGCGCGAGAAGCGCTTGTCCATTGAGGTGATTCAACAAGGACAGCAAATCTGGCGCAGCCACAACATCAAGACTGCCGGCCCACGCCGCCTCGCTCCCTTGCGGGGCCGGGCACACCAGCCCCATATCATTCCCAACCGCATGAAGCGCAGCCAGCAAGACCCCCGGCGAGGCAATGATTCTGCCATCAAGCCCCAATTCTCCAATGAAATAATAGGCAGCCAAATGCTCAACATCGACGATCCCCATTGCGCCCAAAAGCGACATGGCAATCGGCAAATCATAATGCGATCCCTCTTTCGGCAAATCAGCGGGAGACAAGTTAATCGTGATGCGCTTGGGTGGAAGCGCAAGGCCCATCGCGGCAATAGCGGCACGAACGCGCTCACGGCTTTCCGCCACTGCTTTATCGGGCAGGCCGACAAGCACAAAGGCGGGAACGCCCGTTGCAATCTGGCACTGAACTTCAATCGTGCGCGCTTCAAGGCCAAGATAGGCCACTGTCTCAACAAGCGTGACCATTATCGCCAGCTAACCAAGGCGGCCGACAACACGCCCTTATTCGGACCAGAATACGCCACATTCACCCCCAAATCAGCCCAAAGCGGGGCCAATATTTACTCGGTAGGCGGCAGCATAAGCGGAATCTTTCGCCTGTCGATATCAGATGGTTGCAACTGGGTGGGATGCGCCCCAAATGAGACTGGTCATGGCGCGCAATCGTTTCAAATCATGGATGCAAATTCCGGCTCTGCGGCTGGCGTTATTTATCGTCGGCCTGTTGCTTATCCTGACAGCGCCCCTGGTTACGCCATTGCCGGGGCCTGGTGGCATCCTTTTTTTCGCGCTTGGCTTGGGATTGGTGCTGCAAACCTCAGCTTGGGCGCGGCGGCGATATGTCGATTTCAAGCGCCGATACCCAAAACCCGCAGAATTAGCCGATTGGAGCTTGCGTCGCCCAAGCCATAAACGACGCATGGCACGCAAGAAACAGGCAAAGGACGATTGACTCTTGTGTGCAACCGCCTTAACGGCCCCTTCCAACAAGGCCGCCTTTGTTTGGCGGCTTTTTCATTTGATTTTGTTTTGAGGGCATGAGCGATGAAGCGCACCTTCCAGCCGAGCAACCTTGTCCGGGCTCGTCGTCACGGTTTCCGGGCTCGCATGGCGACCGTTGGCGGTCGCGCAGTGATCCGCGCGCGCCGCGCACGCGGTCGCAAGAAGCTGTCCGCCTGATCACCCTGACGAAGCGGGCAGATTTTCTGGCCGCAAATGCAGGAAAACGGGCCGCCTCTGGCGGCCTTGTTTTGCTTGTGCGTGATCGCGCTGATGGCAATCCGCAGATGCGCATTGGCTATACCGTTACAAAAAAAACGGGAAACGCGGTCGTCCGTAACCGCATGAAGCGCCGCTTCCGAGAATTAGCACGCGAACTGCTGCCGCAAGCTGGTGTTGCGGGGGCGGACCATGTCATTATCGGCCGCATCAGTGGCGTTACGCGCGAATTTTCAGCCTTACGGGCAGATTTGAGCCGCGCACTCAAAATGGTGCGTCAATAATGGCCAAGCTGCTGATTTGGTTGGCCCGCGCATGGCAATGGGGGCCGTCTGCCGTACTTCCCCCCAGTTGTCGCTATCAACCTTCATGTTCAGCCTATGCAATTGAGGCCTTGAGCCGCTATGGCGCGCTGAAAGGAACTTGGCTTGCGGCCCGGCGGATTCTGCGCTGCCACCCTTGGGGTGGTCAGGGCTATGATCCAGTCCCGTAAGTGCAAGAAGACAGATTTATTGGGGAAGTGACTTGAACGAGAACCGCAATTTCGTGATCGCCATCATGCTATCGGCGCTTGTCCTATTTGGCTGGACAATGCTGGGCGATAAGCTTTTCCCCAAACCCAAGGAAGATCCTGTCGCAGCAAGCGCCCCTGCAGGCCAGAGCGGCGCCCCCGCCCTGCCCGCTGTGGCCAAGCCGCTGAATGTTAATTCGGTTTTGGCACAAGGTGGCCGCATTCAGATTGAAACGCCCAAGCTTAAGGGCTCAATCAATTTGAAGGGTGCGCGCTTTGATGATCTGATCTTGCCGCGTCACACACTCACACTTGATCCCAAATCCGGCCCAGTCCGCATTTTGTCGCCCGCTGGGACACAGCATAGCCAATTTGCTGGCTTTGGCTGGACCGGCAGTGGCGCCACCTTCCCCACCACAGACACTGTCTGGCAAGCCAGCGGCACAAAGCTGACGCCGCAAACCCCCGTGACGCTGAGCTGGGATAACGGCCAAGGCCAGCTGTTCCAAATTAAGCTCTCGGTCGACGAGAATTATATGTTCGTTGCCGAGCAGAGCGTTCTGAACAAGGGCAGCGGCCCAGTTGCCGTGCGGCCCTATGGGTATATCAACCGCGGATATGCAACCGTTGGCAAAGGCAGCACATTGGCTGGCCCAAGCCATGATGTTGACAGCTGGACCATCCATGTCGGCCCAATTGGCACGTTCAACAACGCAACCAATTATGACGTGAACTATACGGATTTGGACGAAGCAGGCGCCAATGGCCCCCGCTTTAAATCCACAGGCGGATGGCTGGGCTTTGGTGACACCTATTGGCTAACTGCCATGGCGCCGTCGCAAAAGGCTGCAATGGACGCAGGGTTCCGCAAAGGAAATGGCACCTATCAGGCTGATTATGCGCTCGATAATGTTATTGTTTCCCCCGGCCAGACCAACAGCGTGACCACGCATTTCTTTGCCGGCGCAAAGGAAGTGCCCGTGCTGGATGGCTATATGGACAAGCTGGGTATCGAATTGTTCGGCAATGCGATTGATTGGGGCTGGTTCAAGATGTTCGCCAAACCCATTTTCTACTTGTTGGACAGCTTGTTCAACTTGGTAAAGAATTTTGGCGTCGCCATCATTTTGCTGACGCTGATTGTAAAGCTGGTCATGTTCCCGATTGCGCAGCGCCAATTTGCGTCCATGGCGGCGATGCGCGTTGTCCAGCCCAAGGTGAAGGAACTTCAAGACCGGTATAAGGATGATCGCCAGAAGATGCAGCAGGCCATGATGGAACTGTATCAAAAGGAAAAGATCAACCCGATGGCGGGCTGTTTGCCGATCTTTATCCAGATCCCAGTCTTTTACGCGCTGTATAAGGTGCTGTTGCTGACCATCGAAATGCGGCATCAGCCTTTTGCCCTGTGGATTAAGGATTTGTCCGCGCCTGACCCGCTGACACCTGTCAATCTCTTTGGCCTTCTGGATTTCACGCCGCCCAGCTTCATTGCGCTTGGCGTGCTGCCGATCCTGTTGGGTGTTACCATGTACGTACAGTTTAAGCTCAATCCCGCCCCGACTGATCCGGTGCAACAGCAAGTCTTTTCGATCATGCCGTGGATCATGATGTTCCTGATGGCACCCTTTGCCGCCGGGTTGCAGCTCTACTGGGTGGTCAACAACTTGCTGACCATTGCCCAGCAAAAATGGCTCTACAGCCGGCATCCGGGCATGAAGGAACCTATTAAGGCGTGATCGACGACCCCGAATTTGTTGAGACGGCCCGGAAAGTTTTTTCTGGGCCAATCACCTTCCTCAAGTCCGCCCCGGACTTGAAATTCCTGCCGGACCCGGTGGCGAATGAGGTGGCCTTTGCCGGACGCTCAAACGTCGGAAAATCTTCGCTAATCAATGCGTTGACCAACCGGAATGGCTTGGCGCGCACCTCCAACACGCCCGGTCGCACGCAAGAGCTGAACTTTTTTGATGTGGGGAAGCCATTGCGGTTCCGGCTGGTCGATATGCCCGGCTATGGCTTTGCCGAGGCCCCCAAGGACGTCGTCAAAAAATGGCGCTTTTTGGTGAATGATTATCTGCGCGGGCGGCAGGTGCTGAAGCGGGCACTCGTGTTGATTGATAGTCGGCATGGCATCAAGCCAGTGGATGAAGATGTGATGGATATGCTGGATGCAGCGGCCGTCAGCTATCACATCGTCCTGACCAAGGCCGATAAAATCAAGGCAAGCGCCCTCACCGAAGTGATGCAACGTACAGCAGAAGCCGCGCGCAAGCGCCCGGCGGCGCACCCTGATATTATTCCGACATCCAGCGAAAAAGGCATGGGCTTGCCAGAATTGCGGGCCGCCATTTTGGATGCCGTGACCGATTAACCGATAAGGACGTCGCCCATGCTGAAAATCATCATCGGCAATAAAGCATATTCCAGCTGGTCCTTGCGCGGCTGGTTGGCCGTTAAGCAGTGCGGCTTGCCCTTTGAGGAGGTCGTCACGCCCCTATATGATGAGGCTTGGCCTGCCCGCCGGGAAGAAGCGGACATCCGACCGGGCGGCGGCAAAGTGCCCATTCTGTGGGATGGCGAGGCTGCGATTTGGGACAGTCTGGCGATTATCGATTATCTGAATGATCTGACGGGCGACGCCCATTTCTGGCCGAAGGATAGGGCCGCACGTGCCTTCGCACGATCCATGGCGGCAGAAATGCACAGCAGTTTTACTGCGCTGCGCCGCCAGCACCCGATGAACAGCCGTCGCGTCTATCCCCCGGCCCCGCTCGACCCGGAAGTGGCAGAAGATGTGACGCGGATCACGCAGCTATGGCAAGAGGCGCGGAGCCGTTTTGGCGCGGACGGAGAATTCCTGTTCGGTGCCTTTGGGGCCGTCGACATCATGTTCGCGCCAGTGATCACGCGTTTTATGACCTATTCCATCCCCGTGCCCGATCATGCCCGGCCTTATATGGACGCGGTCCTCGCCCATCGTTTCATGGTGGACTGGCTGCGCGACGCCGAAGCCGAGCCATGGGTGATTGCGCGCTTTGAACGCTAAATTACGCGATGTGCGCCAGCCCTGAGCCGCAGCCAAGGAAGAATGTGCCACTGGGCTCCGGGTCATGCCCGGAGCACGGCTTTATGTCCTTTGCACCACCACTTACCTGTGCTCCGGCCCTGAGCCGGAGCCCAGCTATGCACCCAGGGTGGGGTTCAGGCCTCTGAAGCGCAGTCAGACAGCGGGGCCTTGCCGTCTGCCCGCCAGCACCCTTTGCAATCGCTCCACGCTGCCGCTAGGCAGGTACTGTGATTGACGCAATTGAACTCACGCAACGGCTGATTGCCGCCCCCTCTGTCACGCCAGCGACGGGCGCGGTGTTTGATGTACTGGAAGCTGCGCTCAAGCCCCTGGGCTTTGAGGTGGATCGCTTCATATGTGGCGATGCGCCCGATGGTCCGGTGGAAAATCTATTCGCCACGCGCGCTGGCACAGGGAACGCCCCACATTTCGCCTTTGCGGGCCATTTGGATGTCGTTCCTCCCGGCGATGGGTGGACCAGCGACCCTTTCACGCCCGAAATTCGCGGCGACTTGCTCTATGGGCGTGGTGCTGTGGATATGAAGGCGAGCATTGCTGCCTTTGTGGCTGCCATCCCTGCGTCCAGCGCCGGGCGAATTAGCCTGATTATCACGGGCGATGAGGAAGGGCCGGCCGTGTTCGGCACGGTTGCGCTTATTGATCATATGAAAGCCAAGGGCTTGGTGCCCGATCTGTGCGTGGTGGGCGAACCAACGTCCGTCAATCGCTTGGGCGATATGATGAAAATCGGGCGGCGTGGCTCCGTCAATATCTGGATTACTGTGCCCGGCACGCAAGGCCATGTGGCTTACCCGCATCTGGCGGATAACCCGGTGCCAAAGCTGGTCCGCGCACTCGCACGCATTGATGCCATTACGCTTGATGAAGGGACAGATTGGTTTCAGCCCTCTAATATCGAGATTACTGATCTTGAGGTGGGCAACAAGGCAACCAATGTAATCCCCGCCGCGGCCAAGGCACGTATTTCAATCCGGTTTAATGATTTACACAGCGGCGAGAGCCTGTCCGCCCTGATCCGCGAAACCGTGGCGCAGGAAGCGCCCGACGCCATTGTCGAACCGCGCATTTCGGGTGAAGCCTTTTTGACACCGCCCGGCGCGCTAAGTGCTTTGGTGGCAGGGGCTATTCAAGAGGTCACTGGGCTTGATCCGGAACAATCCACCACAGGCGGCACCTCGGATGCGCGCTTCCTGTCAAAGCTATGCCCGGTCGTGGAATTTGGCCTGCCCAATGCCACGATGCACAAGCTGGACGAGGCAGTTGCCTTGGAAGATATTCGTTCACTTAGAATTATTTATAGTGAAATCCTGAAAAAATTGTGACGTTCTGAAGCTGCAGCTCTGGGCTCCGGGCCATACCCAGAACATGCACTTCACCGCGCACGCCTAAGGATGATGTATAGCGCCCCTGCCCCGCCGTGGCGCGGATGGGCATTGCGAATAGCAGCAATCCGGTCGGCATAGGCTGACACGGCCAGCCAGTCCGTCACAGACGCCCGGATGACGCCCCGGCTGGTTGGCGGCAAGCGCGGGTTATCAACGGCTGGACGGCCCGTGATCAGCAAAATCGTCCGGTCTCCGCGGCGAATGGCGGCCTCCAGCCCTCGATTGAGGCGCGCATGCGCCGTCGCCAATGTTTCTCCATGCAAATCAATGGTGACGTCAGGCGCAACATCGCCTTTGGAGAGGCGCTTATCCCAACTGCCATCCAGAGTATCGCGCGGCGGCTGGGGCCGGGACGGCGCTGGCCGGGGCGCTGCGACAGGTGTGATATTGCGGGTTGGGCGAACAGCCCTTGCCAGCTCTGCACGCAGATCCAGCGGCACGGGCTGGTCTTCGGGCAGCAGCTTACCCGGCATGGGCCGCGCTGTCCGGGCCACGCGCGCCCAGATGGCGTGTTCTTCAGGGCTTAGCCGACGCGCCCTCACGGCTGAGTTTGGGCCTTTAGCCGCGCGACTGTGCCTTTGGGCACAAGCACATAGGCAACGCCCCGCGCCATCATGCCTCCGGCAATCTGCTCTGCCTCAGCACCGGCGCCCCAAAATGTATCAAAACGATTTGGGCCTTTAATGGCGCCGCCCGTATCTTGGGCAACCCATAGCCCATTGGCTTCGGGACGATCCGTCTGGAGGAAAATCGGGGCGCCTAAAGGCACAAATAGCGGGTCTGCCGCCACAGTTGCACGGCCCGTAACGGGCAAGCCCAGCGCGCCCAAGGGGCCCGGCCCCATCAATTCTTTAAAGAAAACCCAGCTCTTATTCTCGTTCATCACGGCCTGAGCCTGATCTGGGTTGGCGCGCAGCCAACGGACGATGCCCGCCATATTGGCATCCCCCGGCGCGAGCAGGCCTTTTTCCCGCATCACCTTGCCAATGGCCGTGTAATCCCGCCCATTTTGGCCGTCATAGCCAATTCGCATGATGGATCCATCGGGCAGCTTCAGCCGACCCGATCCTTGCACTTGGAGGAAGAAGAAGTCGATGGCATCTGCTGCATAGGCCAGTTCCAGCCCCCGGCCCGCCAAGCCGCCCGCGACAATTTCTGCCCGGTCAGCATAGGGCAGCAGTTGATTGTTCACCACGCGCCCGCGAATTCGCCGACCTTTTAATGACTCCGAAAACAGGCCGAGATCAACTTCAACAAGATCTGCTGGGCGTTTGTAAATGGGCACCGCATAGCCCGGTGCAGGCGTGCGGGATCCGGCAATTTCGGGCTCATAATAGCCCGTTGCAAAGGCGCGACCATCGCCAATACGGGCGACTTCCAACTGCGTTGCAAAAAAGGTGGCAGCTTCTTGGTCGGGCGTCACCATGGCCGCGGCGCAGGGCGCCTGCCAATCTGACGCCTGTGTCAGGCCCGATCCATCGGTGCGGCGCTGCAGCGCCCCGCAGGACAAGCGAAAGGCCTGCAGCGCCCGCACAGCAGCCTCTGCAGGCACGGCCAGGCTATCAAATGAAGGTCCAGCCTCTACACCAGCGGCACGCGCTGTCTTAGGCTTATCCGGCGCTAGAACTGGCGTGGCAGGCGCGGGTGGACGTGTCTGAACATGGCCGACGCACGCCGCCAGCGCTAAGGGCAGAAGAAGCGAGAAAAATCTGGGGCGGGCCATGCCTGCCGGTTAGGCTGCTTCGTCCGTATCCACAAGAATCCAATTGGGGTCGCTGGCGCGAATATCACGCTCAAATGTCCATTGATCATGTGTTTCAATGGCGTCTGTCAGCGATCCTGCAATCACCGTGCCGCTGGTATCGCGCGTCACCGCCGCAATATCCGCATCGAAGCGCACCGAGATTTGCGCCACACCGCCATTTAAGCTGGCAGACGCGATAATCGCCCGATCAATCCGGACCAATCGATTGTCCAGCACTTCGCCGGCCTCAGCCCGCGCGTTGATTGCATCGGTAAAGCTTTGGTGAACGTCGGTGCTCACATAAGGCGCAACGGCCACCATATCGCCTTTCCAAAAGCCATCTAGGATCATACCATAGGCCGCCTTGGCACCTTCGAGAAATTCAACCGGGTGAAAGTGCGAATCTGCCGCGGAAATCGCCCGCAGGCCAGTGGCCGCTGCAACGTCAAAGCTTTCGCCCAAGGGCGCGCTTGTGCGACCAGCCTCTCGCGGCTCTGATGTAGGTGCCGGAAATGACGGCGAAACAGGCTCTTCAGCAGGTTTGCCGAGTGTCTGCTCATGCCCAGTCCGCTTGCCCAAAATGGCAAAAAGACGCAGCCCTAAAAACACAGCAACCATAGCAAAGAGGATTGTTTCAACCACGACAAACACCTTTCTTTGAGGCAACATAGGGTGGCAGACGCCAGCTTTCAAATAGTGCTTTCGTCGGGTAGGCGAAAATCTGCGGCATTGCCCTTCTTTCTTGCCCCTGCTACGCGCCGCGCCAACCTTGGCGGATTTTGCCGTTCGCCATCACAGACTGAACAGGACCGGATTGAGACATGGCTGACGACACCAACGCCCCCCTTCCCAATGGTGAAGACACGTTGCCCGCGGTGGGCGTTATTTCACAATATGTGAAGGATCTTTCTTTCGAAAATCCAAATGCGCCGGCTGTTTTCCAATGGCAGGGCCAGCCGCAGATCGATGTTGGCTTCAACATCGGCAATGAACAAGTGGGTGATGAGGTTTACGAAGTCTCGCTGAAGATCAACGTCGTTGCCAAAACTGAAGAGAAAACCGCCTTTCAGGTCGAACTGGTTTATGCAGGCCTATTTGGCATTCGCAATGTGCCGGAAGACCAGTTGGCACCGATTTTGTTGGCACAGGGCCCGGCAATGCTGTTTCCCTTTGCCCGCCGCGTGCTGGCCGACGCCGTGCGCGATGGCGGCTTCCCGCCCTTGATGCTCGACCCGATCGATTTTGGGGCGCTGTTTATGCAGCAGGCAGAATTGGCGGCACAACAGGCGGCCGAAGCAGGCGAGCAAGATCAGGCCTGATCCGGTCACGCTAGGCCGCATCCCATGAAACTGGGCAAAGCCATTGGCACAATTGGGGGGCTGACTATGGTCAGCCGTGTGCTTGGCTTTGTCCGGGAAATGGTCATGGCGCGTGTTTTGGGCGCCAATATGTACGCAGACGCCTTTTTGGTGGCGTTCCGGCTGCCCAATACATTCCGGCGCTTTTTTGGCGAAGGGGCCTTTTCTGCCGGGTTTGTTCCGTTATTCAGCCAACGCTATCACGGCAAGGGCGGCTTGGACGAGGCCCGGCGCTTCTCTGAAGAAGTTCTTGCGGTTTTTCTGCCAGTTCTTCTGATTTTCACCGTCATCGGCCAAATTGCGATGCCCGCAATGGTCTGGCTGCTGGCCTCGGGCTATGCGGGTGATCCTGACAAATTTGACCTCACGGTCTGGCTCTCGCGGCTCACCTTTCCCTATTTGATGCTGATCAGCCTTGTATCGCTCTATTCGGGCGTGCTGAACTCCATGCACAAATTTGCAGCAGCCGCTTTTGCGCCGGCATTGCTTAATCTGGCCATGCTGGTCGCCCTGCTGCTCGTGCGCGATGGCGGCGCAAAAAGTGCGCAAGCCCTTGCGATTGCCGTTGTTGTCGGGGGCATTGTGCAACTGGCTTTGGTCTTATGGTCGGCCCATAAGGCAGGCGTTTCGCTCCGCGTGCGTCGGCCCCGGATAACACCGGGCGTGCGTCAGTTTTTCCGCGTGGTTATTCCCGCCACCTTTGCCGCTGGCGTGTATCAGGTGAGCATACTCATCGACACCCAATTTGTAAGTTATTTGGCAGAAGGGTCGATGGCGCATTTAAACTATGCGGACCGGCTGAACCAATTGCCGCTTGGGATTATTGGAACGGCGCTTGGCACGGCGATTTTGCCCGCGATCAGCAAATATGTTGATCAAGGCAAGGCGGATGAGGCCGAAAAAATCCAAAACCAAGCGCTTGAGCTGGGTATGTTGTTAACTCTGCCGGCCGCCATTGCCTTTGCAGCAGCGGGGGTGCCGTTGGTGACAGCCTTGTTCCGCGGCGGGGCCTTTCAACCCGAAGATGCCATCATTACCGGCACGACGCTGGGGATTATTGCTTTGGGCCTGCCCGCTTATGTGCTGGTGAAAGTGTTCACCCCCGGCTTTTTCGCGCGCGAAGACACCAAGACGCCTCTGCGCATCGCCATTTGGGTGCTTGCGGCCAACATTGCGCTCAACTTTGCGCTGGTGCCGTTTTTTGGGCTTTATGGGTTGGCGGCGGCTCTGGCGCTAACCGCTTGGCTCAATTGCGCACTGCTCTATCTCACGCTCCATAAGCGCGGGCATTTAACAATTGCGCCTGACGTCGCCAATCGCGTGGCCCGGCAATTGCTGTGCGCGCTTGCCATGGGGGTCACGCTCTATGGCGTAAACCTGCTCATGGGCCCGATGTTCAATGGCACGACATTTGAACGGATGGTAGCATTAACCACGCTCATTGGCTCTGGCGGCGTCGTGTATTTCGGCCTTGGCTGGATGATTGGCGCAGTTAATCGGGAGGATGTCATGATCTTGCTGCGCCGGCGCCGTCCCGAAGAGGCTGCAACAGACTAGCCCCTTGCGCTCGGCGGGCTGACAGGGCATCCGCCCGTTCCACACGAAGTTAACTGGGCAGGCGAGTCCAACCCTCTGCCCTAGCGAAAGAGATTATGATGCGCGTCGTATCCGGCATTCAGCCCACAGGCAGCCTTCACCTTGGCAATTATCTGGGTGCAATCCGCAATTGGGTGCGGATGCAGGATGAGGTGGCTGGCGACTGCCTTTATTTCTTGGCAGATTTGCACGCGATCAGCCTGCCGCATAATCCCAAAGAGCTTGCCGCCAATACGCGCGAAATGGCCGCGGCGCTGGTTGCGTGCGGCATTGATACGGATCGATCGATCCTGTTCAATCAGGCGCGTGTTCCGGCCCATGCAGAGCTGCAATGGCTGCTAAATGGCACCGCGCGCATGGGCTGGCTCAATCGGATGACGCAGTTCAAGGACAAGTCGGGCAAGAACCGCGAAGGCGCGTCCATTGCGCTGTTCACCTACCCCGTCCTTCAGGCAGCCGATGTGCTGCTCTATCAAGCAACGCACGTGCCCGTTGGTGAAGACCAAAAACAGCATTTGGAATTGGCGCGCGACATTGCGCAGAAGTTTAACAATGACTTCGCAAGCGAAGACGCGCCCATTTTCACCCTGCCTGATCCCATCATCCCGAAAAGCGGGGCGGCCCGGATTATGAGCCTGCGTGATGGCAGCGCCAAAATGTCCAAGTCTGACCCCTCGGACATGAGCCGCATCAACCTGACCGACGATGCTGACACCATCATGCAAAAAGTCCGCAAGGCAAAGACTGATCCTGAGCCCCTGCCCAGCGCGGCTGAGGGGTTGGAAGGACGCCCAGAAGCGCTGAACTTGGTTGGCATTTATGCGACTATGGCCGATGAAAGCGTGGATGCCGTCCTTGCCCGCTTTGGCGGCCAAGGCTTTGGCGCGTTTAAACCCGCATTGGGAGAGTTGCTGGTGGAAACGCTGCGGCCGATTAGTGATCGGTTCAATGATCTGCGCTCGGATACCGCAGCCCTAGACGCCATTTTGATGAAAGGTGCAGACCGCGCCGCCGCCCTTGCGGCGCCCACTTTGGCGGCCACTTATCAAGCGCTTGGGTTGCAACGATAAGGAACGCATGAGATATTGTTCAACCGTCGTTCAGCACAGCTTAGGGATGATAGCTTGGCAGAATGACCAACGGGTCGCCGTCATCCGAGGAATATGTCTATGTCGCGGTTAGTAAATTTGTTGCGTGTTGCAGCTCCGGTGATGCTTCTTGGTCTGTCCGCCTGCGCGCAGAATTTCGACGCGCGCGTCAGCCGCTTTCAGCAAATGCCCGCCCCGCAAGGGCAAAGCTTTGCAATTACGTCTGATGATCCGCAGCTCAATGGCGGATTAGAATTTGGCAGCTATGCCCAGTTGGTTGCCGGCAAGCTGACCAGCCTTGGCTTCCGTCCCGCCGCCAGTGGAGAAGCGCCTGCCTTGGTCGTGAAAATGACCTATGGGGTTGACCGTGGCCGTGAAAAGCTTCGCACGGTTGCCACATCCAATTTCAATCGCTGCTGGGGATATTATGATCCGTGGTGCGGCGGCTTTGGCTATTGGGGCCATGGCTGGCGTGGCCGCTATTATGGCTATTATCCCGGCTTTTATGATCCTTTCCTGTTCGGCCCGGGTGGCCTGAATGATGGGGTTGAAAGCTATACGGTCTTCACCAGCCAGTTGGACGTCCGCATTGAACGGGCCGGGTCTGGTGAGCGGGTTTTTGAGGGCAAGGCGCAAGCCCAGTCCCTCAATAATAATTTAAGCTATTTGGTGCCGAACCTGATTGAAGCCATGTTTACAGGCTTTCCTGGCAATAATGGTGAAACTGTGAAAATCACAGTGCCGCCGCCCCCCAAAAAGGCGCGCTAAGCCCGAACATCTCGGCAGAAAATGGCCCGCCCCTGACATAGGAGCGGGCTTTTTTTTCTTACGCAGGATTGAATTGAACACGCGGGGAATAACAGCTTCCCGTGCTCCGGCCTTGACCCGGAGCCCAGCAAATGCGGCGGAACATTGGCCTTCTGCATGCAGGTGGCTCTGGGCTCCGGGTCAAGCCCGGAGCACGGGTTTGGGTTACGGCTTCCCTATCAATCCAAATTGGGTCGCAGCCAACGGGTGGCGGTTGCCATATCCACACCCCGCCGCTGGGCATAATCTTCCAACTGATCCTGCCCGATGCGCGCGACGCCAAAATATTCGCTGTCCGGGTGGCCAAAGTAAAAGCCGGAGACTGCAGCCGTTGGCAACATCGCAAAGCTTTCCGTCAACACAAGGCCAGCTGTGTCGCCCGCCTTCAACAGATCGAACAAAATTGGCTTGTGGCTATGGTCCGGGCAGGCCGGATAGCCCGGCGCTGGACGAATGCCGCGATATTCTTCTCGGATCAAAGCCTCATTGGTCAATTGCTCACCCGGCGCATATCCCCACAACGTGGTGCGCACATGCTGGTGCAACCGCTCTGCAAAGGCTTCAGCAAAGCGATCAGCCAAGGCTTTGAGCAGAATATCTTGATAGTCATCATGCGCCGCTTTGAAGCGGGCGACATGCGCATCAATGCCATGAATGCCAACCGCAAAGCCGCCCATCCAATCCCCATCGGGGCTGATAAAGTCCGCCAAGCACATATTGGCGCGATCCCGGCTCTTGCGGATTTGCTGACGCAAGAAGCTGAAGGTCACATGGCGCTCTTCCTCCGCCAGATGCACCACCACATCATCGCCATCGCGCGCGCACGGCCACAGGCCCACCACGCCTTTTGCCGTCAGCCATTTTTCAGCGATGATCGTGTCGAGCATCTTATTGGCGTCGGCAAACAAATTGCGGGCGCTTTCGCCCACAATGTCGTCCTCAAGAATGGCGGGATAGGTGCCATGCAATTCCCACGCGCGGAAAAAGGGTGTCCAATCAATCACCTCACGCAGATCAGCGAGACTCCAATCGTCAAACACATGGAGGCCCGGCTGTGCCGGCGGCGGCGCTTTATGGGCCATGTCTGCCACAAAGGCGTTGGCGCGCGCGTCGGCCAGGCTTAGCAGCACATTGGCTTCCTTGCCTGCCCGCACATCGCGGACGTGCTGATACTCGGCCTCAATACCCGCGACATAGCCATCGCGTTGCGTATCGGATAGCAATTGCGACGCCACCCCCACGGCGCGGCTGGCATCGAGCACATGGATGACGGGGCCGTCATAAACGGGATCAATCTTCAGCGCGGTGTGGACTTTGGAGGTCGTCGCCCCGCCAATCAGCAGCGGGATCGTGAAGCCCGCGCGCTGCATTTCTTCCGCCACAGTCACCATCTCATCGAGCGACGGGGTAATCAGGCCGGACAAGCCGATAATATCGGCATCATGTTCCTTGGCGGCGGCCAAGATAGTGGGCCAGGGCACCATCACGCCCAGATCAATGACTTCATAGCCATTGCATTGGAGCACCACGCCGACGATATTCTTGCCGATGTCGTGCACATCGCCCTTCACCGTCGCCATGATGATACGGCCCTTGGCCTTTTGGCCTTCGGTCTTTTCCGCCTCAATAAAGGGGATGAGGTGGGCCACGGCCTTTTTCATCACGCGCGCCGATTTAACGACTTGGGGCAGGAACATTTTGCCTGAGCCGAACAAATCGCCCACCACATTCATCCCGTCCATCAACGGGCCTTCAATCACCTCAATCGGGCGGGCTGCCTGCTGTCGGGCTTCTTCGGTATCTTCAACAATATAGGCGTCGATCCCTTTGACCAGTGCGTGCTCCAGCCGCTTCGTCACAGCCCAGCCGCGCCATTCTTCTGCCGCCTTTTCCGCAACAGCATCCGTGCCCTTGAACCGCTCAGCCAGAGCAATCAGCCGTTCGGTTGCATCTGGCCGTCGGTTGAGGACAACATCCTCGCACGCCTCGCGCAATTCGGGGTCAATCGTGTCATAGACATCGAGCTGCCCCGCATTGACGATCGCCATATCCATCCCCGCCGGGATGGCATGGTAGAGGAACACACTGTGCATCGCGCGGCGCACAGGCTCATTCCCGCGAAAGCTGAACGACAGGTTGGACAGCCCGCCCGAGATATGGACATGCGGGCAACGCGCCTTAATGTCTCGCGCCGCTTCAATGAAATCGACGCCGTAGTTATTATGCTCTTCAATCCCGGTGGCGACAGCGAAGACATTGGGATCAAAAATGATGTCTTCTGGCGGAAAGCCAATGCCTGTCAGCAGCTTATAGGCACGTTCGCAAATTTCGACTTTACGATCCTTGGTATCTGCCTGACCCGTTTCGTCAAACGCCATGACGACGACTGCCGCGCCATAGGCCATGCACTTGCGCGCCTGCGCCAGAAACGCGTCTTCGCCTTCCTTCATGCTGATCGAATTCACAATGGGCTTGCCCGAAACGCATTTCAGGCCCGCTTCAATCACGTCCCATTTGGAGCTGTCGATCATCACCGGCACGCGCGCAATATCAGGCTCCGCGGCAATCAACTTGAGGAACGTTGTCATTGCCTCAACCGCGTCGAGCAGACCTTCATCCATGTTCACATCGATGATCTGCGCGCCATTTTCGACTTGCTGGCGCGCGACGTCCACAGCCTTGGTATAATCGCCCGCGAGGATCAGCTTCTTAAACGCGGCAGAACCGGTGACATTGGTCCGCTCACCCACATTGACGAAACGCGCACTGGCTTGAGTATCAGTCATGTACAATAAACCTTGAAAGAAGCGGATCAGGCAGCAATCGTCATCGGCTCAAGCCCGGCCAAGCGGGTCGCAATGGCCGGCACGGGCAACTGCCGTGGGGCAATGCCTGTCACCACCTTGTGCATCGCCGCGATATGGCCGGGGGTTGAGCCGCAGCACCCGCCCAAAATATTGACTTGCCCCGCCTCTGCCCATTCGCGAACAAAGGCCGCCGTCTGTTCAGGCAGCTCATCATATTGACCAAGCTCATTGGGCAGGCCCGCATTGGGGTATACCATGATGAGCGTTTCCGCGATGCCCGACAGCAGCTTCACGTGCGGGCGCAATTGCTCAGCCCCAAAGGAACAATTAAGCCCAATGGTGACGGGCTTGGCGTGGCGCACGGCATACCAAAAGGCCTCAACCGTGTGGCCAGAAAGATTGCGACCCGACAAATCGGTGAGCGTCATCGAAATCATCAGCGGCACATCACGGCCCAGATCGTCCTGCGCCTCAAGAACCGCCATAATACCGGCCTTGGCATTCAGCGTATCAAACACCGTCTCAATGAGGATGAAGTCCGCCCCACCCTCCAACAGCGCATCAACCTGCTCACGATAGACGTTCTTCAGCGTGTCGAAATCAATCTCGCGATAACCGGGATCATTCACATCGGGCGAGAGCGATAATGTCTTGTTGGTTGGCCCAACAGCGCCTGCCACAAAGCGCGGGCGGCCATCGCGCGCCTGATATTCATCCGCCAGTCGACGCGCGATCTGCGCATTGGCGATGTTCAAATCGCGCACCAAATGCTCCGCGCCATAATCAGCCTGGCTGATCTGGGTCGAGCTAAAGGTGTTGGTCGAGATGATATCTGACCCGGCATCGAGATAGCTGCGGGCAATTTTTTCGATCACATCGGGCCGTGTTAGCGCCAATATGTCGTTATTGCCCTTTTGATCGTGCGAGAGGCCCAATGCCCCTGCATAATCACCTTCGCTCAGGCCAAAAGTCTGGATCTGCGTGCCCCAGGCACCGTCCGTCATCAAAATGCGCTTTTGCGCTTCGGCCAATAGGCGTTCCCGGGCAGACATGGATCAGGCTCCTTGCGGCCGCAGGCCCAGCAAATGACAAATCGCATAGCTGAGTTCGGCACGGTTCAATGTGTAGAAATGGAAATGGCGGACACCACCGGCATACAGCTTACGGCACATTTCCGCCGCAACTGTCGCCGCAATCAACTGACGCGCGCCGGGGTGATCATCCAGCCCTTCAAACAGCCGGTCCATCCAATCAGGGATGGTCGCCCCGCAGGCGGCCGCAAATTTGCGCGCTTGCGCCACGTTAGACACCGGCAAGATTCCCGGCACAATCTCCGCATCAATGCCCGCTGCCGCTGCTGCATCGCAAAAGCGGAAAAACACGTCGGGGGAAAAGAAGAATTGGCTAATCGCGCGTGTGCCGCCCGCATCCAGCTTGCGCTTCAGATTATCAAGGTCCGACGCGGCTGAAGCGGCTTCGGGATGTTTTTCAGGATAGGCCGCCACAGAAATTTCAAATGGCGCAATATCGCGCAGGCCTGCGACCAAATCAGCAGCGGACGCATAGCCATCCGGATGCGGCACAAAAGGCTGCCCCAATTCTGGCGGATCACCCCGCAGGGCCACAATATGCCGCACGCCTGCCTCCCAATAGCTTTGGGCGATTTCCGCAATTTCCGCTTTGCTGGCCGCAACGCAGGTCAGATGCGCGGCAGCCGGAATGCTGCTGTGGGAGGCAATGCGCGCCACAGTGGCGTGCGTCCGTTCCCGCGTGGAGCCGCCTGCCCCATAGGTCACAGACACAAAGCGCGGCCCCAAGGGTGCCAGTGTTTCAAATGTCTGCCAGAGCTGTTCTTCCATTTTTTCCGATTTGGGTGGGAAAAACTCAAACGACACCTCGGCATCGCCGGCCAAATCCGCAAATAGCGGCGCATCCAGCGCGCGGCGGGCCTCTTCCAAATCAGTCAACGATATGCTCATCCGCTTATCACCTGCAAAGTCTTTGCTTCCAGCCGGCGCGCCAGCCAGAGTTTGACGGTTAGGGCACTGCCCGCCAATTCATGTGTCTGCACCATCTGGAGGCCAGCGGCCCGGCACCAATGGGCAATTTGATCATCCGAAAAGCCCAGACGGGCATGGGCATCCTGCGCCCGCAATTCCTCATGGCTGTGCGGCGCAAAATCTACAATCAGCAATTGGCCGCCGGGCGCCATGATCCGCGCCAATTCCAATATCGCGGCTTCTGGCGCTGGCAGATAATGCAGCACTTGGTGCAGCAGCACTGTATCAACGCTACCCGTGTCGAGCGGCAGGGCCATGATATCCCCTTGCCGCAATTCCCAGCCATCCATGCCCGTCACAGTCAGCTTGCCGCGCGCGACGCGCAACATTTCTGGGCTGCGGTCAATGCCAATGGCATGGCGGGCTTGCGCACCGAATAGCTCAATCATCCGGCCCGTGCCGGTGCCAATATCCACCAGCGTGCCCAGCGTTTCCGTGCCCAGCACGCGGCGCATTGCAGCTTCAACGTCCGCCTCAGGCACATGGAGCGAGCGCAAGCTATCCCAATGATCAGCATGGTCGGCAAAATAGCGTTCCGCCGCAGCGGCGCGATCTGCCCGAACAGCGGCCAGACGCGCGGCATCCGCAATATGCCAATGGTCCTCACCCAAGGCTGAAATCCAAGCGTCAATTGCCTGAAACAAGGGGCCAGTGACCAAATTGGGGCCCGGCGCAATAAACACCCAGCTGCCTTCTTTGCGCCGTTCTGCAACGCCGGCATCGCAGAGAATTTTAATATGGCGCGAGACACGCGGTTGGCTTTGCGCCAGCACCTGCGCCAATTCACCAACCGACAATTCCATCGTGCGCAACAATTGCACAATCCGCAGCCGGGTCGGGTCCGCCAACGCGCGGAAAATGTCGAGCATCTTGGCCATGACTTAAGGACATAAAGAATTCTTTATATCCGGTCAACGGCTTTGCGATAGGTTGTGCCCCCTGCCCTTTATTTCAGGCCCAGTTGGACGATGCGAAAGGCAATTGCCAAGCCAAAATGGAAAGGTTACCTCTGCTGAATTCCATGGAACATGGCTGTGCCATCCCGTGGCAAATGTTTAATTCCTTGCCTCATGTTTAAAGGGTGCCTCATGAAAAAGTCGATCCTCGTGCCAGTCATCCTCTTTGCGTCACTTGGCGTTTCAGCCTGTGGCGGCAAGGCCGTGGATGATGCGTCCAATGCAGAAGTCGCGTTGAACGAAACCATGGAACCAGTGCTGAATGAGCCTGTTGAAGCCCTGCCTGTTGCCAATGAAGCTGTGACCAACGCCACCAAGGACGTCGTGGCAGACGCGGCAGACAATGCAAAGGATGCGGCAAAAGCGGCTGCTGAAGCCGCTGCCAACCATATGTAAGGCAGCAGTTTTGGTGGAGTTTACAAGGGGCTGCCTCGCAAGAGCGCAGCCCTTTTTACTGGGGACTAAGACATGCAGACCACCCGGCCCGTGCTTGCTCTGTTGCTTCTAGCGCTGATGGCTGGATGCGGCGGCGGTGATGTGCCCGATCCGGCCAGCTTGCCGCGCGATGAGGCGCAGGCACTCAATGACGCATCCGCCATGCTCAACAATCGGCAGGATAAACCACCCGCACCGCAAGGCGACCCCAGCCCATAGAAAAAGGGCCGAGGCGTAAAGCCCCGGCCCTCTTTATTTTTTGCCTGAGCGTTGGACTTAGAAGTCCATGCCACCCATGCCGCCACCCGGCATTGCCGGCATAGCGGGCTTATCTTCGGGCAGTTCGGCAATCGTAGCTTCGGTCGTGATCAACAGACCAGCAACCGAGGCTGCGTCTTGCAGCGCCGTACGGACAACCTTGGTCGGATCAATGACGCCGGCCTTCACCAGATTTTCATAGGTGTCGGTTGCAGCGTTAAAGCCCTGAGTTTCATCATTTTCACGCAGCAGGTTGCCAGCAACCACTGCGCCATCATGACCAGCGTTCGATGCGATCTGGCGGATCGGCGCTTCAATCGCCTTGCGGATGATGTCGATACCACGGGTCTGGTCGTCATTCGCGCCCTTCAAGCCTTCAAGAGCCTTGGTGGCATAGAGCAGCGCGGTGCCGCCGCCGGGAACAATGCCTTCTTCCACAGCCGCGCGGGTGGCGTGCAGCGCGTCATCAACGCGGTCCTTACGCTCCTTCACTTCGACTTCAGTCGCGCCGCCAACCTTGATCACGGCAACGCCGCCAGCCAGCTTTGCGAGACGCTCTTGCAGCTTTTCACGATCATAATCGCTGGTCGTGATTTCGATCTGCTGACGGATGGCTTCAGTGCGTGCCTTGATCGAATCGGCTTCGCCTGCACCGTCAACAATGGTCGTGTTGTCCTTGTCGATGGTGACGCGCTTGGCCTGGCCAAGCATGCCAATGGTCACGCTTTCCAGCTTGATGCCGAGGTCTTCCGAAATCATCTCACCCTTGGTCAGGATGGCAATGTCTTCCAGCATCGCCTTACGACGATCGCCAAAGCCCGGCGCCTTAACCGCAGCAACCTTCAGGCCACCGCGCAGCTTGTTGACGACCAGCGTTGCGAGCGCTTCGCCTTCAATGTCTTCTGCAATGATAAGGAGCGGACGGCCCGACTGCACGACAGCTTCCAAAATCGGCAGCATCGCTTGCAGGTTCGACAGCTTCTTTTCGTGGATCAGGATGTACGGGTCGTTCAATTCGACCTGCATCTTTTCCGGGTTGGTGATGAAGTAAGGCGACAGATAGCCGCGGTCGAACTGCATGCCTTCAACGACATCAAGTTCAAACTCGAGGCCCTTGGCTTCTTCAACCGTGATGACGCCTTCTTTGCCAACCTTTTCCATGGCTTCGGCAATTTTTTCGCCGACTTCCTTGTCGCCATTGGCCGAGATGATGCCAACCTGAGCGATTTCAGAAGAACCAGCGACGGGCTTGGAACGGCCCTTGAGGTCTTCGACAACCTTGGTCACGGCCAGATCAATGCCGCGCTTCAGGTCCATCGGGTTCATGCCAGCGGCAACCGACTTCATGCCTTCGCGGACAATGGCTTGCGCCAAAACCGTCGCGGTGGTCGTGCCGTCACCTGCCGCGTCATTCGCCTTGGAGGCGACTTCGCGCAGCATCTGGGCGCCCATGTTTTCGAACTTATCCTTCAGTTCGATTTCCTTGGCGACCGAAACGCCGTCCTTGGTGATGCGCGGTGCGCCAAAGCTCTTGTCGATCACGACATTGCGGCCCTTGGGGCCCAAGGTGACCTTCACAGCATCGGCGAGGATGTCGACGCCGCGCAGAATGCGTTCACGCGCGTCGCGGCCGAATTTTACTTCTTTTGCAGCCATTTGGTTGCTCCTTCTCTCAAATCAATCTTGCGAAAGGCTGGATCAGCCAATGATGCCGAGGATGTCGGATTCTTTCATGATCAACAGGTCTTCCCCGTCGACCTTCACTTCGGTGCCCGACCATTTGCCAAACAGCACGCGATCGCCTGCCTTCACATCCAGCGGCGTGACCTTGCCGTCTTCAGCCTTGGTGCCCGAGCCAACCGAGACGATTTCGCCTTCTTGCGGCTTTTCCTTCGCGGTATCGGGGATGATGATGCCGCCAGCCGTCTTTTCATCGGCTTCAATGCGGCGAACGAGCACGCGATCGTGCAGCGGACGAAATGCCATATGAGTTACCCTCTTCTGGATTAAGAATATCGATTAGCACTCACTCGACGCGAGTGCTAACGCGGCGGATATGGGTGGCCCGTCCCCCAGCGTCAAGGATTCGGTTGCGTATTTTTTTCTATCCGCCCTTATTGAGAGCGAAGCGGCACCAAACCCAGCTTTTCGCGGCGCATCCAGCGCCACGCCATCAACAGGCTGACGACCGCCAGACCGGTGGCAAGGCCAATCCAGATCCCAAGACCGTCCAGACCCGCGCGGAAGGCCAAAAAGGCCCCAACACCAATGCCAATGCCCCAATAGCCAATCCCGGCATACACCATGGGCACGCGCGTATCATGCAGGCCACGCAGCATTGCCGCCCCCATCACTTGCGCGCCATCCACAATCTGGAAGATTGCAGCGATCATCAGAAAGCTAATGGCGAGGTGCGCAACGGCGGGGCCGCCCTCAGCTGTGGGATCGACAAACAAGCCCACCCACACCGCCGGGAACAGGCCTATCACAAGCGCTGTCAGGCTCATAAACCCAACGCCAAGGGCAAAGCCAGTCCAGCCGGCCCGGCCAATCATCACTGGATCCCGACGGCCATGGCCCAAGCCCACGCGCACTGTTGTCGCCTGAGCAAGCCCCAGCGGCACCATGAACGTGAGCGAGGCAATCTGCAGCGCCACGGCATGGGCCGCCACCGATTCCGTGCTAATCAACCCCATCAGAAAGACAGCCGCGCTAAATACCGACGCTTCAAAGCCCATGGTCAGGCCAATGGGCAGGCCTAAGCGGACAAGCGCACGATAACGTGGCCAATCTGCCCGCCAAAACCGGCCAAAGAGGTGATACCGCCGAAAATCCTTATGCCGCGTAACAATCCCCACCATCACCAGAAACATGGCGAGGTTTACAAGGCTGCTGCCAATGCCGGCCCCCACCACGCCCATCTGCGGAAAGCCAAATTTACCGAGCACCAGCCCATAATTCAGCACGGCATTGGCAATCACCCCCAGCAAAGACACATAAAGTGCCCAGATGGTGCGCCCTTTGGCAGAGAGGAAAGACCGCAGCACGACCAGCCCGAGAAAGGGAAACATACTCCACTTCAAGGCAGCGACCATTGCCGCTGCATCTCGTGCCAAATCGGGTTGCTGGCCCAGCGCGCGAAAAATCTGCTCCGAAAAGCCCAAAAGCACCCAGATCGGCACGCAAAAGCTCAGGCATAGCCATAAGCCTTGCCGCACTGTCCGGCGCACATCGCGCACGGAATGGGCTTTGCGTCCTTTTTCTGAGGCAATCATTGGCGCTGTTGCGACCATCAACCCCATGCCGAAAAGCGAAATCGACATGACGAAATTGGTTGCCAAAGCCCCCGCTGCCAGTGGCTCTGGCCCCAGCTTACCGAGCAGAAAGACATCGGTTGCGTGGATCAGTGCGCCCGACAGGTTTGAAAGAATCAGTGGCCACGCCAAGGCCAGTGTTGCGCGGGCCTCATCAGCCCATCCCTTGGACATTGGCATGGGTGTTATTTCATTCATGACCCGGCCCTAGCGGGGTTCGACGGGAAACCAAAGCCCCAATGGTCCATGCCCCAAGGACGTTAGATCAAGGTCCTCTCGATAAACCAAAAGCTGGCAATGGTGCCCATGGCATAGGTGGTCGCCAACACCACGGGCCGGCGCGCCGGCGGCGCAAAGCGCGAAATGAGTGCCAAAATGGCCATGCTTGCCAAAACAACAGCCACCTGTCCGGCTTCCACACCTAGGTTAAACGTCAGCAAGGCCATTGGCACTTCCCCTTCGGGCAGACCAATTTCTTTCAGCGCGCCTGCAAAACCAAAGCCGTGCAGCAACCCAAATAGGAAGGCGACAATCCAAGGGATTCGTTGGGACAAGCGCAACTGTCCGGGCTGAGCCTTGGCAATCTCAACAGCCAAAAACACGATCGACAAAGCAATCACACTTTCCACTGGGCGCTGCGGCAACCCCAGAAAGCCCAAGGTTGTCCCAATCAGCGTAATGGAATGGGCAACGGTAAACGCCGTAACAGCTTTCAAAATCGTCATCCCCTGCCCAAGCAGCAGGACCAGCGCGATCACGAAGAATAAATGGTCAAAGCCAAAGACAATATGTTCAACACCAATGACAAAATAGGTTTTGGCGACATCCCAGCGATTGGCTTTTGACGCGATGGTAAAACTGTCTTGATCCGGCGTTAGACGGGCGGTCTGCACGGCCTCTCCTAAAGGCGCCACCCGCACCAGTGCATCTGCCACACTGCGATCCAAGCCAATGAGCTGAATGTCTTTGCCCGCCAGTGGCTCCTTACACGTCAAGGTCCACGTGGATTTGACGGCCAGGTCATCAGCCACCCGCTCAGGCGGCCCCGCGGTGCAGCCTGCAGGCACACTGGGCATTGCGCGATTGGCAAGGCCGGTGCGGAACGGGCCTTTAAAGGTCATTCGCCATTGGCTTGTCGAAACTTGCGTTAAATCAAGATAGCCAGGGCGCAATTCATCCGCATGGGCAGGCGCAAGCCCCCCAAATACAAGAAAAATAGCCAAGAAAAGCTTCAGGGCAAATGTCACGGTTTTTGAATCCGCACCTGATAGCCATCAAGCAGCGCCTGATAGGCACGGTCCTGCCGTTCAGACAATGTGGCATCGCGCCAATCATTTTCGACGCGCTGGCGCACCGCTGCCAATGGCGGCACGCGGCCCGGCACGACGTTCGTGATCCGCACCAGATGCAAGCCAAAGCTTGATTTTACCGGCCCTTGCCAGTCCCCCGGCGTCACATCTGCCAAAGTAGCCGCAAATTCTTCTCCAAACGCATTTCCGATGGCTGTGGCATCTGCGCCCGCCATCTGGCTGGGCAAGGAAATGGCTTGGCCCAAAGTGCGCCAGTCTTTCTGCGTTGCAATGGCGCGCTTTAAAGCGGGTGCTTGCGCTGCAATTTCGGGATCATCAGCTGAACCGAGATAAAGCTGATCAAAGCTATAGCGGGTGCCTTCGGCATAACGGGCCTTATGGCTTGCCAGCCAGCTTTGCAGGTCCGCCTCTGTGGCTGGGGCGCTTTCCACTTGCGAGGCGGCCAAAAACTCCATCTTCGACCGCAAACGCCGCCGGATGATGGGATCATCCTGATCCAACCCCATCCGCAAGCCCTCACGATAATAGACTTCTTCTTTCACATAATCGCGGATCAGTTGATCAATTTCGGGGGGAGATGGGCTGCGCTGCCATGTCCGTTCAAACTGGCTGACCAGCCAGGTCACCCGATCTTCATCAATGGCAATGGTTCGATCAGAGGGATCAACGGATGCGCCCCGCCAACTGGCGATCACAAAGACCAAAAGACCAGCGGCCAAAAAATGGACGAGTGGCTCGCGCAATAGCCCTCGCATCTGCTCTCCTATTTTCATGCTGGGTCTTGTAACGCACCAACGCAATGAATCTAGACACAGATTGGCGTGCTGGCGGCGTGTAGGAGAAGAATTTTGTGGGAAAAAATGTCGCTGGTTGAGACCTATTGCCCAAAGCGAGGCGCCGAGAAGGCTCTTTTGTCCAAGATGGTGACCCCTACGGGAATCGAACCCGTGTTTCAGCCGTGAAAGGGCCGCGTCCTAACCGCTAGACGAAGGGGCCATCAGTGATGGAGCCGCGCCATTAGGGATTCGAGGCGC
>JBEDNE010000062.1:0-16786 GCA_041170745.1 Pseudomonadota bacterium
TAATTGGCCCATGTTGCATGATCCTCTACTAAAATAAATTGTGGTGGGACAAATGGTGGGACATTTTATATAGCGCCCCCAGCCAGACGCGCCGGAGGCGTGGGCGAGTGGCTGAAACCAACGCTTTGCTAAAGCGTCATACGGGTAACCGTATCGAGGGTTCGAATCCCTCCGTCTCCGCCAGCAGCCTTTCTGCCCCCTCCCATTGCGCCCCGGCCTGCACAAGCCTGTTGGCTTCTGGGCGTCTGCCTGCAACTATGGGGGATGGATAATCTTGCACACAGCCTCGCCGGGGCCGCGCTGGCAGAGGCCGGTCTGAAGCAAAAGACTGGCCTTGGCATGGCCACAATTATCATCGCCGCCAATTTGCCTGACATTGATGTATTGGGATTGCTGATTGGCGAGAATCTGGCGTGGCGCCGGGGTTGGACGCATGGCCCGCTGGCCATGCTGGTGCTGCCCCCGCTGCTGGTCGGTGCGATGATCCTCTTTGATCGCTGGCAAGCGCGCCGTGGGACCCGGCCGGCTGAGCGCTTGCCCATTCATGCTGGGTGGCTGCTTGGTTTGGCCTATATTGGCTGGCTGTCCCACCCTACGCTCGATTTATTGAACACCTATGGCATTCGCCTGCTGATGCCTTTGTCTGACCAATGGTTTTACGGCGATACGCTGTTCATCATCGATATCTGGCTATGGCTGGCGCTTGGGATTGGCGTCTTTTGGTCACGCCGCCGGCAGAAGCAGGTGCGGCCCAGTGCATATCAGCCTGCGCGGATCAGCCTTGCCCTGAGTGTGGCCTATATTGGCGCGATGGGCGCCAGCAGCGTGATTGCCGAAGATATGACGCGCGCGACAGCTGACGCTGCAGGTCGTGGCCCTGTGACGGAGGTGGTGGCCAGCCCAGTCCCCCTCAATCCGTTTCGACGCGACGTCGTGTTTGTTGCAAATGACAGCTATGGTCTGGGCGTTGTGACTTGGCTGCCGACGCCGCACGTTACTTTAGAGAAAACGGCCATTCCCACACAGATGGACAATCCGCTTGTCGCCAAAGCACGCGCCTCGAAAGAGGTGGCCGATTTTCTTTATTGGGCAAGGCTGCCTTATGCGCGCTTTGAGCAAACGCCCCAAGGCCAACGCGTTATTTTAACCGATGCGCGCTATAGCATAGGGGCGGTGCGTAACCCCTTTCTTATCTCTGTCACGTTACCGGATGACATGGCCGCCCATCAAGGCAAAGGCCCGCCGCAACGCCCATAGGCCCGTCATCAGCAACGTGCTGAGAGCAAAGAGATAAAAAGGCCCTGCAGCCTTTTGGGGACCATGAATTTGGTGGCTGGCGGTTTCAACCAGCAAAACCATAACCATGCCACAAAAGGCGCCCCAGCCCACCAAATGCCAAGGCACGGCCTTATCCGGCGTGCGCGTGGCAGCCCAGATCAGTAGCGCAGCCACGCCGATCTCATCCAAAGCCATCGGAAAGAAGCGGACATCCCCCCAAAAGCGGGCAACTTCCCCCAAAAAGAGCAGTGCCGCAACAGCGCAAGACAACCCATTTAGCGCGCGCATCAGGACAGCCTTTCTTCTTGCCCGAACATCTTGGTGGCGGAAGGGCTAAAGGCTGGTCGGCCCGCTGACAAGGGGAAGGCGCCATAGGGTAGAGATGTGATGGACCAGCCCCCTCAAAGGCGGCTGGACATTGGCCTGGTGCTTACACATAGTCTTGCCCAGCCCGGCAACCGGGCAAGAGAGAGGCAAAAGGCATGGCGGCACGTGCGATCACCCCGATAGATGTCAGTGATTTGGCGCTCTACACTGTGTTTGGCGCGCTGGGCTCTCCCTATTCCATCAAATTGCGGGCCGTGCTGCGATATCGGCGATTGGCCCATATTTGGGTGGATGGGGCCCCTGCGCGCGATGCTTTGACACAGGTCCGCGCGCCCGTGATCCCCGTCTTACGATATCCGGATGGGCATTATGATAACGACACGACACCGCTGATCTATGACCTTGAAGCCCGCCATGCTGAACGCGCGATTGTGCCCAGTGATCCGGCCCAAGCCTTTATTGCCCATCTTTTAGAAGATTTTGGCGATGAATGGCTCACCAAGGCAATGTTCGGCTATCGCTGGCTGGACGACATTGATCAGGTGCAAATGAGCCGCTGGCTGGCCTTTGATAATATGAAGGGCGGCGGTTTAGAGCGGAGCCAAGCCTTTGCCGCGCAATTCCGCGACCGCCAAGTGTCGCGCATGGCACTGGTGGGCTGCACGCGCGAAAACTTCCCGCTGATTGAAGCCAGCACCCGCGCGGTTCTGACCGCATTGGAAGCCCATGTTGTTGATCAGCATTGCTTATTTGGCACACGCCCAAGCCTGGCTGAATTTGGCCTTTATGGCCAGCTCTCGCAGCTCGGGACGGACCCAACCCCACAGGCCATGATGCGCGCCGACTATCCCTACACCTATCGCTGGCTGGCACATCTGGATGATATGAGTGGGATTGAGGGAGAATGGAGCCCAGGGTTTGCGCCTGTGGTGCACGAGCTGGTCCGCATTGCTGGCGAGGTTTACGCCCCCTTCCTGCTGGCCAATGCAGCAGCAGCCGATGATGGTGCAGACACCTTCACCATGACGGCAATGGGCATGACCTATAGCCAAGGCACGTTTAAATATCAGGTCAAATGCCTGCGGGAATTGCGCAGCCGATATGCGGCCCTGGCGCCAGACGCGCGCGCGGCGTGTGATGCCGTGCTGACAGCGCCATGGCGTGCCCTGCTGGCCCCTGAGAGCCCTGCCTTGTAATCACCCAATCGGCGGCGGCTTGGTGGCCCTTTAATCGCTTACGCGAATAACGGATTTGGCAAGTCCTGATCCTGACAGGGCAAAGCGCATGGCGTCTGCAAAATCGTCCAGTGCAAATTCACGGCCACTCGGCGGGCGCATCTCGCCCGTGGCGACCCAAGCAAGCAGCTCGTCTAAATGGCGCATGGCCTGCGCATTTTGGTACAGAAGAAATTGCCGCACATCGACCCCCACCAAAGACGCCCCCTTCATCAGCGACAAGTTAATGGAAAGCTTTGGGATTGGCCCGCCAGCAAACCCGACGACCAGATGCCGCCCGCCCCAATTGAGCGACCGGAATGCCAGTTCAAACAACGGCCCCGAAACCGGATCAAAAATGACATCGACGCCTTTGCCGCCACAGATCTGCTTCAGCCTGTCACGCCAGCCATCTTCCTTGGTATCAAGCACCGCGTCCGCGCCAAGGTGAAGAGCAAAAGCCCGTTTTTCTTCCGTTGAGGCAACGGCAATGACGTGCGCACCCAGCCGTTTACCCACTTGGATCGCGGCACTGCCCACACCGCCTGCAGCACCAAATATGAGGAGGCGTTCCCCAGCCCGGATTTGGGCACGATCCCGCAGACCGTGCAGGGCCGTCAAATAGTTGACGCGAAAGCCAGCCGCTTGCGCATCCGCCAGTTGGTCAGGAATGGCCGTGACCATTGGGTGCGGCACAGCAACATAGTCTGCCAGCCCGCCCCCAAAGCAATTGGCCATCACGCGATCGCCAATTTTTACAGACTGCACCTGTGCGCCAACAGCCTCAACCACGCCCGCAATTTCTTGTCCCGGGGTGAACGGCACGGGCGGCTTAACTTGATAGCCCCCAAGCGCGACCAGTGCGTCGACATAGCCCATGCCGCACATCTTGACGCGGATCAGGACGTCCTCGTCCGACGGGGTTGGGCGGGGCGCTTCAACCAGCTGATAATCCTCGACACTGTCGATCTTTTGCGCTTGGACAAGTTTCAAGAACTTGGTTCCTTCTTCTGACACAGCCCAACCGAACAAAAGCCGGTATGGGCAAATGGTTAGCCCTGCAAAATCAGATCTGCGCCCTTTTCGCCAATCATGATGGCAGGTGCGTTGGTATTTCCAGACACGAGACGCGGCATGACAGAGGCATCGACAACGCGCAGCCCCTTAACGCCATTGACGCGCAAAGAGGGATCCACAACAGCCGCCGCATCGATCCCCATGCGGCAGGTGCCCACGGGGTGATAGCCCGTATTGCCATAGGCTTTGGCATAAGCCACCAACTCATCATCCGTTTGGCAGGCAGCGCCCGGCCAGGCTTCATACTCAACCAATGGCGCCAAGGATGGGCTGCGAACCAAGTCGCGCGCGATACGCATTGCACGCACCGATAATCGTTGATCTTCGGGCGCATCCAGCCAGTTATGAACAATGTCCGGCACGTCTTTTGGATTGGGACTGCTCAGCCGCACATGACCGCGCGATTCAGGGCGCAAAACATTTGGGCCAAGCGTTAGTCCGGGCCATGGCGACAGCGCAGATTTTTCCCCCGTGGCGGCGGCGTCCAAATCTCCTGTCACAGGCAGGCAGTGGAATTGAATATCTGGCCGATCCAGTGCGGCATCCGATTTCAAAAAGGCGCCGACTTGCGCTGCAGGAATGGTCATCGCGCCATCGCGCCGCGCCACATAGCGCAGCACATTCCATAGCAGACGGCCGCCCGACAATTCTTGGTTATAGCTGTAGACACCGGCCCGCAGACGCCAGCTCATCGTTAAAATATAATGGTCTTGCAGGTTTCGGCCCACATCTGGGCTATTCTGCACCACGGGAATGCCCATGTCCTGCAAATGCGCCGCGGGGCCAATGCCTGACAGCAGCAACAGCTTAGGGCTATGATACGCCCCTGCCGACAAAATAACTTCACGCCGCGCAGTGATGGTCTGCAGGCCCCGCGCACCTTCAATCTCAACGCCCGTTGCGCGATGATCTTTCACGATAATGCGGCGACACTCTACCCCCGTTAAAACAGTTAAATTGGGCCGCTTGATCGCTGGGCGCAAAAAGGCGTCTGCAGCCGAGCATCGGCGACCATCGGCCATTGTTGTTTGATAATAAAAGGCGCCAAATTGATCGGGGCCATTATAATCCTCTGATCGGGGCACCCCAATTTCTGCAAAGGCCGAAATAATGGCATCATTTGTGGGGTTGCGGTGGGACACTTCTTCGACCCGCAAGGGCCCTGCATCGCCACGCAGCTCGGTTCCCCCACCGGCATAGCTTTCACTTTTGCGAAAATAGGGCGCAACATCTGCCCAGCCCCAGCCAATGGCGCCCAAATTGCTCCAGCTATCATAATCCGCCTGCTGGCCCCGCACATAGAGCAAACCATTGATATTGGAGGAACCGCCAAGGCCTTTCCCTCTGGGCAGCAACATCTTGCGCCCCTGAATAGACGGCTCAGCTGCCCCAAAATAATGCCATGAATGGCCCGGACCATTGGCTGTTACGCCAAAGCCAGCAGGCATGGACAGCAGGAATGATTTGCCGTTGCCGCCCGCTTCGATCAGGATCACGCGATTGCGCGGGTCTGCCGACAGGCGATTGGCCAAAACACAGCCTGCCGAGCCGCCGCCAATAATCACAAAATCGGCTTCCACATTCCCCCCCTGTCTGCGCTGAACGGGATCCAAAACGCCCCTGGCATAATCGCAGATTTAATTTCTATTTCTTATAGCTTGTGTTGATGTGCCAAGGGATCACTTCAGTGCCCATTTTGAGCCGAGGCCCTCATCGTCGCGCGGCTAGGCGCTGGCCCCCACACCATAGGCATGTGCCAAGGCCAAAAGCCGCTCGGCCTGTTTCAGATGCGGAATATCAACCATTTTGCCATCCAGCCCGATTGTGCCGACGCCGGGGTTGGCGGCAAAAGCCTCAACGATCCGGCGGGCATGATCCAACTCTGCTGCCGAGGGCAAAAAGGCCGCATTGATGATCGCGACTTGCGCTGGGTGGATGGCCAAGCGACCCGAAAAACCCTCCGCACGCGCCGCCTGACACGAGGCACGCAACCCAGCCTCGTCACGGAAATCAGCATGAAGCGTTTCAATTGCCTGCACGCCACTGGCATGTGCCGCCAATAAGCACAACGCGCGCGCCATTTGGAACGTAAACATCCAATCCCCATTGGCCGCACGATTGCCACTGGCCGCAATGGCCGTTGCCAAATCCTCTGCGCCCCATGTGAGGCCTGCAAGGCGCGACAGGCCCGCCCCTGCAAATTCGCCCAAGTGGAAGGGCGCGATAGCCGTTTCCGTGGCAATTGCGATGATGGCTGTTGCAGCATCAGGAGCGCCGCCTGCAGCTTCAAAGGCATCAAGATAATGGCTCACCTGGCGCACACAGGCCGGGCCATTGGTTTTGGGCTGCATAATGCCATCCGGCGCGGCGGGCATGATCTGCGCCAAATCGTCCAGCAAAAGGCCGCTATCCAATGGGTTGATCCGCACCCAATAGCGTGGCGCCCCTGCCCCGCGCGGCGCCGTTCCCAAAAAATCAGCCACGCGCTTGCGCGCATCCGCCTTTTGCGCTGGGGCTACAGAATCCTCCAAGTCGAGGATCACAGCATCCGCGCCGCAGCCCGCCACTTTTGCGAGCTTCTTTTCACTATCGCCGGGAATGAAGAGCAAAGACCGCAGCGGCACGTTCATCAGGCCATCTCCACCGGGCGTTTGCGCTGAAGGCCCGTGCGCTTGCAGCTGGCGACCAAATCTCCATGCTGGTTGAAGGCCTTGTGCAAGAAGGTGACAATGCCTGCATCCGCGCGCGATTTGGACTCGCGCAGATCAATGACTTCGGTCGTCACCCGCACTGTATCGCCATGAAAGAGCGGCTTGGGAAAACGCACCTCATCCCAGCCCAGATTGGCAATGGCCGTGCCCAAAGTGGTGTCGCCCACCGAAATGCCAACCATCAGACCCAGCGTGTAGACCGAATTGACAATCCGGGCACCAAATTCAGTGCCCTTCATATACTCTTCATCCAAATGGAGCAGCGCCGGATTGTGTGTCAGCGTGGTGAAGAGGACATTATCTGTCTCGGTCACTGTGCGGCGCATGGCATGGTCAAACACCTGCCCCACCACAAGATCATCAAACCACAGCCCGGCCATTGCCCTGCCCCCCTCAATCAGGCGCCAAGGCGCGCGCGGACACGCTCTGCCTGCGCCATGATGTTCTTCACCAAATCCGCACAAGTTGGGATGTCGTGGATCAGCGCCTGGCTTTGCCCGCTGGTCCAAATGCCGCCATCGGTATCGCCATCGCGCAGCACATTGTCGCGGCCGCGCTGGCCGGCCATCAGGGCCTTTACATCCTCAAAGCTCTTCGTTGGATCGCGCTGAATTTCGGCAACTTGCACCGACACGGCATTTTTTGCCACACGCGCCGTGTTGCGCAATGACCGGCCAACAAGCACCGTATCCAGCTCGGTATTCTCAACAATCTTCTGCTTCACATTGGGGTGGATCTTGGCCTCCACTGTCGCACAAAAGCGTGTGCCCATATTGACGCCATCGGCACCCAGCGCCAGCGCTGCAACCAAACTGCGGCCATCGGCCATACCGCCCGAGGCGATGATGGGCGTATCGGGCAGCGCATCGACTGTTGCGGGCAACAGCACGACCAGCCCAACATCATCTTCGCCCGGATGCCCAGCGCACTCAAAACCATCAATGCTGATAACGTCGACGCCCTTATTCACTGCCGACACTGCGTGGCGGACCGAGGTGCATTTATGGATCACCTTCACGCCATTTTCTTTAAAGCGCGGCAAATGATCGGTCGGAGCGCGGCCCGCGGTCTCCACAATCTTGATACCCGAAGCGATAATGGCTTCGCGATATTCATCATAAGGAATGGGGTTGATTGACGGCAGCAGCGTCAAGTTCACGCCAAAGGGCTTGTCGGTCAGCTTTTTGGTCTTTTCAATTTCGTCCAGCAGCGCCTCGCCACTGGGAAACATATGCGCCGTGATAAAGCCCAAAGCGCCCGCATTGGCGACGGCGGCCACCAGTTCACCATAGCCAACACCTGTCATGCCGCCCATGCAAATGGGGGTTTCAATGCCGAACATTTCGGTCAATCGTGTTTTGAACATCACCCTCTCCCTCTTGGCCGTTCCGCAGCCTTATTGACCTTCCAAATGCCGGAATTGTCCGTTGCAATAAAGCAATTCTTCTAATCCGCAGCGATTATCCACCTGTTGCACAACACCCGCAAAAATCCGGTGCGTGCCAAAATCCATGCTGTTGGCCACATCGCACGCAATGCTCGACAGGCTGGTCCGCAATGCAGGCATTCCCGCCAGATCATACCATTCGCCCTCAACAAAGCGGCTGGCTTTGCCTGCAGGGCTGCCAAAGGCCGTGGCGACCGCTTCATCTTCGCGGCTTAAGATATTGAGAACAAATTTGCCCGAGGCTTCCAAGGTCTGCATCAGGGAGGCAGAACGATTGACGCAAATTAAGACTGACATGGGATCAAAGCTCAGCGAACAGGCGGCTATTGCCGTCATCCCCGCATTGCCATCGGGCCCGCGGCTGGTGATGAGATAGACCGCCGAGGCCACATGGCGCATCGCTTGGCGAAAGTCGGTGGCAAGGCTTTGATCTGTGTGAAGTGCAGGAGTCGTCATAAAGCTGCGCTAACAGCGAAGTGCAACGGGGTCGAGAGGGGCCATATCTGCCCTTTAGGTAAGGGCAGACTTTAGGCTTGGCCGCGCCCGCCCCGCAATGCAATAACGCGCAAAACGGCCCAGCCGCCAGCGAATAAAGGAGAGCGCACATCATGTCTGACGCACAAGACCCCGCCAATAATCAGCCCCCGGGCTATGTGCCGCCCAAAGTCTGGGTGTGGGACAAGGCGAATGGCGGCCAATTCGCCAACATCAACCGCCCAATTTCTGGTGCAACAAAAGAGGCGGAGCTTCCCGTTGGTAAGCATCCATTGCAGCTCTATTCGCTGGGCACGCCCAATGGCGTCAAAGTGACCATCATGCTCGAAGAGCTGCTCGCCAAGGGCCATGCGGGTGCGGAATATGATGCGTGGCTGATTAACATTGGCGTGGGCGATCAATTTGGGTCAGACTTTGTCAGCATCAACCCCAATTCCAAAATCCCGGCCATGCGCGATTTGTCGGTCAGCCCCAGCATTCGGCTGTTCGAAAGCGCCTCTATGTTGTTTTATCTAGCTGAGAAATTTGGAGAATTTCTGCCATCTGACCCACATAAGCGCGCCGAAACGATGAATTGGGTGATGTGGCAAATGGGCTCTGCCCCCTATGTTGGCGGCGGGCTTGGCCATTTTTACGCCTATGCACCCTTCAAAATGCAATACCCCATTGATCGCTTTGCGATGGAAACCAAACGACAATTGCACGTGCTGGACACACATCTGGCGCAGAACCAGTTCATGGTTGGGGACGACTACACAATTGCTGATATTGCGATCTGGCCCTGGTACGGCGCCATTATGCGCGAAGCCTATAATGCGCAGGAGTTTTTGTCCGTGCATGAATATACGCATCTGGACCGCTGGGTGACTGAAGTGGGCCAGCGCCCGGCTGTGATCCGCGGCCGTATGGTTAATCGGACTTTTGGCCGCCCGGAAACGCAGTTGCGCGAGCGCCATGATGCCAGCGATTTTGAGAATAACCGCGAAGATATGGTGATCGCACGGGGCGGCCAGCGGATTTAACGGCCGCTCAAGGCACAGACGTTCCGCCCAAATGCCAATATGTGCATTTGGGCGGAACCTTAAGTTACTTGCCGGTCCAATTTCCCGGGCGCTTATCAATAAAGGCAGCCATGCCCTCGCGCTTGTCTTCGGTCGCGGTCAGCACTTGGAAAATCCGCCGCTCCATCATCAAGCCTTGATCCAATGTTGTTTCAAAGGCGGCATTCACCATTTCCTTATTCGCAATCGCAGCCAGTGGCGGCATGGCGGCAATTTCAGCCGCTGTTTTCAATGCCTCATCCACCAGCGAGGCCAGCGGCACCACGCGCGCGACCAGGCCAGCGCGTTCTGCTTCTTCAGCGCCCATCATTCGGCCAGTCAGGCACATTTCCATCGCTTTGGCCTTGCCAATCGCGCGAGTCAGCCGTTGTGATCCGCCCATGCCGGGGCCAACGCCCAGCTTGATCTCGGGCTGCCCAAACCGTGCGGTATCAGCCGCAATGATGAAGTCTGCCATCATTGCCAGTTCACAGCCGCCGCCCAAGGCAAAGCCATTAACTGCCGCAATCCAGGGTTTGCGCGTGGTTTTGACCAAATGGCTGGTCCAACGGCTGAAGAAATCATCCGCATAAAATTCTGCGGCTGGCTTATCCGCCATTTCCTTAATGTCAGCGCCGGCGGCAAACGCCTTTTCGCCGCTGCCGGTGATGACGGCACAGCGCTGCGATGCATCTGCCTCGAACCCGGCGAAAGCTGCAATCAGCTCTTCCAGCACCTGCGAATTCAAGGCGTTCAGCGCCTGCGGGCGATTAAGTGTAATCAGCGTGACGGCCCCGCGCTGGTCCACAAGGATGGTTTCAAACAGGGACATAGGTCTCACTCCCAAATCGTCATGCTGAACTTGTTTCAGCATCCATTATCACAATATCAACGGCCTTAGCGCGAATGACCCTGAAACACGTTCAGGGTGACGGATTAGCGCCTAAATCGTCGATAGCGGTTTCCATTCTTCTTCTTGGGGCAAAGGTGCAAAAATCGCATCAAGCAAATCCTTGGTCACCTCTTCGGCAGTGGCAGGCGACCATTTGGGCGCATTATCCTTATCAACAATTACCGCGCGCACGCCTTCCGTAAAATCGGGGCGCACCAACACGCGGCTGGCGATGCGATATTCCATTGCCATGTTGGCAGCAAAATCTGCACAGCTCAGGCTCTCGCGCAGTTGGCGGAGCGCAACTTTGCAGGTTTGTGGAGATTTGGTGCGCAATGTCGCCAATTCCTTGGCTGCCCAATCTGAGGGATCTGCCTCAAGCGCGGCAAGCACCTCTTCAAAATGGTCAGATGCGAACAGCCGATTGATCTGCGCGATATTGCCAACAATTCGGGCCTCAGGCGGCGCTGCGGACAACAGGCTCAAAATACCGTCGGCACGGCTTGGGTCTTCCGCAATCCGCGCCTTTGCCTCGGCCAGTTTTTCAGGCTCCAGATAATGTGTTGCCAAGCCAATGGCGAGACATTCGGCACCATCCAGCCGCGCGCCTGTGAGGGCCAAAAACGCCCCCAATCGCCCTTCGAGGCGTGAGAGATACCAGCCACCGCCCACATCAGGGAACAGGCCGATGCCTGTTTCAGGCATGGCAAAGCGCGTATTGGGGGTGGCGACCCGCAGGCGGGCGGGCTGGCTAATGCCAACGCCACCGCCCATCGTAATGCCATCCATGAACGCGATAATCGGCTTTTCATACGTGAACATCAGATGGTTGAGCTGATATTCCTCATAGAAAAAGCGCCGGCCCGAAACGCCAGCATCTTCCAACGCCGATTGGCGCAAAAAGGCAATGTCACCCCCGGCACAAAAGCCGCGGCCTTCATGATGATCAACAATCACGGCTTCAACGGTAGGATCATGACGCCATGCCAAGAGCGCTTCAGTCATGGCGCGAACCATTTCAAGCGTCAGGGCGTGGATCGCCTTAGGCCGGTTCAGGCTGATAATGCCTGCTTTTCCCTCAACTCGGGTGAGAACGTCACTCATGCTTTGGTCAGTTCCCTGCCGATAATCATGCGCATGATTTGGTTGGTTCCTTCTAGTATAGAATGGACGCGCAAGTCGCGCCAGAAGCGTTCGATGGGATAATCCATCAGATAGCCATAGCCGCCATGGAGCTGGAGCGCGCGATCGACAATGGCGGAGCCGCTGTCAGTTGCCAGCCGCTTGGCCATTGCCGCAAACTTTGTTTTGTCAGGCGCATTGGCGGTGACCTTGGCGGCGGCGAGGTAAAGCAGCGCGCGTGCGGCTTCTAAGTCAGTTGCCATATCCGCCAGCGTAAACTGGGTGTTCTGGAACTCGGCAATGGCTGTGCCGAACTGCTGGCGCTCCTGCGTATAGCGGATGGCCTCATCCAGACAGCGCTGCGCCCCGCCCAGCGAGCAGGCCCCAATGTTGAGGCGCCCGCCATCCAGCCCAGCCATGGCGAACTTAAAGCCATCGCCTTCTTCGCCCACGCGATTGGCAAGGGGGACACGCACCTCTTCTAAAATCAGTTGCGCGGTCGGCTGGGCGTGCCAGCCCAGCTTCCGTTCTTGCGCGCCAAAGCTGACGCCGGGCATATCCTTGTCAATGACAAGGCAGCTAATGCCCTTGGCCCCAGCCGCGCCCGTGCGGACCATCACGACATAGACTTCATTCTCGCCCGCGCCCGAGATGAACTGCTTGGTGCCCGAGACAACGTAATGATCGCCTTCCAGCCTTGCCGTGGTTTTGAGCGCCGCCGCGTCCGAGCCTGAGCCCGGCTCGGTGAGGCAATAGCTGGCGATTTTGTCCATCGTGATAAGACTGGGCAGATAGCGGCTTTTCAGATCCTCCGACCCAAAAGAGTCGATCATCCACGCGGCCATATTATGGATCGAGATGAACGCGCTGGTGGTCGGGCAGCCATAGGCCATGGCTTCCATAATCAGCGCCGCTTCCAGCCGCCCCAGCCCAATACCCCCGGACTCTTCCGACACATAAATCGCGCCAAAGCCCAGCTCAGCCGCGGCCTTAATCGTCGCGCGCGGGAAGAGGTGCTTCTCATCCCATTCCGCGGCAAAGGGCGTAATCGCATCTGCCGTGAACTTGGCCGCCATCTCCTGAATGGCGCGCTGATCTTCGGTCAGGTCAAATTGTGTCATGTGTTTCTTCTGCCCTGATTTTTAATTCCGTCATGCTGAACGTGTTTCAGCATCCATCAACTCCGCCGGCCGACCCTCATTCAAACGCTTGGCATTGGTGCCAATAGATCCTGAACCAAGTTCAGGATGACAGGTAAATGGCTCACCCCATGGTTGGAATGATAAAGGCATTGCCGCCATCCACGGCGCCATCGGGCCAGCGGCTGGTGATCTTCTTCACCTTGGTCCAGAAGCGAATGCCTTCCATGCCATATTGATCCTGATCGCCAAAGCCAGACCGCTTCCAGCCACCAAAGCTGTGATAGGCGACAGGCACGGGGATCGGCACGTTAATGCCGACCATGCCAACATTGACACGGGCGGCAAATTCGCGCGCGGCATGGCCATTGCGCGTGAAGATGGCAACGCCATTGCCATATTGATGTGTCGAGGGCAGCGTCAGCGCCTCTTCAAAGCTTTGCGCCCGCACAATTTGGAGCACAGGCCCGAAGATTTCTTCTTTGTAAGACGCCATATCGGTCGTCACATGGTCAAACAGCGTCGGGCCCACAAAAAAGCCCTTCTCATGGCCCTGCAGTGTAAAGCCACGGCCATCAATGACCAGTTCAGCGCCTTCCTCCACGCCCTTTTGGATCCAGCCTTCGACCTTTTCCTTATGTGCTTGCGTGACCACCGGGCCATAATGCGCCTCAGCATCGGTTGAGATACCAACCTTTAACGCGTGGATGGCCGGGATCAGCTTTTCTTTCAGCCGCTCGGCTGTCTCATCGCCCACCGGCACAACAACCGGCAGCGCCATGCAGCGTTCACCGGCTGAGCCAAAGGCGGCGCCGGCCAGATCATTCACCACCTGATCGAGATCAGCATCGGGCATCACAATGCCATGGTTCTTGGCACCGCCCATCGCCTGCACGCGCTTGCCCGCCGCAACGCCTCGGCTGTAGACATAATGCGCAATATCCGACGAGCCGACAAAGCTGACTGCTGCAATCGCCGGGTGATCCAAAATGGCATCGACCATTTCTTTATCGCCATGCACCACCTGCAAAATGCCCTCAGGCGCGCCTGCTTCCAACATCAGTTCAGCCAGACGCACAGGCACGGATGGATCACGTTCCGACGGCTTCACAATAAAGGCATTGCCCACCGCAATCGCCGGGCCAAACATCCACATCGGGATCATCGCGGGGAAGTTAAACGGCGTAATGCCAGCACCCAGACCCAAAGGCTGGCGCACCGAATAGACATCAATGCCGGGGCCCGCGCCTTGCGTATACTCACCCTTCAGCAAGTGCGGCAGACCACAGGCAAATTCAATCACTTCCAGCCCGCGCTGAATATCGCCTTTGCTGTCCGCAATCACCTTGCCATGCTCGGCTGAGAGCATATGGGCAAGATCGTCCATATTGTCTTCAATCAGCCGCTTGAAATCAAACATCACGCGCGCCCGGCGTTGCGGATTGGTCGCCGCCCATGCGGGCTGTGCGGCAAGCGCGGCCTGCACCGCGCGCTCCAGCACCGCCGCATCGCCCAGAACCACTTGCGCCTGAACACCGCCTTCATTGGGGTTGAACACATCGCCAAAACGCTTGGGCGCGCTCCCCGCCCCACCCATAATGAAATGATCAATCTGACGCATGTGCGACTCTCCCAAAAATGATATTTGCCAAAGCCCATAGGCTTCAGCGCTTAGGACAACAAAGGAAAATTCGCTTAAAAGGCTTAGCGCGGCGGCATGCGGATTGCGCCATCCAGCCGGATCGTCTGGCCGTTAAAATAGCTGTTGCGCACAAGCTCAAGAACCAGGCTCGCAAATTCTTCAGGTTTGCCCAATCGCTTGGGGAAAGGCACCGATGCGGCCAGTTGGTCAAACATGGCAGGTGCCCGGTCTTTCATGCCCAACATGGGCGGCGTCGCAAAAATCCCCGGCATGATCGAGTTCACCCGAATACCCAGCTCCATCAAATCGCGCGCCATAGGCAGCACCAGCCCATTGACGCCTGCCTTGCACGACCCATAGGCCACTTGACCGATTTGCGCGTCCTGCGCGGCGGCCGACGCCGTAAGCGTTATTACACCACGTTCGCCATCTTCCAGTGGTTCCAGGCCCGCCATGCCAAGCGCAGAGATGGACGCCACACGATAGCTTGCCACCAAAATGCCCTCGGCTGAGAAGGCATAATCCTCCGTCGAGAGCCGCGTATACGCCTGTTTTTCCTTGTTCCAGCCGACAGTCTTGCCGCGGCGAGAAATTTGCGCGCAATGGACAAGAACGCGTTCTTGCCCATGAGCTGCACGTGCTTTCTCAAAGCCCGCCAAAACGGCCTCTTCGCTGGTAATATCAACATGGCAGAACAGGCCACCAATGGCGGCGGCAATCGCTTCGCCTTTGTCTGCATTCACATCGAAGATCGCAACCTTAAAGCCCGCCGCTGCGAGGGCTTCGGCACTGGCGCGGCCCAAGCCGGAGGAACCGCCTGTCACCACCGCGGAAAAGCTGGCGTCGAATTTCATAATGTCCTCCCGACTCTGGATCTTAGTGCTGTTTATTGCCGTCTTCGCTAGCCGCTTGAAGCGCGACTTGCCAAGGACAGTCTTTGGATCATAGGCTTTGCCTCAAAAGGGCAACCAACATGAGAGGGCAAAGCTGTGACAATCGACCCACTGTTTGATTTTTCGGGCAAGGTCGCCCTTGTCACGGGCGGAAGCCGCGGCCTCGGCTATCACATGACCAAGGCCTTGGCCGCGCGTGGGGCGGATGTCATCATCGCCAGCCGCAAGATTGAGGCGTGCGAAGCCGTCGCGGCTGAAATCCGGTCCATGGGGCGCCATGCCTTGCCCTATGCCGCCCATATTGGCCGGTGGGCGGAATGTGATGCCCTTATCAACGCGGCTTACAACGCCTTTGGCCGGGTTGATCTGTTGATTAACAATGCCGGAATGTCCCCCGCCTGCCCCAGCCATGAGGTGACGGAGAGCCTGTTTGAGTCCGTCGTGAACCTGAATTTTAAAGGGCCGTTTCGGCTGGCATCGCAAATCGCCCATCGCATGGCTGAGGGCGATGGTGGAGCCATTCTCAACATCAGCTCAATTGCCGCACAACGCGCGACACCGGGGGCCGTGCCCTATGCCGGCGCAAAGGCCGCGCTGAACGCAATGACAGTTTCACTCTCGCAAGAATATGCCCCCAAGGTGCGCGTGAACGCGATTTGCGCGGGCGCCTTCCTGACCGACATCGCGCAAGCCTGGAGCCCCGAACAGCGCGAAAGCCAGCCCGTCGCTCTAGGCCGCCCGGGCCGACCCGAGGAAATCGTCACTGCAGCGCTGATGCTGTTGAGCCCAGCCTCAAGCTATACAACGGGCGTGGTTCTGGGCGTGGATGGCGGCAGAAAATAAACGCGCAAGACGCCTAATATCCATAAGCGAATTTGGGAACACGATAGACTTTGGGCCTACTCAACGCTCGAAATGCGATGACGCGTTCCATTTGAATCTCGTGGCGACTAAGGCCGCCATGGCCATAGTTTCCGGGAAGCGTTGTTCGGCGACCGATAAATTCTATCTCAACAAGATGATATCTCGCCCATGGCTGGAGCGGATATGGCGTTAGCCGCGCATCTAGCCAGGTGAGGCCGGATTTACTGACAAGGTGAGGCAGCTTTTGGGGACCTTCATAAAAATAGGACCCCTCAAATTCATGCATCCATATGCCGCGATATCGCTTCGGCGGATCATAACGATAACATTCTGGACCTAATCGGTATTCCGTGTAGCCGGGCTGTCTATGAGCACACGGCAAGCCAAAGATAATGGCGATCGGTATTGATGTCCGGAACCGATCTTTCCAATTCACATATCTCTGCGGTGTATCGATCCATGGCCAAGAGACAGCGATCAACAATGTAAAAACCAAGCGCGTCAGGGCCTTAGGAAGGAATCGCATCCCCCTCTCCTGCCAAGAGATCATCACAGTTGATGGCCCCTGCCTATCATATAGGAAACTAATTTTTCATCAATATCAGTTCTATCGATTTTAAAATATCATAAAATACAATCTATTCA
>JBEDNE010000063.1:0-9676 GCA_041170745.1 Pseudomonadota bacterium
GAACATCAGGCTCAAATTGGCTCAGGATTTTTGCTTGTTCCGCAACACTGGCCGCGGTGCGAACCTCATGCCCTTCGCGGCTAAGCGCCTCATGAATGACCAGACGAATGGCGTCATCGTCATCGACAACCAGAATTTTTCCCTGTGTCATAGTCTGTCCGCCTACCCCGCCCGGTCATCTGCGCGCGGCAGCAAGAGGCGGAACACCGTCTGTTCCGGCCTGCCTTCGCGCGCATATTGCACAATACCGCCCATATCCCGTGTTAGCTTATCCACCAGCGCAAGGCCAAGGCCCTGTCCCTTGGGCTTGCTGCTGACAAAGGGATCAAAAAGATGTTCTACAAGATCCGCTGGTGCGCCCGGCCCATCATCCACAATGCACAATTCTATTGGCAGGGAGAGTTTGCGCCCGCCATCTTCGACTGAGACGGACACCCCGTGGCGAAATGCTGTGGTGATGGTAACACGGCGCAATTCCCCCGCGTCCGCCGTTTCTGCCGCATTCTTCAAAAGATTGAGGATCACCTGCACCATAGTGTCGCGATGGACGAGCACATCAGGCAATGAGGGGTCATATACTTCACGGATCAACAGCCTATCGCCATAGCCCGACATCGCAACCGCGCGCGCATGATCAATAATGGCATGGATATTTTCAGCCTGACGGTCGAGCTTGCGTGTGTCCGTAAAGCCTTCCATCCGATCAATCAGACTAGCAACGCGGTCCACCTCATCCTGAATGAGTTTGGTAAGGCGCGCCGCACCCTGATCTGCGTTTGACCGGGATAAGAGCTGCGCTGCCCCTTTAATGCCCGCCAAGGGATTTTTAATTTCATGCGCCAGCATGGCCGCAATGCGCACGGCAGCCCGCGTACCACCCCCATGGGCGCGACTGCCCACACGATGCGCTGCGGCCCCTGCGTGCATTGACAACAGCGTCCAACCGGGCCGCTCAATCATGGGCGTCACAAAAATATCGGCGCGTAAATCTCCGCCCCGGCTCAAGGCCAGATGTTCATCATAGGCCGCAAACGGCGCGTCGCCTGCGCCATAGCCGGGTGGCATCGACACAAGGTCAGGCAAGGCCCGCCCGATAATCATTTGCGCACTTTGGTTTAACAGCATTTCTCCTGCCGCATTCACCCGCCGCACAATCTGTGCAGGATCAAGCATCAGCATGGCAATTGGCGAGGCCGCAATCAGCTCTTCCGCTGACGGGCCGGGCAAAGGCTGGGCCGGCGAGGTCAGGCTGCCGCGCGGCTCAGCCATGGTGTGTAAAATTGCTCAAGCATCTCCAGAACGACCTTGGGATCGTTAATCTGGTTGACGGCGTTCCGGAAATCAGCCGATCCATGCAGGCCCTTGGTGTACCACCCAATATGCTTGCGGGCCATGTTAACGCCCGTCGTGGCGCCATAATGTTCCAACATGTCCTGATAATGCCGCACAATCAGATGATATTGTTCTTCAATTGTTGGATCAGCGAGCACTGTTCCCGTGGTGAGTGCCGCCATAACCTGCGCGATGATCCATGGGCGGCCATAGGCCCCACGCCCAATCATCACACCATCGGCGCCCGACAAGTCTAGAGCCTGTTCGGCATCAGCAATGGAACAAATATCACCATTGACGATGACAGGCAGCGACACTGCATCTTTCACCTTGCGCACAAAGGCCCAATCGGCAGAGCCTTTGTACATTTGGTTGCGCGTGCGGCCATGCACCGTAATCAATTTGGCGCCCAAATCTTCGGCAATATGGGCCAGTTCCGGCGCGTTGAGCGAGTCATGATCCCAGCCCATGCGCATCTTAACTGTCACGGGGACTTTGACGGCCTTTACAGTCGCCTCAATCAGCTTGGCGGCCAGCGGCAGATCCCGCATCAGGGCAGAGCCTGCATCACCATTGACCACCTTCTTCACAGGGCAGCCCATATTAATATCAATAATAGCCGCCCCACGATCTTCATTCAGCTTTGCGGCTTCGGCCATTTCATGCGGCGTACAGCCGGCCAACTGCATCGAGACTGGCTCTTCAATTGGGTCCCAGGCCGCTTTTTGCAGGCTTTGGCGTGTCGCCCGGATCATCGCCTGGCTGGCAATCATCTCCGTCACATTCAGGCCACAGCCAAACTGCCGGACGATCTTGCGAAACGGCATATCCGTCACGCCTGTCATAGGCGCGAGAATGACGGGAACGTCAATACGGACCGGGCCGATCTGGATGGGGTTAAGTCGCTGCATGAAACTGCCTAAAATTTCAGCACTCCTCTAAGCAATTTTATGTTGCCGCGCAACAGATTTGGGTGCTTATGCCGCCTGCGATGACAATTGCAGCAATCATTGTGGCCGCAGGCAAAGGCGAACGTGCAGGTGGATCCTGCCCCAAGCAATTTGCCAATTTGGCCGGGCGCCCCATGGTCACCCACAGCATTGCTGCTTTTGCTGACCATCCGCGGATCTCACAAATCATCTTGGTGGCCGCCGCTGGGCAAGAGGCCATGGCACGGGATGCCGTTGGCAGCTTGCCTGTAGATGCAATTGTGATTGGCGGCGCAGAACGTCAAGCGTCGGTTCACGCGGGCCTTATGGCCGCCAAAGACTCCCAATTTGTGCTGGTGCATGATGCTGCCCGCCCGTTTTTGGCGGCGCGCGTAATTGATCGGCTGATTGCCGCGCTGGAAACAGAGAAAGCCGCCGTGCCGGTACTGCCTGTTGTGGATACGCTGGCCCGCGGAACAGAGGGGCTAGGCCCAGTTGTCGATCGGTCTGGCTTGATGCGGATCCAAACGCCGCAAGCCTTTTGCCGGTCTACACTGGTCAAGGCGCATGCGGCATGGGGGACTGGCCCTGCCACCGATGATGCCCAAATGGTTCGCGCCCTTGGCATATGCGTGGCGCAAGTCGCTGGAGATAAAATGCTCGAAAAAATCACTCTGCCCGAAGATTTCGCGGAGGCAGAAGCCCGGCTCGCCGCGCGGCTGGTGACGCGCACGGGCATGGGCTTTGATGTCCACCGCTTAGCCGATGGCGTGGACCTGTGGTTGGGCGGTATTCAGATTGATCATAACCAGGGCCTCGCCGGCCATAGCGATGCGGATGTCGCGCTTCATGCGTTAACCGACGCGCTCCTTGGTGCTCTGGGTGATGGCGATATTGGGACCCATTTCCCACCAAGCGATCCGCAATGGCGCGGCGCACGATCCGACCAATTTGTGCGTCATGCCGCCCAGCTTATCCGTGCAGCAGGCGGGCGCATTGATCATGCCGATGTTACTCTGATCTGCGAGGCGCCAAAAATTGGCCCGCATCGCCCCGCCATGCGCACCGCCATTGCCGATATGCTTGGTATTTCTGAAACTTGTGTCAGCGTAAAGGCAACAACGACAGAGCGACTTGGGTTTACAGGTCGTGGAGAAGGCATTGCGGCTCAAGTCATTGCAACGATTAGGATGCCCGTGGAATGACCTTTAAGCGTAAAATACAGCGCGGCCTCGCAGTTGTGACGCTGGCGTCTTTGCCAGCGCCCTTGGCGGCGCAAGCGGCCCTGCCTTGCCTCACACCCAGCGAAGCACAAGCTATTATCAGTGTCACCTTGCCAGATATCATCTCTGGCGCGACCACCAAATGTGGCCCCGTAAATGGTGCAACGTCCTTTCTTTCGTCCAATGGACGCAATTTGGCAGAACGCTACCGCCCAACCGCGATGACCGCATGGCCAACAGCACGGCCAGCGCTTAAGAAATTGGCTGGCCCGGATGGATCCCTGCTCGATATGATGTCGGACGAAAATCTTCGTCTCTTTTCATCCACTTTGGTCGCCACTGCTGTGTTGAGATCAATTGATGCACGCCAATGCGGCGATATTGATCGGGTTATGCGGGCCGTTGCGCCCCTTCCCCCGGAAAATATGTCGATGTTGGTCGGAATTTTACTTGAAATTATGTCCCGACCAAAGGCACAGGCCGCCGTCGCAAAAACAAAGTCGCCCATAAACATTTGCCCAGCCTCAACCGGGTCGGGTCAACCTGTCACAACAAAGTAAGTCTCATGATTGATGCAATTCCACCAGAACTGGTTGATGCCGCGCGCCGCGTGATTGAGGAAAACCGCGCAAAAGGGCGGCGTATTGCTGTGGCGGAAAGCTGCACGGGCGGGCTTGTCTCAACTGCGCTGACGGCCATTCCCGGCTCGTCAGATGTCTTTGAAGTGGGTTTTGTTACCTATTCCAACGAAGCGAAGATGAGCGCGTTGAAAGTCGACTCGAACATTCTTGAGACCTTCGGCGCTGTTTCCATTGCAACGGCATGGTCGATGGCGCAGGGCACGCTTGACCATTCAACGGCGGATGTTGCTGTTTCGATTACGGGAATTGCTGGCCCAGATGGTGGCAGTGCACAAAAACCCGTGGGCACAGTTGTTTTCGCGCGCGCGCGTCGTGGGGCTGACCCGGATGATGTGATTGCCGATACCAAGCAATTTGGCGATTTGGGCCGTGGCCCCATTCGCGTTCAGGCGGCGCTTGTTGCGCTAGAATTGCTGCTGCCGGGCGCTGAGCTGTAAAGCGCTGCGGCGCGCGCCTCAAAAGCATCGGTCATTTTGGTCAAAGCGCGATCAAAGACTTGGCCGGCAATGGCCTCAAAAACGCGCGACTTGAACTGAAAATCGACCATGAAGTCGACCGCACAGCCGCCTTCAGGCAAGTCACGAAACGTCCATTCATTGTGCAGATATTTCATTGGGCCATCGAGATAATCGACGCGAATACAGTGTGGCCGTTCTTTCTTCACACGCGATGTGAACTTTTCTTTAATGGCTTTGAAGCCGACCAACAGGTCAGCCACCATCTCAGTCTCGCTATTTGACGTGATGCGCACCCCACTCACCCAGGGCAGAAATTCGCCATAGCGGCCAACATCTGCCACCAGCTCATACATTTGGGCCGCGCTCCAGGGGAGCGTGCGGGTCTCGCTATGCTTTGGCATTGGCCAGCTGTGTCGCCCGCGCCTGCTGCATCAAGGCAAAATCCCGATCCGCGTGATAGCTAGAGCGCGTGAGTGGGGACGACGCAACAAGCAAGAAGCCCTTGGCCCGTGCAATTGCGGCATAAGCGTCAAAGGTTTGCGGCGTCACAAAATCCATGACCTTCGCGTGCTTTGGCGTGGGCTGCAGATATTGGCCGATGGTCAAGAAGTCGATATCGGCTGAGCGCATGTCATCCATCACCTGATGAACTTCCAAACGCTGTTCCCCCAGCCCGACCATGATGCCAGATTTGGTAAAGATCGACGGATCATGCCGCTTCACCGTCTCGAGCAACCGCAACGAGGCATAATAGCGCGCACCCGGGCGGATCGTTGGGTAAAGCCTTGGGACAGTTTCGAGATTGTGATTATAAACATCGGGGCGCGCCGCCACGATCGATTCAACCGCCTTTTCCATCTTGTTGCGGAAATCAGGCGTTAAAATTTCAATGGTGGTTTCCGGCGTGGTGCGGCGCAGAGCCTCAATCACCTTCACAAATTGGGACCCGCCTCCATCGGGAAGATCGTCACGATCCACCGAGGTGATCACGATGTGTTTCAGGCCCATTTCAGCAGCGGCATCAGCCACATGTTGCGGCTCATTGACATCCACCTTGCGCGGCATGCCCGTCTTCACGTTGCAAAAGGCACAGGCCCGTGTGCAGACATCACCCAGAATCATGACTGTCGCGTGCTTCTTGGTCCAGCACTCCCCGATATTGGGGCAGGCGGCTTCTTCGCACACAGTGTTCAGCGACAAGCGGCGCATGAGCGCCTTTGTTTCAGCAAAACCAACTGACGTTGGTGCTTTCACGCGGATCCAATCCGGCTTGCGGACTCGGTCTGTTTGAGCGGAGGCTGTCATGCCGCTGCCCATACTCTTTGCCACAAGGCTTGCCAACCTAGCCGGGCTTGCTAAGCGCAAATTCCCCTCAGGAGACTCTCATGCCCGAATTCAAGGCTCTGATCGAAGGATATAAACGCTTTCGCGCTGATGCCTATCGCGAGCAAAAGGCACGTTATGATGAGCTGGCCTCAGATGGTCAGTCACCACCCGTGATGGTCATTTCCTGCTGTGATAGTCGCGTTGATCCAGCCACGATTTTTGACACCGTTCCGGGTCAAGTCTTCGCGCTGCGCAATGTCGCCAATCTTGTGCCGCCCTTTGAAACAGGCGGCGGCTTGCACGGCGCGTCCGCTGCCATCGAATTTGGCGTGCTGGGATTGGGCGTCAAACATATTGTTGTGATGGGCCATGGCCAATGCGGTGGCATTAAGGCTGCTTTGGCCGATGCCAAGCCGGGGCCCAGCAACAACATCTTCATTGATAGCTGGATGGGCATTGTCCGCGAGGCCCGCGATGCCGTTGTCTCGTGCCAGCATGATGACCCCCAGCGCGCGCTGGAATGGGAAGCCATCAAAGTCAGCCTTGCGAATTTGCGGACCTTTCCGTTCATCGCTGAGCGCGAGGCCGCTGGCGAGCTTAAGCTGCATGGCTCATGGTTCGCCATTTCTGAGGGCAGCCTGTATGTTCTGGATGAAGACAGCGGAAGCTTTAGCGCCGCATGACCGCGTCCGCCCCCGATACGCTTGAGGCCGTTCTCGCAGATAGCCTTGCACGCTGGACGGGCGCAGTGAAGGACCGACACAGCCCGCTGCATACGCCCATTGTTACCTCTATTATCAACGGCCTCCCAGCGCCACGCGTCATGGTTTTGCGGGCAGTCTCACCGGATGGGGGATTATTTCGGTTCCACACCGATGCGCGGTCCCCCAAGGCACAGCATATTGGCGCAGGCGCCCCCATAGCTGTTTTGGCCTATGATCCAGCCGCGCGCGTTCAACTTATTGCGCGCGGAACAGCCCGCATTGACCATCAAGGAACAATAGCTGACACGGCGTGGAACGCGTCCGCCTTGTCCAGCAGACGCTGTTATCTCGCGGCCCATGCGCCGGGAACGCCGGTTCCCGAACCCACCAGTGGCTTACCTGAACATCTCTTGACGCGCGCGCCCACGCCAGCGGAAAGCGAAGCGGGACGCGGCCAATTCTCAGTCCTTTTGATTGATGTGACTGAGCTGGAATGGCTGTTGCTCACCAGCTGCGGAAATAAAAGAGCGCGTTTTCAGCGTGATGCTGCAACGTGGCAGGGCCAATGGATCACCCCCTAGAGCCAATCCAAAAGCCCGCGCTCACCATTTGGTATGACGGCGCTTGCCCCTTGTGCATCCGGGAAATTGCCCTGATGCAACGGCTTGATCGGCGCAAGCGCATCGCATTTGTTGATGTGGCGACGGGGGATGCCCCCTGCCCGCTCGACCGGCAGCTTATGCTCGCGCGGTTCCACGCCACCACAGCGGCAGGAGAAACCCTGTCTGGGGCCGCTGCCTTTGCCGCGATGTGGCGGGAACTACCTCTGTTGCGGCCGCTGGGCCTTGTTGCCCGTAACCGGCTTGTGCTGGCCCTGCTCGAGCGGGCCTATCTTCAATTTCTGAAGATCAGGCCCACTCTGCAGCGCTGGGCGCGTTAACGCGTCAGCTTCTTATAGGCGAGGCGCGTTGGACGATCAGCAGCATCGCCCAAGCGACGGCGCTTATCTTCCTCATACATCGCAAAATTGCCTTCAAACCATTCAACATGGCTGTTGCCTTCAAAGGCAAGGATGTGCGTCGCCAAACGGTCAAGGAAGAAGCGATCGTGGCTGATGACCACTGCACAACCGGCGAAGTTCTCAATCGCGTCTTCCAAAGCGCCCAGCGTTTCGACGTCCAAATCGTTGGTCGGTTCGTCGAGCAGCAGCACGTTGCCGCCGCGCTTCAACATCTTGGCCATGTGAACGCGGTTGCGTTCCCCGCCGGAAAGCTTGCCGACGTTCTTTTGCTGGTCTTGCCCCTTAAAGTTGAAGGCACCAACATAAGCCCGCGTCGACATGTCATGGCCGTTGACCTTCACATAGTCGAGGCCATCTGACACTTCTTCCCAGACGTTTTTCGAGGCGTCCAGATGATCACGGCTCTGGTCAACATAGCCCAGACGCACCGTCTCGCCGACTTCAATCGTGCCACTATCCGGCGTTTCCTGACCTGTCAGCAGCTTGAAGAGCGTTGATTTACCGGCGCCGTTCGGCCCAATCACGCCCACAATGCCGCCCGGCGGGAGCATGAAGGACAGATTTTCAAACAACAGCTTATCGCCATAGGCCTTGGAGATATTCTTGGCCTCGATCACCTTGCCGCCCAAGCGCTCGGGCACCTGAATAACAATTTGAGCCTTGCCGGGCGTGCGGTTTTCCTGCGCGGCAACAAGCTGCTCAAACTTGGAAATACGCGCCTTGGACTTGGTCTGACGGCCCTTTGGCCCCTGCCGGATCCAGTCCAGTTCTTCCTTAATGGCTTTTTGGCGACCTGATTCCTCGCGGTCTTCCTGTTCAAGCCGCTTCGCCTTCTTTTCCAAATAGGTCGAATAATTGCCTTCATACGGGAAATATTTCCCGCGATCGAGTTCAAGGATCCAATCCACAACATTGTCGAGGAAATAGCGGTCGTGCGTGATCATCAGCACGGCCCCCGCATATTCCTTCAAATGCGTTTCGAGCCATTCAACGCTTTCGGCGTCCAAATGGTTGGTCGGTTCGTCAAGCAGCAGGATCGACGGCTTTTGGATCAACAGACGTGTGAGCGCGATCCGGCGCTTTTCCCCGCCTGACAGATTTTCAACGGACCAATCCGAAGGCGGGCAACGCAGCGCCTCCATGGCGATTTCCAGCTGATTATCGAGCGTCCAGCCATCAACGGCATCAATCCGTTCCTGCAGCGTGCCCATTTCTTCCATCAGCGCATCAAAATCGGCATCGGGCTCACCCATCAGCGCCGAGATTTCGTTGTACCGATCAACCATGTCAGCAACATCGCGGGCGCCGTCTTTCACATTCTCAAGGACGGTCTTCGTCGGATCAAGCTGCGGTTCCTGCGGCAAATAGCCAACTGTGATGTTTTCGCCCGGCCATGCCTCGCCCGAAAAATCGGTATCAATGCCCGCCATGATCTTGATCAGCGTCGATTTACCGGCGCCATTGGGGCCAACAATGCCAATCTTGGCCCCTTGGTAGAATTGCAAGTTGATGTTGCTCAAAACAGGCTTTTGGGCCCCCGGGAAGGACTTGGTCATGTCCTTCATGACATAAGCATATTGCGCGGCCATCGGTCGTTACTCTCGCTCAATTGTCGGATTTGGCGCTTGCCCTAGCCTAGCGAAAGGACATTGGCAAACCCGCTTCAACGCGTTAGCGCTGCAGCATGAAATCTGGCTTGCAAATTTTGATCATTGGCAGCTTGCTCACCGCGCTGGCGGGCTGCAGTAAGATTGAGCCTGGCACCAAGCCAGAAGAAGAAAGCGCACGGCAAATTGCTAATCGCGCACAAGAAATCAGCGCCGCCGCCGATGCCGCCGTGAATCAACAAATTTCAGATATTCTGAGTACGGAGCGCTCAGCCGCAGACCAAACGTCTCAAAATGGAGCCGCTCCCGGCGCGCCGTAAGAAAATGGTCGGGGAGGCAGGATTCGAGTGGCCGTATTGGAAGTTCCTTTCGCCATATATAGTTACGTTTTATCTGATATATAAGCCGAAGATCTGTCACGAAAAGTGTCAATGT
>JBEDNE010000064.1:0-31950 GCA_041170745.1 Pseudomonadota bacterium
TTGCTATTCCCCGCAGCTTCACGTCCAATCTCGTCCTCATTTTGGCCACCCACCGTGCCGTTGCTGACTATCGCCACTTTTTAAAGACGGGGAAGCTCATTTGGGACAAGACCCACCATAAATCGCCTTTGGAGCCGTAATTTTGGCATCCGCAAGGGCTTTTCGGGCAGTGTCAGTGGGGCTTGTTCTCTGGGCATGTGGGCGCGTGCTAAGCCATATTTTCGCAGATGGTCCGCAATCCGCCCCCTTGCTTTCGCCTCGCCCCCCTCAGCCCATCAAGTCTGAGGCAAAGGCTGGGCCAAGCTGGGCGGGACAGCCCACCCCAAAGCCAGCTGCACACGCGAATATTGCACAGCTTGTTGCCCCTTTTCCAGCGCAACGTGCCCCCATGCGCCCGCGTCCAAAGGCTGACGCACGACAGGCCATGCCGCCTCCGCCAATCCCCCGCCTTAGCACCGCCTTAACTCTTGCAGAGGAAGAGGTTTTCCCAAGCAGCAATGACAAGCCAATGGGCCGCCGCGCTGCGGCGCGGATGCAGGTGAGCAGTTGGGCTCTGCTGCGCATTGGTTCTGCCCCCCAGCCAGAGGCTTGGGCTGGACAATATGGCGGCAGCCAAATTGGGCTGCGGGCGCGCATCCCCATAGAGGCCTTATCACGCACTTTGGGCGTATCCGTGCGCATCAGCGGAGAATTACCAGCTCTGCGCTCGCCAGAGATCGGCCTTGGTGTCAGCTATCGCCCGGCCCGGACGCTCCCGCTTGAGATCATCGCCGAGGGCCGGGCGCTGCTAAACCGCCCCGGCGGCATCCGGCCTGCCGTGCTTATTACAGGCGGCTGGCATCACGCCCGCAGTCCGCGACATGGGGTGTCCCAAGGCTATGCCCAAGCCGGGGCAACAGGGCTGCACCAACCCATTTTCTTTGCCGATGGCGGGACCAGCCTGCATTGGCCAATATCGCCAACCAGTGGCATCGGCGCGGGCCTTTGGGGCGGGGTACAGGGGCGGACAGCCCGACTGGACATTGGCCCCAGCATTGCCCTGGTCCATCAAGGGGCGCGATTAACCGCGGACTGGCGGGTGCGCATTGCCGGACAAGCGCGCCCTGGATCGGGACCTAGCCTGACCTTGGGAAAGGATTTCTGAGACAAAGCTTCCGCCCGGCGCCATCTGCCGCTAGGACAGGAGGGCAATGGATATTTACCTGCCAATTGCCAATATGTCCGTGAACGCCCTGGTTGTCATTCTACTGGGCGGTGGCGTGGGCATATTATCTGGCATGTTTGGCGTCGGCGGTGGCTTTCTGACAACACCGTTGCTGATCCTATATGGCATTCCTCCCACTGTCGCGGCAGCCTCAGCAACCACTCAAGTGACGGGCGCTAGCGTCTCCGGCGTGTTGGCGCACTGGCAACGCGATGGGGTGGATGTGCGTATGGGCGCCCTGCTGGTCCTTGGTGGAATATTTGGTGCGCTTGCAGGGGCTGGCGTGTTTTCTCTGCTCGAAAGCGCGGGGCAGATGGATACCATCATTGCCATTATGTATGTTGTGCTGCTGGGGGGCATTGGCAGCCTTATGGCGCGCGATGCCTGGGCCGCCATTTCGGCCAAGAAATCAGGCCAGTCGCGTGTGGCGCGCAAAAGGCGGCATCACCCACTTGTCGCCAATTTGCCGATGCGCTGGCGCTTTTATGCCTCGGGCCTCTATATTTCTCCCTTGGCGCCGCTCGCGCTAGGTTTTGGCGTGGGCGTGCTGACTGTGTTGTTGGGTGTGGGTGGCGGCTTTATCTTGGTGCCTGCGATGATCTATGGCCTGGGCATGGCCACGCGCGTGGTGGTGGGCACGTCGCTTTTTCAAATCTTGTTTGTGACGGCGATCACAACCTTGGTCCATGCAGTGACCACGCAGGCCGTGGACATTGTGCTTGCAGGCTTGCTGCTGATTGGCAGTGTGGTGGGCGCACAATTGGGGACGCGCCTTGCCTCAAGGTTGCCAGCTGATTGGCTGCGGCTGGGCTTAGCCGCAATCATCCTCAGCCTCTCTTTGTGGTTGGCCTTGGGCCTTGGCTGGAGACCCAGCGAAATTTATACGGTGCAAGCGCTATGAAATTGTTGCGCACCCTTTTGCTGCTGCCCATCCTTTTCTTTTCCATTGCGGCCGCCAACCCAGTGTTGGTGCCCGATGTATCGCAACGCAAAATTGATATTGTGTACAGCTTTACAGGGGCCGAACTGCTGATGTTTGGTGCGATCCTCTATCCCGGTGGACGCGTCCCGTCCGAAAAAGCCGATATTGTGGTTGTGCTGCGCGGGCCAACCCAACCGCTGATCGTGCGCGAAAAGCAGAAATTGGGCGGCTTAATTTGGGTAAATGCCCAAAGCGCCCGCTTCCTCTCTGCCCCCGGCTATTATGCCATTGCCAGCTCTCGCCCGCTGGACGAACTGGTGGATGAACGCACGGCAGCCATTTACGAACTGGGTGTGAAGAACCTGCAGCTCTCCCCCGCCAGCAGCGAACAGCCTGAAACCCGACGCCGGTTTGAAAATGGGCTGATTGATCTATTCAGCAAATCCAAGCTGTATGATGAACAGCCCGGATCCGTCGAGATTAGCAACGGCGTGTTGTATCGCGCACGCCTCGCCATTCCCGCGCGTGTGCCCGTGGGCAATTATGTCACGGAAACCTTTCTCATAAAGGATGGCCGCATTCTCGCTGTTGCCAGCAAAGAAGTGAAAATTGATAAATCGGGCTTTGAACGCTTTGTCGCAGAAAGCGCCCGCCACTACCCCCTGCTTTACGGGTTGGTGGCAGTATTCCTCTCGCTATTGCTCGGCTGGGGTGCGGCTATGGCCTTCCGCCGCATCTAACCCGCCCCAGTTGGTTTACCCGGCTTGACCGGCTGTCACGCACCCCTCAAAAGCAGGCTGGGCGCACAAAAAAGATATGGCCGGGGGAGACTTAGCCTGTGAATACCGAAAACACGAAATTGTCGTGGCTGGCGCGCGCCATTCGCTGGGTCGTTCTCTGGTATTATCGCCGCCAAGGCTGGACGGAAGTGAACGCCAACCCCGATTTGCGCAAATGTGTGATTATTGCGGCCCCGCATACCAGCAACTGGGATTTCGTCTATTTTCTAGGCGCAGCCACTACGCTGAATGTACCCCTGTCCTTCATGGGCAAAAAGCAGCTCTTCCGCTGGCCCATTGGCCGGGCCATGCGCGAATTGGGGGGTATTCCCATCGATCGATCTGCCTCGCATAATTATGTGCAGATGATGGTCGATGAGTTTGCACAGCGCGACGCCTTCATGCTGACCATCGCGCCCGAAGGCACGCGCTCGGCCGTTGCCCGCTGGAAAACCGGATTTTATCATATTGCCATGCAAGCCAAAGTGCCGCTGGTGCTGGGGCTGATGGATTATGAAAAGAAGCAGGTGGGCCTTGCCGGCGCGATTTGGCCCACCGGCGATTATCTGAAAGACATGGAAAAAGTGCTGGAATTTTATAAGGCCACGACGCCGTTGCATCCCCGCAAGGGCAGTGTGGATTTTGGGCAAGCCTAGGCGGGATGCACTTGGGCTTATTCGCCCTTCATCTTTTGGGCATAGCCCGCAGCCATCATCTTTTCCATCATATCAAACAGCTTATTGGGGGATTGGCGACGCAGGCGCGTGATGACCTGCTCTACCCCGCGGGCGATGATAATCTCACGATCGCCTCGCGCCATCGCACGCAACATCCGCTGGATGGCCTTGTCAGGATCAATGCCATTTTCAATGGCTTCATCGCTGACACCCCGGCGCGAACCATCGGCCACCACCGCATTGCGCGACACATCAGTCTTAATCGATCCCGGCGCGATAACATGGACCTGCAAGCCAAGGGCCGCAGTTTCCACCCGCAAGGCATCGGCATAGCCAATCAAGCCATGCTTGGCCGCTGAATAGGCCGTGCGCATGGGCGACCCCACTTTGCCCGCAACGCTGGAAATGAAGACCAAGCGGCCTGATGTGCGCGCCACCATATGCGGCAACACCAATTGCGTCAGCGCAATCGGGGCCATCAAATCCACATCAATAACTTTTTGATAAACGGGAAATGCCGTTTCAATCGCCAAGCTGCGCTGCGAAATGCCCGCATTATTGACCAGACAATCCACCCCACCGCGCCACGCCAAAGCTGTGTCCACAAGCTTGGGCAAGGCTGCGTAATCCGTCGTTTCAAAAGGCAGGATCAGACAGCGATTGGGCCCACATTGCGCCGCCACCTCTTCAAGTGCGGCCTGATTGCGGCCCGATAAAATGACATAGGCGCCCTGCTTGGCCAACTGACGGGCAAAGGCTGCGCCAATGCCCGAGGATGCGCCTGTGATCCAAAATGTCTGATCTTTAAACATCGGGCCCTCTCCCAAAGGCCTGTGCTGGTGGGCGCTGACGGGCTCGAACCGCCGACCCTCTCGGTGTAAACGAGATGCTCTACCAACTGAGCTAAGCGCCCCAGTGCACGGGAAGGGCGGCTTTAGCTGCTTTTTAGCCTTGGTCAAGAACAAGCTGCGCGGGTTGCACGAAGAAGTGAAAAAGCTCAGCATAAGGCGGGGCTCGCCATATGCTCCAAGCTGGGCCGCAGCCGTCGATACAACGCTAGCGCCTGCCCAATCACCTAGTCCATATTACAATATCGATAGGTCGCTGCAGTCGGATTTGTCCCGATACGCGCTCAACCCGATCATTGACCGGCAGTCATCACGGCGCAGTCGAGTTTATGATTTGAAATTACCTGACAGAAGACATTTTTGTTTTGAAATCGGAATGATATTCGATATTGTTGTGTCAAAAATGAAATCAAATTCAATAATTGACCTCAAGTATTTCGTTTTTTTGAGGGCGAAATGGAGATTGCAAATGCAAAAATATGTCTTTTCTCGCTCCTCAATTCTCGCTTTTCTTATTTTGTCGGCATGTGGCGGGGGAACAAGCGGGTCTGGAAGCTCAACGACCGTTACAAGTGCGGCACCGACTGTTGAGATTAAGGCGGATGTCGCAAAAGCGCTTGTAAACCAAGCCGTGACAATTAGCTGGACATCTAACGCTGCAAGCTCCTGCACGCTTTCTGGGGACGCAACAGGTGCGGTTGGGCCGTCTGGCCAGAAAGATATCCAGAAAGCGTCTGCAGGTTCTATTAATGTTGATGTAAGCTGCACAGGGCCTGGTGGCACAGCAACAGCCAAGGTTGCAGTCTCAGTTGAACCTGCGACCACCTATTCAGTCAGCACGACATCACCAGTGGCCTACCCAGCGGGCTATATGGTTGCGACGGCCAACTCTCGTGACATCAATACGGATCCCTGCAGGTTAAATCTTGATGTGGTGACCTATCCTCAAAGCTGGATAGGACGGCGCTCGTTACCCCAAGTTTCTGGGGCATCCTTTGATCCAAGCATTGGTCGCGGCGTGGTGATAAAGGACATTATGCTGGACAATAATCCTAGCTTTGTTTTGCAAGGCGCACCCGATGCACCGAACGGCTGCAACAACGGCGCGGGCGCTTTGAAGGGGGAGTTCACAAAGACAGTAAATCGTATCGCAAGTCTCAAAGCGGATTATGTGAAGATCACACAATGGCATTGGGCAACGATTAACGATGATGGGAGCTATTCCATCTTAAAAGCGGATAACAGCTTTGGTCCGCTGTCCGACGCAAATCTTGCCGCCTTTGTTCAAGCGGCTCATACTGCGGGCTTGAAGGTAATTCTTTGGAATCAAATTCAAGGCTTTAGCGACAAAAACGGTAATTTTGTCCCAACGCCCGCATCCAATTCGACCAACTACCGAAAATGGTTTTCTGCATTTAAGCCGTTCATGCTGGAACGTGCAGCATTCTATCAATCTATCGGCGCTGATGTGTGGGATGCGGCATGCGATTATTGCGTCTTTTACCAAACGCCCAACAAGTCTGATGCTGACATTCAGCTTTTCTACAATGAGAACCTCTCGCTCATTAAAGCTGTTAAGCAGATCTTCAAAGGGAAGTCATATATCGCGTCCAATGACTGGTTTACTTATGGACCCGAATATCTGAGCAATATCGACTATCTCGAAGCTGGGATGTGGTGGAACAAAAACTTCACTCTTGCAGAAAGCGATGTCTTAACCGTTGAGGGCTTCAGAACTGTCATCAACAGCAACATCCTGCAGGTTCTGAGTTATGGCAAACCCGTTTTTGTTTCGGTTGGTATCCAGTCCCGACGCAATGCCTTGTCATCTCCGGGGTATATGGAAGAGACGGCCTGTACGGCTGCTATCAACGATATTCAGACATCAAATACGCAGTGCATACAAAAGGGCACTGAGACCGATTTCTCCTTGCAGGCGATCGTCATTCAAGCCCAGCTTGAGTACATAAAAAATCTCAACCGAAATAACCTCATCGTTTTTGCGAATGATTATTTCGTGACCGATTCCCTTACGCCGCAAACCGCCTATCCGAATCTCGCGTATAGCATTCGGAATAAGCCCGCAGAGGGTGTCGTGAGGGCTTGGTTCAATAAATAGCCTGCTGCGCGTGCGCCCAAAAGCATCTCAAGAAGGAATGAGCCGCATTTAGCGAAATAGTTTTCCAAATCGCAATGTTGCAGAAGTGCATGGTCGTCATGGCCCTATCGCGCATTTGAGTGGCGCGGATCATCAATGTCATTTGATCGTCACCAAATCGGAACGCCCCTGTCACGAATCCCTCCTAATTGCTGCCCCGAACCTAAACAGTCTGGGGAAACATACATGCGTTCGATCCTTCCGCTCTTGTTTGCGAGCACATCCATTATCGCCCTACCCGCCCATGCACAGATGGCAGAAGCTGATGCGCCGCAAGCGGCAGAGGCTTCGGAAATCATCGTCATTGGCCGCGGCGAAACCCGACAGGTGCAAGAATTGTCAAATGAAGACTTGACGATCCTCGCTGCCGGCACCAGCCCATTAAAGGCCATTGAAAAGCTGCCGAGCGTTAACTTTCAATCAGCGGATCCATTTGGCAATTATGAATGGTCGACACGCGTCACCATCCGCGGTTTTAACCAAAACCAGCTTGGCTTCACGCTGGACGGTATTCCTCTGGGTGATATGACCTATGGCAACAATAATGGTTTGCACGTGTCTCGCGCCATTTCCTCCGAAAATATTGGCGTGACGCGCGTTTCGCAAGGTGCGGGGTCTATCGGCACGCAATCAACCAATAACTTGGGCGGTACGCTCGAGTTTCTGTCACTTGATCCTGCCGATGCCCTCGGTTTTGATGCGAACCTCACTTATGGTTCTGAAAACACCATGCGCAGCTTCACCCGGCTTGGTTTGGGCCGCAAAGACGGCGCGCGCGTCCTTTTGTCAGGTCAATATCATACCACTGATAAGTGGAAGGGTGATGGCGAACAAAAGACCATGATGGTCAACGCCAAGGGCGTTCTGCCTCTGGGCGATGCAGCGCTTGACGCCTATTTGAGCTACTCTGACCGTGCCGAACAAGATTATCAGGATCTCTCTTTGGAGATGATCAATCGCCTTGGCTATAATTGGGACAATTTTGGCCCCGCAAGTTACGGACAAGCCATTCTGGTTGCCGATATTGCAGCCAATCGCGGTGACACCGGGACTGCCCCTCTCAATGCAGCCGCAGGCAAAGTCTATCCTGCGCCCATTACCTCTGCCGACGATGCCTATTATGACGCATCTGGCCTGCGTAAGGACACCATTGCCGCCCTTGGCCTCACTGCCCCTATTGGCTCTGCCATTACAGCAAGGATCAAAGGCTATTATCATGAGAATGACGGCCAAGGGACATGGGGCACGCCCTATGTAAACAGCCCGACCGGCGTCCCCATGTCCGTACGCACCACCGAATATGATCTGAAGCGTAAGGGCGTTTTTGGCAGCGTTGCTGGGCAGATCGCCGATCACGATGTGACGGTCGGGCTGTGGTATGAAAATAACAAGTTTAACCAAGCGCGCCGCTTTTATGCTTATACCAGCCGCACCGCGCCGGGCCGCGATCATCTGAAGTTCATGACCGACCCCTTCTTCACGCAATGGGAGTTCAACTTCACGACCGATACGCTGCAATATTTTGTCCAAGACAAAATCAGTTTTGGTGATGCGACCATCAATCTGGGCTGGAAGGGTTTCCAAGTTGAGAACAAGTCTGATCCAGTCATTGCTGGCGGGCGCGCAGCAGGCAAGATTGAGACGCGGGATTGGTTCCAGCCGCATGTTGGCGCCGCCTATAAGCTTAGCGGAAATACCGAAATTTTTGGTGGCTTCACGCAGGTAACGCGGGCCTTTACATCGTCGACGACCAGTGGTCCGTTCTCGACAACTCAGGCAGGCTTTGATGCCATTAAAGGAACGCTAAAGCCTGAGCAGTCCGACACTTACGAACTTGGCGCTCGCTATAATGACAGCCAGTTTAACGGCACAGTTGGCCTTTACTATGTCAACTTCCGCAATCGCTTGCTGGGCATTTCAACGGGTGCCGGGATTGTCGGCAATCCGGCGGTCCTCCAGAATGTTGGTGATGTTCGCGCAATTGGTTTTGAAGCGGCAGGTGATCTCCGCCTGGGTGGCGGACTGAGCCTGTTTGCCTCCTATAGCTACAACGATACGACGTATCGCAATGATGTGGTGAACGCCGTTGGGACCGTGCTTGCCGCGACTAAGGGCAAAACAGTTGTCGACACGCCAAAGCATCTTATCCGTGGCGAACTGGCTTATGACAGCGAACGTCTTTTTGGACGCGTCGGCGTCAACTATATGTCCGAACGCTTCTTCACCTACACAAATGACAAATCAGTTCCCAGCCGCGCTTTAGTGGATGCAACACTTGGCTATCGGGTCGATGCTGGCCTGTCTCAACCCATTGAGTTGCAACTCAACGCGACCAACCTTTTCGATAAAAAATATGTCTCAACAATTGGCTCCAATGGCTTCGGCAATAGCGGCGATAACATGACGCTGCTTGCCGGTGCTCCGCAGCAGATCTTCTTCTCCGTGAAGGTCGGCTTCTGATGATGGGCTGGCGCACCGCATTTGCTGTCGCCCTTATGTCCTCCCAAGTGGGGACAGCCTGGGGTGCGCCAGTTCTGCTCGTCTCTATTGATGGCCTGCGTCCGGCCGATGTTTTGGAAGCAGACAAAAAAGGCCTTAAGCTGCCGAACTTAAGGCGCTTTGTTGATCAGGGCAGCTGGGCGATTGGGGTAAAGGGGGTTTTGCCAACCGTTACCTATCCCAGCCATGCAACGCTGATCACAGGCACGGCGCCAGCCAAACATGGCATTTACGGGAATACCAGCTTTGACCCGCACCAGATCAACCAAGGCGGTTGGTATTGGTATGCCAGCGATATCAAAGTCGAAACGCTTTGGGATGCGGCATTCAAAGCCGGGATGACGACTGCGAATGTTCATTGGCCGGTTAGTGTTGGTGCCAAATCCATTTACTGGAACTTGCCGCAAATTTGGCGCACCGGCCATAGTGATGACGCCAAGCTTTTGGCCGCGCTTGCAACGCCAAACCTCCTTAAAGAATTGGAGGAAGATGGATCCGTCTATGCTGCAGGCATTGACGAGAGCATTGAGGCTGATGAAAATCGGGCGGCCTTTGCGATAAAATTGATCAAGCGGCACCGCCCAGAATTCATGACAGTCTATTTAACGGCGCTGGACCATGAACAACATCTGGCGGGTCCAGATAGTCCCTCTTCACGGGCTGTGCTGGAGCGGCTTGATACACTTATTGGCGAGCTCGTAGCGACAGCACAGGCGGCGCGGCCTGACACTGTTATCGCTGTGGCCTCTGATCATGGTTTCGCGGCCATCGACACCGAGATTAATCTGTTCCGCGCCTTTATTGACGCTGGTCTGATTACGCTGGATGGCAATGGTAAGATTGCCGCATGGCGCGCCATGCCTTGGGTTTCTGGGGGCTCCGCAGCGATTGTCTTAGCCAATAGAACAGATCCTGCACTCACTCAGGAAGTGGCCTTGCTGCTTGATGGGTTGAAGGCCAAGCCTGACCTCAAGATCGATGCGGTCCTCGATCGAGCAAAGATCAAGTCTAAGGGCGGCAATCCGGCTGCAGACTTTTATGTTGCCTTTGCTCCCGGCACGGTCGCAGGCGGGTTTAAGGGCGCGGCAACGCCCCTTATTTCAAAACCAAGCTATGCCGGGATGCACGGCTATATGCCTGATGCACGAGGCATGGAGGCAGCCTTTCTGCTGATGGGCGAAGGAATTTCAAAAGGTAAGAGCCTCGGCGTGATTGATATGCGGATGATCGCCCCCACTCTGGCATCGGTGATGCGTGCACGCCTTCCGACAGCGGAATTGCCAGCACTCGATGTGGAAGACCGTCCCTAAACTGTAACGCCCAAGCCATTGCGCTGTAACAGCTTTGTGCTTTGTCAAACCCATGGATTTCAAACGGGGGCGGTGAATGAGACAAACGCTAGATACCTCAAGAGAGAGCACGCTGATGGGGCCGGGCATAGTGCCGAGTTGGTTCCATGAGCCGGAGCCCAGAAGCTTCACGCCCAAACAGCGTTTCCGCACGATTTGGATTTCCGATATTCATCTTGGAACGGCTGGCTGCAATGCCGAGATGCTGGTCGATTTTCTGCATTCTATTGAATGCGAAACGCTCTATCTCGTTGGGGATATCATTGATGGTTGGCGTTTACGCAAAGGCTGGTTTTGGCCAGCTTCTCACAATGAAGTAGTGCGCCGTGTTCTGAAGCTTGCCCGGAAAGGCACGCGTGTCATCTATATTCCCGGCAACCACGATGAAATGATGCGCGACTTTGTCGGGCTGACATTTGGCGGCGTCGAAATTGCGATGGATGCGGTGCATGAGACGGCCGATGGGCGGCGGCTTATGGTGGTGCATGGTGACATGTTCGACGGCGTCATCATCTATGCACGGTGGCTGGCCTATATTGGGGATCAAGCCTACACGATTTTGCTGAAGGTTAACCAATGGCTCAATGCGATCAGGCGGCGATTGCAATTACCTTATTGGTCGCTGTCTGCCCGTTTGAAGAAGAAGGTCAAAAACGCCGTTCAGTTCATTACGGAATATGAAACGGTCGTCGCCCGCGAAGCTGTGCTCAGGGGCGTAGATGGCGTCGTGTGTGGTCACATCCATAGCGCTGAAATCCGTGAAATAGGCGGCATTATCTATTATAATGATGGCGATTGGGTTGAGAGCTGCACGGCGCTGGTTGAGGATTATAGCGGCCAGATGCAGCTTCTTGATTGGGCGGAGCATCTTCGCACACAGGCCCGTGTCATAAAGGCAAAGGCCGTCGTCGCTTGAAGATCGCGCTCGCCACGGATGCTTGGGCGCCGCAGATTAATGGCGTCGTCCGCACCCTAACCGAGACTGTCCATTGGCTGAGAGAATTCGGCCATGAGGTCAGTGTCATTTCGCCAGATCAGTTCGCGAACATTCCCTGTCCGGGCTATGATGAAATCCGCTTGGCACTGCTGGCAGGCACAGGTGTCCGAGCCAAGTTGCAAAACTTTGCGCCTGATATTGTTCATATCGCAACAGAAGGCCCCATTGGCTGGGCCGCGCGTCGTTGGTGCCTGACCGAAAATCTGCCGTTTACAACGGCGTTCCATACCCGCTTTCCAGACTATCTCGCCGTGCGCACAGGTCTTGACCCAAAGCATTTCTGGCCAATTCTTCAACGCTTTCATGCCCCCTCAAAAGCCGTCCTGACAGCAACGCCAAGCCTGCAGGCAGAATTGGCTGCGCGCGGCATTTCGCATAGTCGACAATGGTCGCGCGGCATTGATCCTCAGGTTTTTAAACCGAGGATTTCGCCTCATCCGCGCCTCGCACATCTGCCAAGACCACTCCTTCTCAATGTCGGGCGTGTCGCAGTTGAAAAGAACCTAGAGGCATTTTTGGGAGGCACAGGCCCCGGCACGCGGGTTGTTGTGGGGGACGGCCCTGCCAGAAAAATGCTGGCAAAGCGTTTTCCCGATGCTGTGTTCCTGGGTGCATTGTCGGGCGCAGAGCTGGCAAGCGCGTATGCGGCAGCGGATGTCTTTGTGTTTCCCAGTCTTACCGACACTTTCGGCCTCGTCGTGATTGAGGCCCTGGCCTGTGGCATTCCAGTCGCGGCCTTTCCTGTACCGGGGCCCTTGGACATATTGGGGGCTGATGGCCGTGGCACCATTCATCGCATGTGCAATATTGCCGGTGCCGTGGATGATGATTTGGACCGCGCAATCAACCGCGCGCTTAGGGTGCGTCGCGTGGATGCGGCAGTGCTTGGCCAGGCATTTAGCTGGCAGGCAAGCGCCCGCCAATTCGAGTCCGCTTTGTTTGATGCTTTGGCGTGCGACAGTCGCGCCCTAATGGCGGCAGAGTAACGCCTGTCACTCGTGCGTCACATCAGTGTCGGCCTTGCGTCACATCTCTCAAGTAGAGTGCGTTTTAGAAGGGAGAGGGAGATGCAGCACAGCTTGGTGAGCTCCAGAAAATTATCCGTCCGCCTCGCCGCCTCGGAACAAGATGTTCGTGCGGCCCAACAATTACGGTGGCACGTTTTCTACGAGGAAATGGGCGCACACCCTCCCTCGGGCATGAGCGTAGGTCTTGATTGCGATGCCTATGATGATGTGTGCGATCACCTGCTTGTGATTGATGACATGGCAGACCAAGAGTCCAAAATTGTGGGCACCTATCGCCTGCTCCGCCAAGACCGTCTCCTGCAAGGACAAAGCTTTTATTCGGCTCAAGAATTTGACTTGTCCGACGTGCTCGGTGCGAGCGGCGCGGCTGGTCAAGTGCTTGAGCTCGGCCGGTCGTGCGTTTTGCCAGCCTATCGAACCAGCGGCACGATTGCGCTGCTCTGGCGCGGCATCGCTGATTATGTTGCCACACATAATATTCGATTGATGCTGGGGTGCGCTTCCTTTCACGGAACAGATCCGCAGGAACATGCGCTCGGCCTCTCCTATCTGACGCACAAGCATCTGGCGCCGCATGGGTATCGTCCACGGGCCATTGGGGCCGATGTTATCAAAACGGATTTATTGCCGATTGGAAGCTATGATGAGCGCCGTGCTTTGATGACGCTCCCGCCACTTGTGAAAGGCTATCTCCGCACAGGTGCGATGATTGGCGAAGGCGCCTATGTAGATCATGCCTTCAATACCATTGACGTGTGCATTGTTCTGCCCGTTGCGCAGATGATCGGACGCTATCTCACCAAATTTAGTGCTGCCGCCTAGGGATGTTCGCTCGAGGCTAAAGTGCGAGAAATGGCGTTATAAGCGTCTAGGGCCAGCTGCTTGCGGCAATGGTTTTCAATTGGATCGCCGATAATCACCTCCACGTAAATGGGGGGCGCAAGGGCAAGCCGCATGGCATGTGTCAGCAAGTCGGCATCGCCTACCCAGGCAAACATATCCCAGCCCTCAGCCCCCAAGGGCGCGCCATTCGCCCACCGGTAGGCCAGGGTAATTGGGACAATGCGGCCGCGTCCATTCGCCACGGCACCAATCAGGCTAGAGCGAAATGGCAGAAGCTGCCGCCCATTTCCCGTTGTCCCTTCCGGGAAGAGGATAATGTCGCGCTGCGTCAACAGCACTTTTAGAGCGTCGGCTTGAACGCGCGCTGTGGCACGCTGCTCGCGTGCGACAAACAGGCAACCATATCGCTCCGTAAGCCGACCAAGGAACGGCCATTTTTCTATGTCACTCTTCGCCACAAAGCCCGCCCCAATCGTCACGCCCAAGACAGGAATGTCAGTCCAACTGACATGATTGGAAACGAATAAATCGCCTTCCTTCGACAAGACTCCACACCGTCCAACGCGAATGCCAAAGCCCCAAAGTAGAACGGAAAAGGCAATGAACGGGAATTTCCGGCCTAATATTTGGGGGAAGATGAGCCATAGGCCTGCGAGGATTGCGAACATGTGCATAGCCAAAAGCGCCCGCAGAAATCTCGCACTTTGAAATGCAACAGAAACCGGCAATTGCAAATGACGCGTTGTTTGAACGCGGCGAACCTGATCGATCATGTGATCCAGATATGCCAACTCCACGACAGTTTTTTGACGGACCAAAAGCATCCGTGCGCGATGGTCTAAGCCACCTGCCCGATCATTACATCCAATCAGGACAGAAGGGCTGGACCAAGCCTCAATTTTAAGGAACTACTCTCTTGGGGAGAGGGGGCATTATTTTGGATAGAGCAGACCCGCATCATCATTCTTTGGTTACTGAATCAGCGGCAGAAGCTGGCATCAAAGAGCCTGTATCAACCTCTGCGCCCCCCGCTGGGCTGGCACCCACAGGCCTTTTGGCAGGGACGGCGCTCTTAAGCGGATGCGGCGAAGGGGTGCAAAGCACGGCGGCAGCGATTGTCGCCCCCAAACCAGGCCTCACGGACTCCCAAGCGGCGCGCTTTCTGGCGCAGGCTGCCATTGGCTATGCCAAAGCCGATGTTACAGAGGTGCGATTAGCGGGCATTGATGGTTGGTTAAATGCACAATTCGCGCTCCCGCGGCCTCAAAAATTTTGGGACTTCCTCATTGCCGGCGGCTTTGATGCACCGGCCAACATAACCAGCTTTAACGGCTTTGATCCGATGATGTGGTCGCAATTGATGAGCAGCAATGATTTGCTACGTCAACGCACCGGTCTTGCACTTTTAAATCTCTGGGTTGTTGGCATTGATGGCCTTACGGTCAGCTGGCGTCCCTTTGTGATGGCGGCTTATCTCGATGCCCTTTGGGATAATGCCTTTGGCAATTATCGTGACATCATGGAAGCTGTGTCCACCAGTGTTGCAATGGGGAATTTTCTTACTTTTTTGGGAAATGTGAAGGCCAATCCCGCAACAGGTGCTATTCCAGATGAGAATTATGCGCGCGAGTTAATGCAGCTCTTCACCATTGGTCTGTATGAATTGAATATGGATGGGACTGAAGTCTTGTCCGGAGGCCTTCCTGTCGCAACCTATAGTCAGGCAGATGTCAGCCAAGCCGCGCGGGTGTGGACTGGTTATGGCTATGCCAATACCGATAATACCAGTCCAGCTCGAATGCGTCTGCCCATGGTGGTCTCGCCAACCACGCATGAAATGGGAGAATCAAGCCTGTTAAATGGCGCTATTTCCATTCCGGCAGGTATCGATGGTGCAGCTGCTCGGAAAATTCTTCTCGATGGTTTGTTCAATCATAAAAATACGCCCCCTTTTGTGAGCAAGCAGCTGATCCAAAGGCTGGTGACGTCCAACCCCTCTCCCGCCTATGTCAATCGGGTCGCCACGGTCTTTGCGAATAATGGCAATGGTGTTCGGGGCGATATGAAGGCGGTTCTCCGAGCGATCTTAACGGACGTGGAAGCGCGGGATGATACCCAAGTTAATTCGACAAGCTTTGGCAAGCTGCGAGAGCCAGTTTTGCGGCTCCTGCAATGGGCTCGAGCATTCAGCGTGACATCACCAAGCAAGCAATGGCCTTTTGGAAACCTCTCTTCCAGCGCCAACCGGCTCGGCCAAAGCCCAGGCCGTGCGCCGTCGGTGTTTAACTGGTTTCGCCCCGGATATACGCCTCCCGGAACCGCAATTGCGAATGCCGGCCTCGTTGCGCCGGAATTCCAAATTGCCAATGAGCCATCGGTCATTGCCTATGTCAATTATATGCAAACGCTCATCACCTCAGGTGTAGGCGATGCCAAACCTGATTATACCCCGCTGACCGCGTTGGCTGCAGATAGCCAGAAACTGCTGGACGAGCTGAACCTTATTCTTGCTGCCAATCAAATCAGTGCGGCTACGCTGGCTCAGATGAAAGCCGCGCTGGATACAATTGGCGTCACGACGCCCACTGGTATCAACAACCGCATCTATGCTGCCATTTTGCTTGTTATGGCCAGCCCAGAATTTTTGATCCTGCGCTGAGCGGAGAAGGATTTTGTGATGACAGACGATCAATCTCGCCGCGCCTTTATCAAGCGGGCTTCGCTTCTTTCTATGGCCGGCTCAGCATCACCTTTTGTCTTGAACCTTGCGGCGATGGGAGAAGCTGCTGCTGCTACCGCCAGTGATTACAAGGCTCTGGTCTGCGTGTTTCTGTATGGCGGCAATGATTACGCGAACACACTTGTGCCTTATGATGCCAACCAATACGCCGTCTATAAATCGCTGCGCAGCAGTTTAGCTTATTCACAAGCGGGGCTCGGCGCCACAGTTCTAAACCCAACAACGCCACTGCCCTCTGGGGCGCAATATGCCCTGTCGCCGGGATTAGCCAAACTCATGCCCATTTTTGACGCGGGCAAAATGGCAGTCCTTCTCAATGTGGGCACCTTGGTGCAGCCCACAACCAAAGCGCAATATCAAGCGCGAAGCGTGCGCCTGCCGCCCAAATTGCTCAGCCATAATGATCAGCAAAGCTTCTGGCAGTCCTCGGGAGCCGAAGGTGCGCCCTCAGGCTGGGGCGGGCGCATTGGAGATTTGTTGCAATCTGGCAACGGCACTGCCGCGCTCACATGTGTTAACTTGGCGGGCAACGCTGTTTTTCTAACTGGCAGGTCCGCTGTTCAATATTCGATCACGCCATCAGGGCCCATTGCGCTGAATGCCCGAACAAGCCTGCAAGGCTCTACCGCAGCGGCCAATTTACTACAGTCCTTGGTTGGCGGCACGGTGAATGGTAGCCACATGTTCTCATCGGCACTGGGCAATATTGGCAGTCGGGCCTTGGCGCTGCACAGTCAGGTCACCTCTGCGCTGGCAGCCGCGCCGCAGTTGGCCACGCCCTTTCCACCCGCCGCTGACCCTCAAAGTTCCCTTGGCGCTCAATTAAAGGCAGTGGCGAGCCAGATAGCTGTCAGCCAGCAACTTGGCGTCAAACGCCAAGTCTTTTTTGTGTCGACAGGGAGGTTTGATACGCACGATAACCTTGGAACATTGCATCCGCTGTTAATGGCCAATTTGGGGGATGCGCTGCGCGCTTTTTATGATGCCACTGTCGAATTAGGGGTTTCCAACCAAGTCACCACATTTACGGCCTCAGATTTTGGTCGAGCGCTAACAGCGAATAATGATGGATCTGACCATGGCTGGGGCAGCATGCATTTTGTGTTGGGTGGAGCAGTAAAAGGCCGCCGATATTATGGGGTAAACCCCATATTGGCGCATAATGGCCCCGACGATATTGGGCAGGGCCGCCTCATCCCCACAACGTCCGTCGATCAATATGCCGCGACACTTGCCACTTGGTTTGGTGTCAGTGCGTCAGACTTGTCGCTCGTTCTGCCGAATATTGCAAATTTCGCCGGCGCGCCGCAGGGGCTAAATCTCGGCTTCCTCTCATAAGCCTAAATGGCCCCTACTCGATGGCGAGGATGTATGACTGGGTGAGACCAGCTCACTCAGATGAGGTCGCGCGCCTCGGCCAGCGCCGCGATACCACGCTTTCCATCAATGCGATCAAGTTGGACGACAACGTCAATAACGGAGGCGGCATAGTCCAAGGTTTCACTTCGTGTGAGACCAATTCCACTCTGCATGGCCATAAGACCAATCTGATCTAAAGCCCCTCTGGGGCTATTGGCATGGACTGTAGAAAAGGAACCGGGGTGTCCGGTGTTAATGGCGCGCAAGAAGCTGACAGTTTCGGTGCCACGCAGTTCCCCAAGGACAATGCGATCAGGCCGCAGACGCAGGGCAGCTTGCAGCAAATCATTGGCAGAGACTTTGGCCTCGCCCAACTCGCCCTTAACCGCAATTAGCCCAACACCATTTAGGCTGGGCAACCGAAGTTCGGCCGTATCCTCAACTAATACCACACGTTCTCCGGCTGGAATTTCGCGAAGCATCGCATTGAGAAAGGTTGTTTTGCCGGTCGATGTCCCTCCAGCCACAAGAATTGTGCGCTTATCTTTTATGGCCTCTCGCAAATAAGCAATCGGTTCTTTTTGCGCGTCTATTTTTCGGTGCGGCTGAGCTGCTGCCAGCGGCCCACGGTCATAGGCATCAAGCGTTAGATCGACGAGGCGATGACGTCGAATAGCCATAGCCCAATGCCGACGTGTCGCAGGTGGGCCGCAGAGCTGGATCCGCGCCCCATCGGGGAGTGTCGCAGACAAAAGAGGATGTTCGCGATTAATGCCTTGGTGGCTCAGCCGCGCCACCTGTTCGGCCAGCCTCTGCAGCAAAACGTCGTCAATCTGGGGCGTTCGGATGCATTTCATACCCGTTTCTGATGCGTCTTCAATCCAAACCTCGCCAGGCCGATTGACAAGAATTTCAGTCACGGTTTCCCGCTCCAGCCACATCTTTAAGGGCTTGAGATATGCGTCTAGATAGACGCTGCGGAGCGGCAATGGCCCGTCTCGCCCCTGATCTATTGCTGACGGCTGGGACGGTATGTTCATTGCGTCGTTACTTTTGAAAAATCCAAGTCACGCGCTGTGAAAACACGAATGGGGGCGCCCAGTCTGACGCGCACAGTAGGTCCGATCTGCGCCGTTTGTCCGATTGCTGCTGCTGCTGCCGATTGACCGCTATTTGCGATGACCACGCCTGAATTGCCGCCAATTGCCGACAGGCCGCCAATGACAGATAAAAGCATCGCCGAACCGAAGCGTTCAAAGAAATGCGTTTGCACCTTCCCGTCCAGTCCAGTTTCTCCGGAAAACCCGACTGCAGGAGAACCAATATTCACTGAGACGCCATCAGGCCGAATAAGACGCGTCCAAATCACATAAGCGCGCTTTTGTCCGGCCTGAAGCCCGCTGCGATATTGACCAATCAACCGGGAAGAACGAGGGATTAGGACGCGCGTGCCATCGAATGACCGAACATCGGAAGACACGACTGCACGCACATAGCCGGGCACATCGGTATTAATTGCTGTCTCGAGAACGGCGGGAATAAGCGTGCCTTGTGTCACTGTTGTCTTCGGATCCATTCCGGCAGTGGCCACAGCTTTGCTGCCTGAAGTATCAGAGACGCGGCTGGCAAAATCATCATTGCCGTTGGTGCTATTGGCTGTGCCGCCAGCGGAGGCCGTAGCCGGCTTGTCGCCCATTGCTGCAGCAGGCAAAGCGCTGGCATCGAACAAGATAGTGGCTGAGCTATTCGGGTTGGCCGACACGGGCTGAGCTGGCAAGGGTGTGGCATTAGGTATAGCAGCTGGCACGGGTTGCGCTGCAGCTGCGCCCTCGGCTGGCAAGGGTGTAATGGCTGCTGCGGGCACTGCAGGCGCAATGTCTGTCGTGGCAGCCGTCGGCGCGGTATTTGTGGTTTGTGCGGGGGTGTTGGCCCCAACTGTGCGCGCGTCTTGGAGGTTTGAAAAGGTCAGGGCGCCAATCAGGCCCACAAAGGTGAATCCACCCAAAATAATGCCAATATCTCGGGCCGAACTGCGTTGTGCCACCAAAGGGAGGTGGCTGCGCGTGGCAAGGACATTCTGGTCCACAGGCCCATCACGCGGATCATCTTCACCACGGTCCATCAAAATAGGCGAATGTGATTTTTCTGCCATGGCTTACTTCTTTTCTTCAACCGGTGCTGGGCTGGCCCGATTGGGCGCGGGTGTTGGGGGTATATGCGTTAGCACCGCTTTGTTGCGCCCTGAGCGCAGAACCAACTCTGACGGGACACCATCCACAACAATCATATCGCCGCGCACGGCATAGTTGACCGGACCTTCGGCTCCCTTTTCATCCATCACGAAAAGCGCAGGGATTGAGTCTTTGGCAGCCCAGCTCAGGTAAGTGGCACGACCATCATCATAGACTTTAGCCGGCAGTAATCGCGAGGCACCCGACGCCTTCCAACCAAAATTTAATTTTGCAGGATCAACGGGTAAATCTCCCGGATTGCCAAGCGCGATGGCACTTTCCTCGGCTGTGAGGGCCGGCGGGCTGCTGGCTTGTGTCGGTCGGGGCTCGTCGGGATATGTAAAGCGCAACTGATAAAGCGGCGCCCGCGATGATGTTGCTACCAGGTCAAAGAAGTAGGTGTGCCGATCCGTCACCACGGTTAGGTTCGTTTGTGACTTTGCGGTAAGCGGTTTTACAAAGAGAAGATTGGCCCTCTTATTGGGCGTTATCTGCCAGTTTGCGGAATCGCCAATAGCCACATTTTCAATCAGCTCTGTATCGCCAAATGTAATGACTGCCTGAACGCCGAGCCGTGCATCAATCCGGATGATTTCGCCCGCGCGATACGCGTGCGTCACAAGTCGCGGCTCTGTGGCCCCGCTGGGTGTCGCCAATGCGAGCGCAACAATGAGGGGGAACGCACAAAATCGCGTCATTTCAACAGGTCTTTCGTTCGGACTGATGAGGATTGGAAGCGGCTGCCAATGCCCCGCGTACGCCCGGGCATGGCCGAGTTGGCAGGCGAGATGGGGCTAGAAACTTCAATTTGGGCTCGAGCGGGGGCGGCGTTCATTGCGGGGCTAGGCGCTGGTTCGCCGGTTACGGCCATAATGGGCCGCATGATCGGTCCACGACTGGCCCCTGCGCTGGATGTGCTCCCTATCGCTCCATCAGGTGACAGCAGATTTGTCGATGGGAATATCACGGCTGGGCCCGCGCGCTGCGTGTCCTGCGGGGGCTGCGCCAGGCCAAATACAGTCCAACCCGAGACAAGCGTTGAGGCAATACGAAATGCCATGATCATCAAGGCGACATGCACAGCCGAAATCAGGAAAAGCGCCAATACGGCCCGTCCACTTATCCCATCGGCATCTACCAAGCCATTAACAACCGGGATTAATAGCTCAAGCATGAGCCCTCCGCCGACAATGACAAACAAAGGGGTCATCGCTGTCAGAATGATCGCACGCAACCAGCCAGCGAATAAGCCGCGCGTTCCGGGAAACAGCGCAAAGAGAACAAAAACAGGGCCGACTGCCAAAAGGACCGCCAGCGCAATCCGCGTTGTGACAAGAATTCCAACTGTTCCAAGCAACAGCAATAATGCCCCGAGCCACATCAAATTGCCCGGCGAGAAGCTGCCTGCCGCTGCCGATCGCGCAGCGCCCTCAGCTGTACCAGACGCCGTGAGGGCAACGTCTGAAATGACACGCAAAATCAGATCAATTCTGGTCGCGAAAATTTCTGTGGCGGACCCGCGTGTGCCCATGATGATCCCGGCAAGCTGATCGGGCCCTGCTGTTGCCAGCGACCAGACTACATTCTGGTAGGCAACCCAACTTGTTGCAAAGGTGAGCACCAGCCCCAAAGTCATCATGCGGGGGGTGAGCGTGGATATGCCAAGCTGGCTTCTGCCCGTCAGCAACGAGATTGCGAAAAAGGCAATATACAGCGTGAGAAGAATGGTCAGTGCAGGCAACAAAATGCCCTGCCCGCCGAAAAGTCTGTCAAACGCTGCAGACGTTGTTGCATTTGCCAAGCAGTCCACAGCACGCAGTGCGGGCAGAATGCCGTCTGACGCGCCGGAAACTATCTGGGTGCATTGGCTTGTCATGATATGGGCTCTGCCATCTCGCCGATCTTGGCTGCGCTATGGCCGGGCCAAGCAGCTCCAGTCAGCATTTCAAACCAAGCCGCTGGAGCGTCGCCAACTTCTGCGCGAATGCCATCCAGCCGCCGCACAATTGATTCGCGACCTGACAGGATTGTCAGAATTTCCGGCATGCCAGAAAGATCAAGCCGAACGACCACGGAGGCATTGGGTTGTCGGATCAAAAAGCACCGGCTGTGCGTGGGCAGAGTGCGGACGACATCTAGCTCATGCTCGGTAAGTCCAAAGCCCTCACAATAATCTTCACTGCGCGCGCGCGCATTGGGCATGAAGATCATTGTTGCTGTCTGTTCGACCAAGGCAGAGGAAATGCGACTGTCGAGAGCATCGCGTGCCGATTGGGTGGCAAAGCCGACCAGCGCGTTGCGCTTGCGCAGCGTTTTCAACCAATCTCGGATCCGCGCAGCAAATACTTCGTCATCGAGGGCTTTCCAGCCTTCATCAATCAAGATGAGTGTGGGCTGCCCATCGAGCCGCTCTTCAATACGATGGAAGAGATACATCATCGTGGGTGTGCGCAGGCGAGGCGTCTCGAGCAAGGCGGTCATGTCAAAACCTAAGGTCTTGCTCGATAGATCTAACCGATCAATCTCATTGTCGAACAGCCAGCCATATTCGCCTGATCCAATCCAAGCCTCTAGGCGGCTTGCCAAATCGCCCGGTTCGGGCCGCTTTCGGCCCGACAATAATTCACGAAAATTGGTTAAACGCCGCAAGGCCGGATCATTTACATATGCCGCGTCTACCGCGGCTGCGATGATGGCCTGTTCCTCTGGTCCATCGGCGGCCAATAAAACGCCCAGCCAGTCGCGCAAAAAGGCACGATTAACGGGCGTATCCTCCAACGCTAAGGGGTTAAAGCCGCTTGGTTCTCCGGCCGAGATCCGGCTGTACACGCCATCAATGCCGCGGACGAACACTTCAGCGCCGCGATCCTTGTCGAACAAAATGGTGCGAGGGGAGAATTTTTGCGCTTGGGCCGCAAGAAAATTCATGACGACTGTCTTGCCCGATCCGGATGGGCCGATGACGCTGAAGTTGCCAAGGTCGCCATGGTGGAAGTTGAAGAAAAAGGGCGTCGCACTTGTCGTTTGGAGCAAGGTGACTGCCTCGCCCCAATGATTTCCATAAGCCTGGCCCATGCTAAAGCCATGCAAAGAGGCAAAGCAGGCCATATTTGCACTGGAAATCATCGCACGTCTGACCAGAAAATTCTCGTTGCCAGGAAATTGGCCCCAAAAGCCGGGTTCAAGATTAATGTCTTCGCGCACCGCAATGGCGCCTGCATCTGCCATCGCCGCTGCGCAGGCAGCTGTTGCTTCATCAAGTTCCGCCAAATTATCGTGCCGGACAAGCAGCGATAAATGATGATCTCCAAAAGCGACAGCGCCAACGCCTAACGCGTCGCGCGCATTTTGCATTTCCCGACGCTCTGCCTGTGCTTCTTCATCTGCCGCACGTAATCTCCGGATTGATAAGTCAATTCGCTCACGCGCAACTTGGCGATCGCTTGGAGCAAAGCTCTCGGTTAATACCATTTCATAGGGCAGCCGCAGCAGATGATCCGTAAAGCCCGGAGATGTGCTGTCAGGATAATCCTTCAGGCTGATAAGCGCGCCAAAATGCGGGCGTCCGGCGCCCCGAAGTTCTAGTGCATCCGGCCCAAAGCTAATACGATGATAAGGCAGCATATCGCCCAAACGGGTGTCTGGACCAGGGCAGCGCACGGGTCGCATTTCGCCATTATACAGAGCAGACAAAAGTTCCAGCAGCTCGGAACAAGGGCCTGTCCGTCCCTCATAATGCCCCAGCAACCGTGCTCCGTAGCCACTTAACGCTGCTTGAACAGAGCCCATTGCCGCCCGTAACAGGCGGACATCATTCGGGTCTGCGGCTTGCGTTTCATCGGTGCGGCGCTTCAACAGTTTTGCCGCGCGTTCGGGCCAACCAGCTTTTCCTCGTGCGGGCCGACGTACGAGAGTAACAAACTGATCATTCACAAACAGCGCGCCGTGCGACAGGCGCTGCGTCCATTTTTTATCAATATGGCCCGCCAACACATCCTGAAAATGGCCGTTCAGTCCGACATCAACACGGCGACGAATGATGTGATGGTAAAAAATGAACCGTGCATCGAGCGCGCTACGGAACATAATTTCACGCGTTGCGGTTTGCGCATTAAGCTCTGCGCTATCCGCAGTTTCAAAGCTGATGCCCGGGACATGCAAGGCCATCATGACAGAGCCATCGTCCAACAGCATAACATTCTCATCAAGGAGCGCACGATAGGGCAGCCGGCTCCCTGCCAGAACCTCTTTTTTGCGCAACGCTTCAAGCTGCCCAACTGCGCTGGAGAACAAACCCATAATGCGTGACCCTTTAGGCAGCGTAACTATTGCTGCCCCAAAATTTCCAGTTACGAACACGCGGACAGCGCGAAACTTTGGTTACCCAAAGATCAAACATTCTCGGTTCGCGCAAACACGCCAGATAGCCAATAATGTGGATCAACAAGGCGACTGGCAAAGCCAAGAAATTCTTGGAAATCAGAAATATCTCTGTTGTCACAGCCGCGTTGATGATGAAAAAGCTATAGGTTACGCCGCCAAACATCTGCGGGCGCGTAAGGGCGCGATGAACTGAGTAGCGAACCAGCGTCATGGGAGAACCTCTAGCCTGCGGCCGCAGATTGTATGCCCGATACAATTGCTCCAGCACCAAAAAGGATGAAGCAACCGATGATTACTGTCATCCCATATCGCCAATTCATCCTGCCCGTGAGCATCATAAACCCAACACCAGCAATGGCCATAACGGCAAAGGCCGTCGCGACATTGCCAAGAAGAGTGCCCTGAAGCCAGCTCAGCGCAGATATAATTGGCCCAGAGCCTTGGGGATTGACGGCCTGTGCCCAGGCCGGTTGCGCGCTCAGGCTCATAAGACCAACTGCAGCAGAAAATTTATAAGACCGCATAACTTTTATCTCCGAACAGGCTGCGACAGGCGATTGAGGATCGCCGCGACATACTCTTGTGTTTCCCGAATTCGTGGGACGCCACCGGCGCGGATGACGCGCCCGGGACCAGCGTTGTAGGCAGCAAGTGCTTTTACAAGGTCACCATCAAACGCGTTGAGCTGTGCTCGCAAATATCGCGCACCGCCCTCTAAATTGGCCCAGGGGTCATCCGGATTGACGCCCAAATCTCGGGCAGTTCCTGGCATAAGCTGTGTCAAACCACGGGCACCCGCCCGAGAGACGGCGCCGGGGCGCCACCGGCTTTCTTGCCAAACAACAGCTTCAAGTAATGCCGGGCTAATATCGTGTCGTGCTGCAATCGCAGCAAGATGCCCCTGCCATTCGCGAGGCGCGAGCGAGGGCGTACCGCTTGTGAGCGCGGCGTTGGCCTGGTTTTTATCGGCGGAGAAGGTGCTCATTGTGCGCGGTGGGCCACCCGCCACCCATTGTGCTCCATTGGCCCCAATTTCCAGAACATCCGCGTGCGCCGCCACTGCCCCAAAGCAAAAGGCTGCGACGGCCAAAAACCCGCGGAGGAGAAGAAATTGTGTCATGATGATTCCCCCCGTGTTTTGCGACAATTCGATGTCAATTCGATGACATGACGCGAAAACAATGGGTCCTTTCTGGCCCAATGCGCGTCTCGATGCCAGCAATTTTGGCATCTGACATCATGCCGTCATTGCGACCAGCTATAGAGCGTGAATTTCGGCCCATGATTGCGGCCATGGCTGCCAGACGGAGCTGGTTAAGGCAGCCATATCTCGTTGAGCTTGGCGGGGAGGGCATTGAAAGCAAACTGTCATGAAGAGGCTCTAGATACCTGATTCGCAGGACAGAATTAGCTGTCCAAAGAAGGTTTCTAAGGGGATCTACCGTGAAGAAATTCCAAGGCATTGTCCTTGCGGGTTGTGGCGCACTGGCGCTCACCGGCTGCGGACCGGAGGATATTGCGTCGCCCGGAACGGGCGGAAACGTCACCATCAATTATCCATCCACCGGCACGTCTGGTGGGACTTCAGGCGGCACAGGGACAGTGACAGCAGCAGCTGGCTGCCCGACAATTGCTGATCCTCAGGGTTTGACGGACGCGGGCACAATTACGGGCCCAACAGGCACTTGGCGTGTTTGCCAGCTGCCCCGGACAATCAAAGCCTCGGTTACTTTGCCTAAGCTCCCCGGCTTGCTCTACTCGCTCAACGGGCGTGTGGACGTTGGCTGCGATGGCGGATTTAGCGCGCCCACGAGCTCGGCGCCCTATACGTCAACGACGGTTGGATGTTCCACCCCGTTGACCGCTGATACCAATGTCACTCTGACCATTCAGCCGGGCGTGATTCTCTTTGGCAACACAGGCCAATCATGGCTTGCGGTAAACCGCGGCAACAAGATTGCAGCAGTTGGCTCTGCCACCGCCCCCATCATCTTTACCAGCCGCGATAACGTTCTGGGCCTGAATGACGATACATCACAAGGCCAATGGGGCGGCGTCGTGCTGTTGGGCCGTGCACCGACGACGGATTGTAACGTCGGAACAGTCGCCGGCAATAGCTGTGAGCGTGATACCGAAGGTGCCGCAGACCTTGCCCGCTATGGCGGTGCCAACCCGGCGGATAACTCAGGCCGGATGAGCTTTGTCCAAATCCGCTATTCGGGCTTTGTCTTGGGTGCTGGACGTGAGCTTCAGGCCTTGACCACCCAATCCATTGGCTCTGGCACGGTTTTGAACAACATCCAATCTCACAATAGCTCTGACGATGGCGCTGAATTCTTCGGCGGCGTGGTCAATATGAAATATTATATTGCCACTGGCGCTGATGATGACAGCCTCGATGTCGACACAGGCGCTCAGATGAATGTTCAATATGCCATGTTGTTGCCCCGTGCGACAAAGGGCGATGGACTGTTTGAAATTGACAGCAATGGCAATGAGGCGGACACGCCGCGCACCAAGCTGCATGTGTCAAACTTTGTGGCTATTCAGTCGCAGACGAGCGCGGATAACGAAGCCAATAACAATGCCGCTTCACTCTTCCGTGGCAACTCGGACACGACATTGTCGAATGGCATTCTGATTGCTCCGAATAACGAATGTATCCGGATGAATGGCTCGGGTTCGACGCCAGCAACGCTGACGGCGCGCTCTGTTGTGATGCAATGTAACGCAACCAAATATATTGGCACGGGCAGCTTTAATGCGGCTGCAGTGCAAACGGCCTTTGGCTCAGGTGCAAACAACAATAACGATGCCTTCACGCCGACGCTGGCAAGCCTGTTCATCAACGGGACCAATGAAAACGGCGTGGCTGGTTTCGATGCAACCACGATCGCTGCTTGGTTCACCAAGACCACTTACATTGGTGCGGTCCAGAATGCATCCGACACCTGGTGGGCTGGCTGGACCTGCAACAGCAGCTCAGCCAACTTCGGTAATACCTCGTCCGCCTGTACGTCGCTGCCGACAACCTAAGGTCTGGCGAAGCGAAGGACGCATATTCGGGGGTAGTCAGGGTCTGGCTGCCCCCAAATTATCTGCACATAAATAGGGGAACTTCCATGCCCATCTCTCCGCGGCTTGCGAGCGCAGTGTTGATCACAACCGCGCTGTCTTCACCCACTTTTGTCTATGCCCAAACAGCGCCAGCTATGGACCAATCTATGGCCGCAGCGGATGACCAGGCACCGAGCGCGCAGGGCGCGGCCGACGCGTCAACGCCGAGTGCAGCTCCCCAAAATGCGGCTGTGATGGAAGAGACGCCACAAGTTGAAGAGCAAGTGGAAGTTTCCGTTCCTGGGGGTGAGATTGTTGTCACTGGCCGCCGGGATCGCAATCTCGAAAAATCATCCCAACAAGTCATCTCGGTCCTCTCCTCGGCTGAGATAGCGCGGACAGGGGAAGGCAACATCGCAGGTGCGCTTGGTCGTGTCACTGGTTTGAGCGTTGTCGGCAGTGGCTATGTCTATGTTCGCGGCCTTGGCGATCGCTATTCGCTTGCGCTGCTGAACGGCTCACCACTTCCCAGCCCCGAGCCCTTAAAACGCGTCGTGCCGCTGGACTTGTTTCCAAGCAGCGTCATTGCCTCTTCTTTGGTTCAGAAAAGCTATTCGGCGAATTATCCCGGCGAATTTGGCGGCGGCGTTATCAACTTGACGACGAAGGCCGTTAGCAAGGAGTCGTTCCTGTCAATTGGCGGCGGCGTCTCTGGCGACACGGAAACGACAGGCAATCTGGGCTATACTTATTACGGCAGCAAGAGCGATTGGACAGGGTTTGATAATGGCAATCGTGATATTCCCCCGGCACTCCAAGCCTTTTTCGACAGCCGTGAGCGCCTAAGCTCAGGCAAGGTTAATAGCCAGAAAATCGCCAGCCAATTGGTCACAGGTCGCAACGCGGTGTTGCAACGTTGGAACAATTTGCCCGCCAATTTCTCGCTTTCTGTTGCGGGGGCTACATCTTGGGATCTGGGCGACACCAATTTCGGCATCATTGGATCCTTTGGGTATAGCAATAAATGGCAGACGCGTCAGCCGACCCAGCAGCGGTCACTGAGTGTGGATCTGTCAACGATCGAATCTGAGTTTCTGGGGCTCAACACTGAAAATCGGGTTGTCATGAACGGCTTGTTTGGTGCCGGCCTTGAGTTCGGCGATAACAAGCTGCGCTGGACAAATCTTTATATCCACGACACCTCAAAGCAAGCGCGCTTGTCAGTCGGTCGCCAGAACCAGACAACAGTGGATCGTATGCGCCAGACGACCGCTTGGTATGAACGACAACTGATCAACTCGCAGCTTGTCGGTGAGTTCAAGCTGACGCCCGAACTCAACCTTGATGTGCGCGGGGGCTATGCAAATTCAAAGCGTAAAGCGCCCTTTGAGCTGTTCTTTGAGTATCTGCGGACCAATGCTGCAGCGGACCCACTGGGCTCTTATTTCGTTAATCGTCTGAACAACGGCAATGGCGGTGATGCGAGCGTCACCTTCTCGGACCTGAATGAAGATCTTTGGTCGGTCAGCGGCGACGTTTCCTACAAAGCAACCCCGGATCTCAACCTCACTTTGGGCGCTGCCTATTCTGATACACAGCGGACCAGCTCCCGCCGACAATTCCAGTTCTTGGCGCCCGCGATTTGCGAGGGTGTCCCGGCGAAGGCCTCCGCGTGCTTACCAAGTGCGATCACCCTGTTCCGCCCTGATTATCTTCTTGGGCCGAGCATTGTGAACAATTTCAACATCCAGCTCATTGAGGCGGATGAAGGCAACCCCGCTTTCCTTGCGCAGCTCGACAACAAAGCTGGCTATGGCAAAGTGAATTGGCGCGTAAATGATGCGCTGAGCATGGACGTTGGCGTGCGCTATGAAACGGCCAAGCTCACTGTTGATCCCATCGCTGTCTTTGCCACGCCTGGCGCGTCGACCGTGGGCACATTGCTTGATCGCAGCTATTGGTTGCCAGCAGCAACTGTGACTTGGGAAATTGAGACTGGATTGCAGGCGCGAATCAGCGGATCAAAAACCATTGCACGTCCGCAATTCCGCGAATTGATCAATCAGCCTTATTATGACCCTGAAACCAACCGTGAGTATCGCGGTAATCCGCTGTTGACGGATAGTCAGCTCTATAACGGCGAAGCGCGGCTTGAATGGTATTATGCGCCCCAACAAAAAGTCTCTGTAGCCGGTTTTTACAAGCGCATTGATAATCCTATTGAAGCGTTCATCAATTCGACGTTCACCACCTCCTATGCCAACGCGCCACGCGCCACACTTTACGGCGCCGAGCTGGACGCGCAGAAGGATTTTTCACTGGCAGAGAGTGGGTTTTTTGCGCCGCGCAAATTGGTGGTCGTTGCGAACTACACCTTTACCAAATCGCGTTTGCACGTGAAGGCAGGGGATAAGACACAAGTCTATGGTGCTTTTTCGACGGCCGCGACCGACTATTTCAAAGATAGCGCAAAAATGACGGGCCAGTCCGACCATATTATCAATATGCAATTGGGCTTGGAAAATCAGGATCGCTTGTCGCAGCAGACAATTCTGGTCACCTATGCGAGTGACCGGGTCATCAGCCGCGGCGTATTTGGGTCGCCGCCCCAGCCCGATGTTCTGGAGAGGCCCGGCTTCCGCCTGGATTTTGTTGCGCGCGAAGGCGTCAACCTGTTCGGCGGCGAATTGGAACTCAAACTTGAAGCGCGGAACTTGACGGGCCGACGCCATATTGAATTCCAGAAATCTGGCAGCAATCGTCTTGATGTGAACAGCTATGATATCGGACGAAGTGTCTCACTTTCAGCCAGCATGAAGTTTTAAGCGGCTGAGGAGGTCATCTTAAAGGGCGGCGTTGCGAAAGCGGCCGCCCCGGATGCCTTATAGGAAATGCCATTGGCAAAGATTATTGCGGTTCACAGCGTCAAAGGCGGATCGGGGAAAACCTCGCTCGCCTTAAATCTTGCGGGCGTGGCGGCGCTGGCGCGCCAGAGAGAGACGCTGTTGTGGGACTTGGACGCCCAAGGCTCAAGCACGTTTTTATGCTCTGACAATCCGGTCGCACTGGGCGCAAAGGCTGTTTTTGAACGCAAGATAGGTCCGACATCGCTCATTGAGAAAACCCAATGGGCCAAGCTGGATGTTATCACAGCCGATCTGTCGCTGCGGCAAGTGGAACATGTTCTGCAAGACATTCAGAAGCCCAAGCGGCTTAAGAAGATAATCAAGCAGATATCACCATCTTATGACGTTGTCATTCTCGACTGTCCGCCCGGGCTAAGCGAAGTGAATGATCAGGTATTTGAAGCAGCAGACATTCTTCTGGTTCCAGTTACGCCCAATCCGCTCGGGTTTAGAGCTTTTGAGCAAATTCAAGGATATTTGGCGGAACGAGGCGGCCGTCCGCTAGAGATTTTTCCTGTCATTTCAATGGCAGATAGGCGCAAGCTTCTGCACCGGTCATTCTTGGAGAAGCATCATGATTGGCCAGTTCTTCCTATGTCCAGCCGGATTGAAAACGTAGCTGTCCGGCGTGCGCCAGTGGAGGCGTTTGCGGCAAGATCAACCGAGGCCGAAATCGTGCGCGACATTTGGGACGGGATCAGCAAAAGGCTTGCCGAAATTGAGTTGCGCCGCAAAGCTGAACAGCACCGGGGCCGACCCCGGATCCCTAAGTCCTCTGCCTCATGACATGGGCGCTGCCTTCAACCGCTGATAGGATGGCCAGAGAGACAACTCTCCTCTCACGGCGCTTCTTATCCAACTGAAAGACATACCCAGACTTTGGCTCCGCTGGGCTTAACACGCAGATAAAGGCCTTGGCTATCCGCGTGGGTGCCCGGCTTCGCAGTGCGGATTTCAAGATTGGTCAATGCCATCCCACCACCATTCCACCATTTGTCCCCCGATAATTTTGCGGGGTCGGAAAATGATTGGCAGGCACTAAAAGACGTTCGCGGAGATGAGCCTTGGAATTTAGAGGTTTTCAAGAACAACACTGGATGGTGAGTGACAGCCAGAAACAATTAAATGGCGGGGGGCAGTCGACCGGCGTCGAACCTTCTCTGGGGCGTAAGGTATTGATTTTTATATAATTGTGGCGAGTTCGAATCCCTCACCAGCCGGTTGTCAAAAGTTTTATTGCACCATCAATAGCCTATTTGCACCGGAATAGCCTGATCGTCAGCAGTAAAGATGACTGCCCTTGCCGCGGCGATCTCGATCGAAGAGTACCGGACCGTTTCCGCAGTTGGGACACGCAGATCCGCGCGTTCGCGGGTGCGCAGGATCGGCCACCAGACGCGCACATACCATGGTTCAACCGAGACCCCAGCGGGAAGCCCGAAGTGGTCTTGCTTGGCATGTGGCAGGTGGCCGGTGCCGTGGAGCCAGTCGAACAGCGTGAAGATATTGCCGAAGTTGCCCGCCGATCGGCCCTGCGGCCCGAGCCCGTGATGGGCATGATGGAAGTCCTGCATCACAAATATGCGTTCAAGCCCGCTGATCGCCAAGCGGGTCGGGGCCCAGCGGCGCAGCCACAGGTCCCAGCGCAGGTCACTGTGCTGATTGAGGCCGCCGACCGTCTTCAGCGCCTGAAGGAAGAGCGCAGCCCCCGGTGCGCCGAGAAAGAACAGCAGGGGTACAATGGTCGTGCTCGGAAGGATGAAGGTGTAGACCATGTTGCCGCTGATCGTCGCGGTGGTGTTAAGATGTTCAAGAGCATGGTGGGGTTTGTGCAGTCGCCACAGCCATGACCAAGTGTGCGCCAGCCGGTGAGCCCAGTAATTCAGATAATCGTCAATCAGCGCGGCGGCGATCGCAATCGGAATCATCGGAAGCCCGGATAGGGTGTCCTTAGCTGCGGGGATGATAGC
>JBEDNE010000065.1:0-14734 GCA_041170745.1 Pseudomonadota bacterium
ATCCAATCATCCCAATCTTTCAGGACACGCTTTAAAATCCGCGGCAAATCGCCCTTTTGCTGGGCATAAAAGCGTGTCAGCTCGTCATCCTGCCCGCTGCGCGCCAGCGCGTGGAGCCCGCCTGTCAGCCGCAACATCAAGGCATCGGCAATGGGGTCCCCAGGCCAGCTGAGCACCGCCGCGCCGCTATGGGTAGACGCGTCAATCACGTCCCCCAGCGCCACCAACAGCTCGGCCGTCATCGGAGAGCCAGAGGCCCGGCACATCTCTGCCTGTTGGCGGAACGCAGCACGAATATGATCAGTCATGCGGTGCAGCTTGCCCTCAATGCCCCACCCAAGTAAAGGCCGCGCATCATGCCGCAGCCAATCATCTTTGCCGTTCCCAAGGGGCGCATCCTTGAGGAAGCCCTGCCTTTGCTGGCGCGCGCCGGCATTTTGCCTGAGCCTGCCTTTGGCGATGAAAAGAGCCGCGCGCTCAAATTCTCCACCAATCATCAGGATTTAAGCCTTATTCGCGTCCGCGCTTTTGATGTCGCGACCTTTGTGGCGCATGGTGCTGCGCAAATTGGCATTGTCGGCTCGGACGTGATTGATGAGTTCGATTATTCTGAACTCTATGCCCCAGTGGATTTGAACATTGGCCATTGCCGCATCTCGATTGCCGAGCCAGCCGAAATGGCAGCAACCGATGATCCGCGCGCCTGGAGCCATGTGCGCGTGGCGACCAAATATCCCAATTTGACGCGGAAGCATTTTGCCAAGCGCGGCGTGCAGGCGGAATGTGTGAAGCTGAACGGCGCGATGGAAATTGCGCCGGCCTTGGGCCTATCCAGCCGGATTGTCGACCTTGTGTCTTCGGGCAAGACGCTGAAGGAAAATGGCTTAGTCGAAGTCGAAGTGCTGGCTGAAGTATCGGCCCGGCTAATTGTGAACCGCGCCGCCTTTAAAACCAATGCGGCCGTGGGCGATCTTGTCGCCGCATTCCGGGAGGCCGTTGGTGCAGCGGCTTGACGCCCGCACGGCAGATTTTGCCGCCCAATTTGACGCGCTCGTCAATGCCCGGCGTGAGGCGGATGCCGATGTCTCACGCGATGTTGCGGCCATCATTTCACGTGTGAAGGCTGAAGGCGATGCCGCCATTGCCGACTATACCCAGCAGTTCGATGGGCATAATTTGCCGTGGCAAATTTCGCTCGACGCCTGTGCGGCGGCCTATGCCGCGCTCGATGCCGATCTTCGCGCCGCGCTTGACCTCGCGGCCGCGCGCATCCGCACCTATCACGCCAAGCAAAAGCCTGCCGATAGCGATGGCGTGGATGAAAGCGGCGTGCGGCTGGGCGCGCGCTGGCGTGCGGTTGATGCAGCAGGTGTCTATGTGCCGGGTGGCCGTGCAGCCTATCCCTCCTCTGTTTTGATGAACGCCATTCCGGCGCGCGTCGCGGGCGTTGAGCGGCTGGTGATGGTCACGCCAACCCCCAAGGGCGAGATCAACCCGCTGGTGCTGGCCGCCGCCCATATTGCGGGCGTGGATGAAGTGTGGCGCATTGGTGGCGCGCAAGCAATTGCGGCCTTGGCTTATGGCACACAGACCATCCGCCCCGTCGATGTCATTACCGGACCCGGCAATGCGTGGGTGGCAGAGGCCAAACGCCAGCTTTATGGCGTGGTGGGCATTGATATGGTGGCCGGCCCCTCTGAAATTCTGGTGGTGGCCGATGGCGAGAATGTTCCCGCCTGGATTGCCGCCGACTTGCTCAGCCAAGCGGAGCATGACCCGACCAGCCAATCGATCCTCATCACCGATGACGCCGCCTTTGCCGATGCCGTGGCCGCTGAGGTTGAGGCCCAACTCTCTCAATTGGCAAGCGAAGCAACCGCGCGGGCGAGCTGGGACGCCAATGGCGCAATCATCTTGGTGGGTGACCTGATGGACGCCGCACCTGTGATCGACGCGCTGGCCCCGGAGCATCTTGAGCTGGCCGTTGCGGATCCAGAGCCGCTGTTCAACGCCGTGCGCCATGCTGGCTCCATCTTCCTTGGGCGTCATACGCCTGAGGCCGTGGGCGATTATGTTGGCGGGCCGAACCACGTGTTGCCAACAGGACGTCGGGCGCGCTTCTCCTCCGGCCTTTCCGTCCTTGATTTTATGAAGCGCACCAGCTTTTTGGGCTGTACGCCTGCGGCCATTCAGGCCATTGGCCCGGCCGCCGTTGCGCTGGCGCGTGCCGAAGGGCTACCCGCCCATGCCCGATCCGTTCAGGAAAGATTGACCAAATGAGCCGTGCCCGTTCCGCCGCCCGCCTTGCTGCTGTGCAGGCGCTGTATCAGCAAGAGATGGAGGGCACCCCGCTCGCCCCGTTGCTGCATGAATTCCATATGCACCGGCTGGGCGCGACAATTGAGGATGAGACCTATGCCGAGGCGGAAGTCGATTTCTTTAATGATGTTGTCAAAGGCGTGGATGCGCGCCGCGACGAAATTGACGCGCTGATTGCGGGCAATCTGGCCGAAGGCTGGGCGATTGATCGGCTCGATCGGCCGTTGCGCCAGATTTTACGTGCAGGCGCCTATGAACTGCTCGCCCGTGCAGACATCCCAACGGGCAGCATCATCAATGAATATCTGGATGTGGCCCATGCCTTTTATGACAAAAAGGAAAAAGGCTTTGTGAACGGTGTGCTGGATGCCATTGCCCGCGCGGCGCGGGGATAAGTGACCTTATGTGCAAGGCTCCGGCGTGCTGCCGGAGCCGAGCCACGCCGATCCTCAAAACGGAACGTCGTCGTCCAAATCGCTGTCAAACGGGCTGGGCGAGGTGCCCCCAAAATTGGCATTGCCCCCTGAGGCGCCACCACCAAAGCCGCCGCTGCTGGCGGATGCACCGCCCCCAAATTGGCTGCCGCCGCCTTGGCCGCCACCCATGCCACCGCCAGCACCGCCGCCTTCGCGGCCCGACAGCAGAACCAGTTCGCCCCGGAAACGCTGCAGAACGACTTCGGTGGTATAGCGATCATTGCCGTTCTGGTCAGTCCATTTGCGGGTTTGCAACTGGCCTTCCAGATACGCCTTCTGGCCCTTGCGCAGATAATTCTTAGCGACCTTGCCCAGATTTTCGTTGAAGATCACAATATTGTGCCACTCGGTCTTTTCCTGCCGATTGCCATCGCGATCATTCCATGTTTCCGATGTTGCGAGCGTGAAGCTCACCACTTCACCGCCATTGTTCATCGACCGTGCTTCGGGGTCCTTCCCCAAATTGCCGACCAGAATGACTTTATTGACGCTGCCCGCCATCTTCTCTCTTCCTTCACTATCCCAATAAGGCTGTTGCCGCCCAGTATGTAACGCCTGCGGCGACATATGCCAGCGCGAACAGATAGCCGACCATGATTACGGGCCATTTCCATCCATTGGTCTCTCGCCGGACCACAGCAATGGTCGAAATGCACTGTGGGGCAAAGACAAACCACGCCAGAAAAGCGAGTGCCATGGGCAAAGTCCACCCCGCACGCAGCCGCTCGCGCAGGCCTTGCTCCGTCGCCGCCTCATCCTGTGCATCAACGGCATAGGTGGTGGCGAGGGCCGACACTGCCACCTCGCGCGCCGCCATAGCGGGGATAAGCGCCAAGGCCATGTCGCGGTTAAAGCCAATCGGCGCAACGACGACTTCGAGCCCATTGGCAATCCGCCCGGCAATTGAGTGATCAATCTGGCTCTTGGCTGAACCTGCAGGCACCTGCGGGAAGCTGAGCAACGCCCAGAGCACCATGGTGGTGAGCGCAATAATCGTCCCCGCCCGCTTTAAAAAGGCTGCCGCGCGCTGCCACAGGCCCAAGGCGACATCGCGCAATTTGGGCAGTTGATAGCGGGGCATTTCCATCATGAAGCCCAGGCTTTTCCCCGGCACCATCGTCCGCCGGATAACCAAGGCCGCCAGCATCGCGCCCAATATGCCCGCCACATAAAGGCCAAAGAGAACAAGGCCCTGCAAGCCAATACCCGGCCCAACGCTGCTATTGGGAATGAAAGCCCCGATAATGACAGCGTATACGGGCAGGCGCGCTGAACACGTCATCAACGGCGCAATCAATATGGTGGTTAATCGATCGCGTGGGTCTTCGATCGTGCGTGTTGCCATGATGCCGGGAACGGCACAGGCAAAGGACGAGAGCAGCGGAATAAAGGCCCGGCCCGACAGCCCAACGCCTGCCATCAGCCGGTCCATGATGAAGGCCGCCCGCACCATATAGCCTGAAGCTTCGAGCAGCAGAATGAAGGCAAACAGCACCAAAATCTGCGGCAAGAATACAATCACGGCCCCAACGCCGGCAATCGCGCCATCAATAATGGCAGATCGCCACAGCGTATCAGCCATGTTGGTGCGCACAGCATCCGACAAGAGGCCCAGCCAGCCTTCTATCAAATCTACGGGCGCTTCTGCCGCAGAATAAACCAGCTGGAACATCGCAAACAGCGTTGCGAACAAAATAACGGGCCCCAGCAGCGGATGGAGCACAACAGAATCAATCACCCGCGTGATTTTGCGGCCCGGGCGTTCTGCCTGAATGGCGCGTGCCGCAATCTGCCGCGCTGCACTGCGCACATCGGCTGGTGCGCGCGCCGCAGCGGTGGCGTGTACAGTCGCTGGCGAACGGACCGCCTCAGTCAGCGCCGCTCGCAGATCTTCTGCCCCGCGCTTGCGCACGGCAACTGTTGGAATAACCGGAACGCCCAAATCTTTCGACAATTGCGCGGCATTCAGCGTCAGGCCATCGCGCTCAGCCAAATCCACCATGTTGAGCGCGACAATTGCGGGCAGGCCCAGCGCGATCAATTCAATCGCAAAGCGCAAATGATTATCAAGATTACCGGCATCCACCACAATGATCAGAGCGTCAGGCTGGCGCTCACCCGCTTGCTGGCCCATCACCACATCGCGTGTCACGGCCTCATCTGGGCTGGTGGGCGTGAGGCTATAGCTGCCGGGCAAATCTACCAGCTCAACCGGGCTGCCATCGGCCAAAGCAAAGCGGCCCGAATGACGCTCAACCGTCACACCGGGATAATTGCCGGTTTTCTGCCGCGCGCCGGTGAGCGCGTTGAACAAGGCGCTTTTCCCGGCATTGGGGTTGCCAACCAGCGCAACGAGGGGCAGCGTGCTCATGCGGCCTCCACGTCAATTGCAGCGGCATGGGCAGCGCGAATGGCCACTGTCATCCGCCCAACGCGGACCGCCAAGGGGTCCCGAAACAACAGCCAGCCGCGATGTAGCGGCTCAACCTCAACGCCTTCATCAAAGCCCAGACAGCGCAGGCGATGCCCTTCTGCCTCGCTGAGTTGCGACCAATGAATGCGCGAAATGCGGGCGGTGCGGTTCAGCGGCAAAATGTCGAGCTGCACGGGCGATCCAATATCCTAGGGCCAATATCGTAAAGACTAGTTGCGATTGATTATCATTTGCTTGGAACAATGACCAGTGATTCGGCTCAGCGTGCGGGGTAGCGCAAACGCCCCAGAAAACGGGCCATGCTAAAATGACGCGTCGGGCTGCTGGTCCAGCGTGCCTTGGCCTTTTCAAACTGCATCACATTTTCAATGCGGCGCGCCAAAAAGGCGCGTGTCTCGGCCCAATCTTCGCTGTCATCATTCACAAAAACGAGCAGCGTTGCCGTGTAGACAGACCCCAAAATCGCCCGCTTGGTATAATGGTTATAGTCAACTGACTGGTCGCCCGCTGCGCGCCACATGGCATCGGCGGCGCGCCAGCCGAGCTGCGCTGCCTGCTTGGCATGAAGCGGATTGGCGAGCCAGGTTTGCGCCCGGCGCAGCGCCTCACGATGCGGAGCCAGTTCGGCCAGCCGCGCTTCAACAAGCGCCGTGATGCGATCCCGGATTTTCATCGCGGCCAGTGTTTCCGGCGGCAGCGCGGCCAGCATTTGTGCATCAATATGGGCAAACCAAGCGGCAATCATCTGGCCGGCGCCTTCAGGAAAGGCGAGGCGCGCCACATCAGCATCCAGCCCCAGCCGCGCCGCTGTGGAGTCCAGCGCAATGGCCGTCCAGCCATCAAAGGCGGCATCGGCGGGCAACATGGCGGCCACATGGCCGCGCACATCCTCCAGCGTCATCTCGTCAAAGTTCACAGACACAGCGAAAAACGCCTTCCCAGCAATAAGGTGACAGCCCTTAGATGGAGTGATAGGACTGGTACGTCAATCAATGCACCAATTTATGGGGGTCGTCACTATGGCGAAATTTTTTGGAAACCTGAACGCAGTTCTGGTCGCCGGCCTTGTGCTGATGCTGGCCGTGCTCATCGGCGTGCAAGGCAGCCTCGATGCCAATTATCTCTGGCGCTGGGCGCACGTGATCTCGGGCATCATGTGGATCGGCCATCTCTATTATTTCAACTTCACGCAAATCCCGACCATGCCGAAAATTCCGGCTGAGCTGAAACCGGGCGTGTCGAAGCATATCGCTCCGGCCGCGCTGTTCTGGTTCCGCTATGGCGCGTTGGCGACCATTGTGACCGGCATCGTCGTTGCCATTCAAGCCGGCTATGCGCACCAAGCCTTCACGCTGCAGCCGCCGTTCCGCACGATCGGCATTGGCATGTGGCTGGCGCTGATCATGGGCTTCAACGTCTGGTTCATCATTTGGCCGAACCAGAAAAAGGCGCTTGGCCTCGTCGAAGCCGATGATGCGACCAAGGCAAAGGCCGCCACAACGGCCATGATGTTCAGCCGCACCAACACGCTGCTGTCCATTGCCATGCTCTATTGCATGATCTCTGCCGAAAGCGGCTATTGATCCTTTGATCGGTCGGGCTGGCGCACCAAAATCAGGGCCAGCCCGATCATCACGGCCCCAACCCAATCAGCCGGGGCCAATGTCTCGCCAAAGCTAATCCAGCCCATTGTGGCCGAGACGACGGGTTGTGTGAGCAGCGCCAGCCCAAAGACCAAGGGGCTAACCCGCCCCAAGGCAAACACCATCATGCCCTGACCAATAAGCTGGCTCACCACCGCCAGAGCAATCACGGGCGTCCAATTGCGTGGCATGATTTGCTCGCCCAGCAGCAGGGCAATCAGCAATAGCGGGCCAATGGTTGCCAGCGTTGACCAAGCCAGCAAGGTCCAGCTTTGCAAATGCCGTCGCGCTTGTGCGACGAACACCAGATATACGGTGTAGAAAATACCCCCGGCCAGGCAGAGCATATCGCCCAGCAAATGCTCTCGACTTAACTCGGCAGACCGGCCCACGAGCAATATCGCACCGGCAGCGGCAATGGCAAAGGCCAGGCCTTCGCGCCGGCTGGGCAAAGCGCGCGCCATGAAGAAGCCCCAAATCGGAAAGAAGAGGCTGGCCGCATTGGCAAATAGCGTGGCGTTGGCAAGCTTGGTTTTCAAAATGCCAATATGCCACGCTGCCAAATCTGCAGCGAAAAACAGGCCAGACAAAAGCATCGTCCAATACAAGGCCCGGCTGGGCAAGAGCAGCGGCTGGCGACGCAGCCCGGCAATCAAAAACAGCACGGGCGCGGCCAAGGCCATACGCCACATGGCCGAGGCGCTGGGCCCCACATCGGCCATCCGCACCAACCATGGGCCAAAGGCCAAGGCAAAGTTGCCAAGGAAGAGCGCGCCCAACACAGCGAGACCCCCCCCCGTTTCAAAATCCGGTGCCGCGCTGGTGTGTGCAGGTTGCTGTTGCCTCGTCCCCATTCCCCCCATATCCCGAACCGCGACTCACAAAGCAACACAACAGGGGATCCCATGCCGAATCTTTTCGATCCTATTGATCTTGGCGATATTCATTGCCCGAACCGTATTTTGATGGCGCCCCTGACACGCGGCCGCGCAAGCCCGGGCCATATCCCCAATGATATGATGCGCCTTTATTATGAGCAGCGCGCCTCAGCGGGGCTCATCATCTCAGAAGCCACGGGCATTTCCCAAGAAGGGCTGGGCTGGCCCTCGGCCCCCGGCATCTGGACTGAGGCACAGACGGAGGGCTGGAAGCCAATTACCGAAGCCGTCCACAAAGCCGGTGGCCGCATCATCCTGCAACTCTGGCATATGGGCCGATTGGTCCATTCCAGCTTTAACAATGGCGCGCCCGGCGTCTCAGCGTCGGCCACCACAGGCCCCGGCCATGCCTATACGGCGACGGGCAAGCAGCCGCTGGAACAGGCCCGTGCCTTGCGGCTGGATGAAATGCCCCGCCTGGTGGCCGATTATGTGAAGGCGGCAGAAAATGCCAAGGCGGCAGGCTTTGATGGTGTGCAGATCCACAGCGCCAATGGCTATCTGCTCGATCAATTCTTGCGGGATAATTCTAACCTGCGTGATGATGAATATGGCGGCAGCATCGACAACCGCATTCGCCTGATGCGCGAAGTGGCTGAGGCTGTTTCGGGCGTCTGGGGCGCGCCGCGCGTTTCCGTGCGCCTGTCGCCCAATGGCGATTCCCAAGGCGTGGATGACAGCAATCCAGAAGCACTCTTCACGGCGGCAGCCGCCGCCTTGCAGGCCATTGGCATTGGCTTTTTGGAACTGCGGGAACCCGGGCCAGATGGCACATTTGGCAACACCAATGTGCCCAAACAATCGCCCGCCATTCGGCGTGTCTTCACCAACCCGCTGGTGCTCAATTCTGACCTGACGGCAGACAGCGGGGCCGCCTTGGTGGCGTCGGGCCAGGCCGATGCCGTCAGCTATGGCCGCCCCTTTATTTCCAACCCCGACCTTGTGACACGCATCCGCGATGGCAAGCCTTGGGCGGCTGATAATATGCGAACATGGTATTCCGCAGGGCCAGAAGGCTATACGGATTATCCAACCGCAGCCTAAACGGGCAGCGCCCTCCCCAAATGGGGGAGGGTGCCCCGCAATTGCGGTTTAGCCGCCAAATTGGCTTTTCAAATCAAGCAGGGCAATCGCTGCCTTCGCCGCTTCGCCGCCCTTATCCTTCTGCTTGGGATCCGCGCGGACCAGCGCTTGTGCCTCATTTTCAACGGTCAAAATACCATTGCCAATGGCCAGACCATCCATTGTCAGCGCCATGATGCCACGGGCGCTTTCCCCTGCCACAATTTCAAAGTGATACGTCTCGCCACGAATGACAACGCCAATCCCGACAAAGCCATCATAACGGCCGGTTTCTGCCGCCAGCGCAATTGCGCCGGGGATTTCCAAGGCACCGGGCACTGTGATGACATCTGCACTATGCCCAGCCTCTTCGAGTGCGCCTTTTGCCCCGGCCACCAGCATGTCATTGAGATGATCGTAAAAGCGGGCTTCAACAATAAGAAAACGGGCCATGATTACGCCTCCGGAATCGGGCGTTCGCCCACAATATTAATGCCATAGCCCTCAATGCCGACGACATTGCGATGCGCATTGGTCAGCAGGATCATGTCGTGAATGCCCAGATCCGCCAAAATTTGCGCCCCAATGCCATAGTTGCGCAAATCCATCTCCGGCGGACGGCCCGTGGCGGCCCCCATTTCGCGCGTCAACTGATCAGGCTCGCTGGGCATCAGCAGCACAATGACGCCAGACCCAACTTTGCCAATTTCCTGCATGGCGCGCTGCAAGGTCCGCTTGCGTGGGCCGGGCGCGCCCAGCACGTCTGAAAAAATCGACATGCCGTGCATCCGAACCAATGTTGGCTGGTCGGGCGTGATCTTGCCCTTTTGCAGGACAATATTGACGGAGCCATCGACCTTGTTGCGATAGGTTTTGGCAGTCCATTCGCCACCATAATCCGACACAAAGGGCGCTTCCGACACGCATTCAACCAAATGGTCATTCTTGCGGCGATACTCAATCAGATCACGGATCGTGCCCATTTTCAGATTGTGCATCCGCGCAAAGGACACAAGGTCATCCATACGCGCCATGGTGCCATCATCTTTCATGATCTCGCAGATCACGCCCGATGGGTTCAGGCCAGCCAGCCGCGAAATATCAACCGCGGCCTCGGTATGGCCGGCGCGCACCAGCACCCCGCCATCGCGCGCGATAAGGGGGAAAACATGGCCCGGCGTCACAATATCATCACGGCCCTTAGAGGCATCAATTGCGACAGAAACGGTCCGTGCCCGGTCACCTGCCGAAATCCCCGTGGTAACACCTTCGCGCGCCTCGATAGAGGTGGTAAACGCCGTTTCATGCCGCGTGCCATTGGCCCGGCTCATCAGTTCTAGCCCCAGTTCATCAACGCGCTTCTTGGTCAGCGTGAGGCAGATCAGGCCGCGGCCATGCGTTGCCATGAAGTTGATGGCATCGGGCGTTGCCATTTGCGCGGGGATAACCAAATCCCCTTCATTTTCGCGATCTTCATCATCGACCAAAATAAACATCCGGCCATTGCGCGCTTCTTCGATAATTTCTTCAATCGGGACGAGCGCGGGGCTTTCATCCGTCGCAAACAAATAGGCTTCCAGCTTGCGCAGCGTTTCGGCCGTCGGATTCCAATCGGGTTGATCCAAATCGCGCAGCGTATTGGCGTGAAGGCCAGCAGCACGGGCGAGACCAGAGCGGGAAAGGCCGCCCTCGGTCACAAGCTTGCGAAGCTTTTCGATAAGTTGCGTAGACATGAGTCGTGTAGATCACATTATGATGTGATCGTCAACGCTCATATTCACATTGCCCTGCAAAAGCGGGGGCCTGTTCGTCACAGGCCCCGCCATATCGGCCGCTTGATTTATTTGCTTGCCTTAATCCACGCGTCGATTTTCTTTTCGAGAACCGCCAGCGGCAGGGCGCCTGTATTCAGCACCTGATCATGAAAAGCGCGGATATCAAATTTGGAGCCAAGCTCTGCCTCTGCCTTTTTGCGCAGGCGCTGAATGGTCATGGCGCCTGTCTTATAGGCCAAGGCTTGGCTGGGGATGGCAATATAGCGCTCCACCTCAGCCGTCGCATCGGTGCGGCCCATGTCCGAGTTTGAGAGCATATATTCAATGGCCTGATCGCGCGTCCAGCCCTTGGCATGAATGCCCGTATCGACAACCAGCCGCATGGCCCGCAGCATCTCGTCCGACAAGGTTCCAAAGCGCTGATAGGGGTCTTTGTAAAAGCCCATTTCATAGCCCAGAGTTTCAGAATAGAGCGCCCAGCCCTCAACATAAGCCGTGTTCCCGCCAAAGCGCATGAAATTGGGCAGCGCTGCATTTTCCTGCGCCAAGCTGATCTGGAAATGGTGGCCCGGCGCGCCCTCATGCAGATAAAGCGTCGTCATGCCCGGCGTGGTGCGGCTGGGCAGATCATAGGCGTTGAAATAGAAAATACCGGGTCGGCTGCCATCGGGCGTGCCCTGCTGGTAAGAGCCACCGGCCTCATATTTCTCGCGAAATTCTTCATAGGGGCGGATTTCGAGTGGCGCTTTGGGCAGGGTTGAAAAATAGGTGCCAATTTTGGCATCCACTTGCTTGCCAATGTCATAATAACCCTGGGTCAGGGCCTCGCGGCTTTCTTTCTTAAATTTGGGGTCATTGCGCAGATAATCAAAAAATTCCGCCAGCGTGCCTTTAAAGCCGACTTCCTGACGAACCTTTTCCATCTCGCGCTTGATCCGCGCCACTTCTGACAAGCCCGTCTGATGGATCGTTTCGGCATCCAGCGGCAATGTCGTCGTATTTTCAATGCTGATGCGGTAAAGCTCAGCCCCGCCCTTCATCGTCGATAGGCCAACAGTGGCGCGCGCAGCGGGCAGATAATCATTTTTCAGAAAATCGCGCAGGCGGCGATAGGCGGGATAAATGCCCTGCTCAATAATCGCCTGATAGTCCGCTTTAAGCCGGGCTTTATCCGCGTCTGAAAAGCTCGCCGGCAATTGGGTGATTGGCCCATAATAAGGCGAGTCCGTCACAGACTGTGCCAATTGAGAATCCAATTGGCCAATGACGTTGTTAATCGTCATCTTGGTCTCAACAATGCCCGCAGCCTTGCCCTCGCGGAACCGCTCAATCGCGCGATCAAGATAGATAATGAACTCACGATGGCGCTTCAGCGCATTGTCATAATCCGCAACAGTCTGGAACGGAGCGCCGCTCTTGCCGCTAGAGAATGTCGGGTAGAATGTGTGAAAGCCGTAAAAATGGTTCAGCGGGCGAACGGCATTCAGCTTTAGAATGTCAGGGCGATAGCCAATGGCTGTCTGCTCGGTCTGCCACTTGAACACATCATAGGCAATTTGGTCTGTGGGGTTCAGCTTGGTCCGGTCAATCTTGGCGAGCCGCGCCATATCATTCTCATTCGCCTGTTTTTCAGCGGCGAAATAAGCGTCGGTAATATAATCCCCAAAGCGATCCGCATAACGCATATCGCCGCGAAAAATGCCGTATAGCGGGTTGCGTTGCAGCGACGCTTCATCGCTGTCTTTAAACAATTGGTGCAACTCTCGCGCGGCGCCATTTTCTGCGCCAGCCGATTGGGCAGCCACAGGCTGCGCAACAAGCGCAAGCGGAGACAAAGTTGCAAGAAACAGAGCTGTAAGGGCACGACGCATGGGAACATCCTTCTCAAAAAGGGGCGAGGCTTTGTGTAGCAGGGCCCGTCAATGCCTCAGTCATGCTTCGACAAAGCTGCAACAGCAATCGACAAAATAGAAAGGGCACAAAAAAGGCGCCGCGCCGGCAAGACAGGCCTAAATCCAGAACTTCTCTCTGAACCATTTGGTGACAATATATTTTGTGCCCGCCAACACTGGTTTTCCGGCATGAAGCGTGGCGGGGTTGGGCGTGCCATCTTCTTCCATATTATTCCACAAAACCAGCATTGCCGTTCTTGGGGAAACTGTCATGCCTGCCGTTGGAAAGTCGGTTTCACCGCCGGCTGCGGGTTCATTCAGATAAATCATTGATGTCCAGCTGCGCTGGCCACCCTGCCGCATCATCTCATCCCAATAGACGCTGCCTTTGAGGAAATGGTCATAATGCGGCTTGAACTGCTGGCCGACTTCATACACCTGGCCCTGCAGCGTCTCGCCATGGCGCTTGTCGATGCCCATCAAGGTGCAAATCCGCTCTTCAATCCGTTCAACCAACGGATCAAAGGGAGAAAGATTGCAACTATCGCTTGTCCGAAATTCTGGGTCTGCCGTCGCCGATAACAGGCCAGAGGGTTGCCGCCCTTTGTCGATCAACTTGATCAGCTCTTCACATTCGGAAAGGCTCATGAAATCCTGCACGCAATACAGCGATAAGCCATTTTGCGTCACAATTTGCGCGCGACCAGAGGCCTTCAGCTTTCGCCCAACACTCCGGCCCAAATCGGCAAGCCGTTGCTCCGGCGTTTTGAGCTTGATCTTCGCCATGCGCCTTTCCCAATGCTCAGCCTGAATTTAGTCGATAATGCGGCCACGGGCCATCACAAAGCCCACCTTTTCCAGCGTCCGCACATCGCGCAGCGGATCGCCATCAACCGCAATAATGTCGGCGGAATAGCCGGGGGCAATACGGCCAATTTCATCCTGTTTATCCAGCAGCTTGGCCGCAATCGTTGTGGCGCTGGCCAAGGCATCACGCGGGCTCATGCCACCCCAGTCAACCATCAGGGCAAATTCACCTGCATTGCGGCCATGCTCAAACACCCCGGCGTCCGTTCCAAAGGCAATTGTCACGCCTTCGGCGCGCGCGGCCTTTAGCGCCTTGCCCATTTGCGCCACGGCCTCACGGCCCTTGGCTTCAACTGTGGCGGTGTAAACGCCCTTGCCCAAGCGTTCTTTAACCCCTGCCAGCGCCATTAGCGTGGGCACCATGGCGGTGCCACTGGCCTTCATCGCCTTGGCCGCTGCCGCATCAGCAAATGTCGCGTGCTCGGCACTGTCCACCCCGGCTTGAGCCGCTGCTTCAACCCCGCGCGCGCTGTGCGCATGGGCGGCCACGCGCAGGCCCAGGCTGTGCGCTGTATCCACAATCGCCTTCAACTCAGGATCGGTGAAATGCTGGCCAAGGCCACGGCCTTGTTGCGACAAGACGCCGCCCGTTGCCGTAATCTTAATCACATCAGCCCCAGCCTTTGAAAATTCACGCACGCGCGCCGCACATTCGACTGGGCCTGTGCACGTATTATTGGCATTCAGCGCGTGCGCCACTTCTGGCCGAAAGCCATTCACATCGCCATGGCCGCCAATAATTGACACGGCGGGGCCAGATGAAATGATCCGCGGGCCGGGAATAAGACCCTGGGCCGTTGCCTCGCGCAGCGCAAACCCACCCAGCGGCGTTGAGCCCATATCCCGCACAGTCGTAAAGCCTGCCTTCACGGTGCGCAGGGCGTTGCGTGCCCCGACCAAGGTCGCAAAATCATCGCTGACCACGGCTTCATCGCGATAATCGCCACCGGGGTTGCTCTGCAGGTGGACGTGCAAGTCAATCAAGCCGGGCAAGACTGTCTTGTCGCGCAGATTGACCAGCTTGGCACCAGCCGGGGCCTCGATATAGCCGGGCGTGATGGCCGTAATTTTCCCATCCGTAACTGTGATTGTTGCAGGGCCTGTGCTGGGCTGGCTGGCATCAGTGATGACCCGACCGGCGTGCAGCATAATCGTCTCTGCAAAGGCCGGGCTGGCACAGGCAGCAGCACTCGCCAAAAGTGCGGACAGGATAACGCGCATCATCTTCTCCCTTACATATTTTCGAAAGCCTTTGCGCGGCTGGCGCCGGGGACGCAAGGGAGAATTGAAGGGGCTTGGCGAGCTGGGCGTGGCGAGCTGGGCTGGGC
>JBEDNE010000066.1:0-2865 GCA_041170745.1 Pseudomonadota bacterium
CTGTTGTGCGCGACCGGCTACGATCGAAACGCCGATGGCAGTGTCGGACGCAAGCGGGGGATCGTGCTGCGCGACCTCAAGGCTGATGGCAAGAACCGCTGGCGTGGCACCTATCTCGACGGTAGCCGCAAGCTGCCTGCGACGGTAACGCTGACAGCCAACGGCAAGGTCACGATGCGCGTCTGCCTGTTGATGTTCTGCCAGAGCGTGACCTACACGCGGATCGGAAACTGACGGCGGCTACTCGGCACCATCGGATTTCGTATCCCATCCAGCGACGGCGATGATCTTTCGCCGCCGCTGCTGAGCGAATCGCGGTGGTCCTGGATGCGGCACAGGCCGTTGCACAGCCAGTCGCGGCGTCACGGAATGTGTCACGATAAGTGTCACAGTGCTGCCAAAGAAAATCGCAGAAAACCGTCGTTTTCAGACAATGGTCGGGGAGACAGGATTCGAACCTGCGACCCTCTGCTCCCAAAGCAGATGCGCTACCAGGCTGCGCTACTCCCCGACTGGGGGCTCCATAGTCGCCAAACCGGCAACCGCAAAGCCTTAATATGGTGGGCCCGGCAGGATTCGAACCCGCAACCTAGCCGTTATGAGCGGCCTGCTCTACCATTGAGCTACAGGCCCCACCCCTGATGGCCGTGCGATAGCGGAGCCTTCGCCTCGGATGCAAGGTGGTTGACCTTTTTCCCTCTGCCTTGAATGACGGCGGAATGTCCATTCATCTTCTCGGCCTGCCAACTGACATTAACAGCAGTTTTCTGCGCGGTCCGGCCAAAGCCCCTCGCCTTATTCGCGAAGCCTTGTTTTCCGATCGCGGAAATCAAGCCAGCGAATTGGGCCTAGAATTAGGTCATGATATTGATCTGATTGATGAAGGTGATCTTGTTTTGGCGGAAACGCCGGCGGATTTTGAGCTTATCTCAAGCAAGGTTTCAGAAATTGCAGCCACAGGCGGCATCCCAATCTGCCTTGGTGGCGACCATGCAGTTACCTTTCCCATCATTCGCGGGCTCGCCACGCATCAGGGCCCGATCACGATCTTACATTTTGATGCACACCCCGATCTTTATGATGATTTTGAGGGCAATCCTCTCTCACACGCCTCGCCCTTTGCGCGAATCATGGAAGCCGGGCTGGCCACACGCTTGGTGCAAATTGGCATCCGCACCCTGAACCAGCATTGCCGCGCTCAAGCGGCGCGTTTTGGTGTCGAGATCATCGAAATGCGGCATTTCGCAGTCGATAAGGTGCCAGTGTTCACAACACCATTTTATGTCAGCCTTGATTTGGACGCGCTTGATCCCTCCCAAATGCCGGGTGTCTCCCATCCAGAACCAGGCGGATTGTTCGTCCGGGATATTCTGAACGTGCTGAACCGGCAGACCGCGCCTATGATTGGCGCAGATATTGTCGAATTTAATCCAAACGAAGCCCAAGGCCCGCTTTCTGCAGTGACAGCTGCAAAATTTGTGAAGGAATTAGCAGCCCTTGCGACGCGCACTCAGGGCAATGGCGCGAGCTGATGAGATGGAAACCGCAAGGACAGGCTTGGAAGAGAAAGTTCAAACCGCACGCCTAAACAGACCGCAAGCGCGCGGACCAAACGCAGGGCAAATCCCAAACCCAAAGGCGGCCCTGTGCCAGCGCCAGCTGATATCTGGCCAAGATCAAATAAACCCCCGTCTTCTGCATCTTGCAGCGTCATTGGCCGCGCAACAGACAGCACGACATCGGTCCCACGCGCGACCAGCCGCGTTTCGAGGCGTTCTTGCCCAGTTGCGGCTGCGAGCATGGCCTGACACAAGCGGCGCACCATATGTCGCACCAAATCCGCATCTCCAACAAACGGAGGAAGGCTGGCGTCGGCGCGAAGGCTCAGCGGATTATGGGCGAGCTCCGCTGCGCTATGAATTTCCGCTATCACGTCCGCGACCAGCGCAGGCAGCGTCATTTTTTCATGCCCCCCCGGCTCAAAAGTCTCTTCGCCCAGCTTCCCAAACAGATGAACGTCATCTAAAATTTCGGATAGTTTCGCCGCCTCTCTTGCAATGGCGTCGGCACGGTGGCGGTAGCCCATATTCACCGGGCCATATAATTGTGCAGCGATAATCTCAGAAAATCCACGAACGGCGTTTAAGGGCGTGCGCACTTCATGCAGAAAATGCCGCAACCCATCTGGCAAGGGCTGCAAATCTGTCCCAACATCTGTTGGACCCTGCCTGTGGCGTCCGCGATCCTGCCGCCGCGCACTGCAAAAATATCCCAGAAAACGCCTCCCTTCCTGGGTAAAACGCGGGACACCAGAAACACACCAATCGCCAGCCAATGGCCCTTGCCCAGGCACATACAAATGGGCGTCGCGATACGCCGAGCGGGAGCGAAAGGCCGCTGCGGCACTGCCATCCACGCCGCCAGCCCCCGGTTCCGCCATGCGAGATATATCCATGCCTATCAACATGAGACTTGGCGCATCCCACGCTGCAATTATCCGTCCGTTGCTTTCGGTGGCAAAACGAAAACGGCGGATGAGGCGGACGGGACGTTCATCTCCCGCAACCTCCTCGACTTGCGGTGGCATATCCGTGCGCGGCGCGGCCAGAACAGGCTCGGCCACGACTGCCGCACCACGATCCACAAGAACATAGTCCTGCGCGCCATAGGATTGAAGCGCGCGACGAACAGGTGCCGGAAGATCCCGCCGTTCGCGCAACAAGGCACGTGCTGGAACGGGCAGTCGCGGAATAATGCGCAACCAATCTGACGAAGAGAGTTGGGCTTGCGTCATGACAGGCGCTGCAACCGAGGGGAGATCCGTCGCGAATAAAAGCACAATATCAGGAGATCGGCACATTGGCC
>JBEDNE010000067.1:0-8558 GCA_041170745.1 Pseudomonadota bacterium
ATGGATATACAGCGCCAGATCTGCGTCCATGCGCGCCTCAGAACAGGGCTGCGACAAGTTTTTGGAACGCGTCAGCCCGGTGGCTGATCGCGTGCTTTTCGGCCGGGTCAATTTCCGCAAAAGTCTGCGTGCCATTTGTGGGCACAAAGACAGGGTCATAGCCAAAGCCCAAGGTTCCGCGCGGCGGCCAGGTCAGGCTGCCCGACACGCGGCCTTCAAATATCTCGCTATGCCCATCAGGCCATGCGAGCGCGAGCGTGCAGACAAAGGCGGCGCTGCGGTCCACATCTGGGCCTTGTTCAGCGAGCAGACCTTCCACCTTGCCCATGGCCATATACCAATCACGCCCCGGATCGCCTTCAAACCATTGGCGTTCGGCCCAATCGGCTGTGTACACGCCGGGCCGGCCGCCCAGCGCCAAGACTTCCAAGCCGCTATCGTCTGACAATGCAGGCAGGCCCGAGGCTTCGGCCGAGGCTTGTGCCTTGATCAGCGCATTTTCAGCAAAAGTCGTGCCTGTCTCTTTGGGTTCGGGCAGGCCGAGTTCGCCTGCGGACACCGGCTCAATCCCAAACGGGGCCAAAAGGTCACGAATTTCGCGGACCTTGCCTTGGTTATGGCTGGCAATGACCAACCGTCCGGGAAGGAGCTTGCGGGCCATGCTTAGCGTCCAACAGCCGCGCGTTGGGCGTCAAACACCTTGCCACAGCCAATGCGGGCGAGGCGCAGGAGGCGCAATAACGCTTCCTCGTCATAGGTTTCGCCTTCCGCCGTTGCTTGCGCTTCTGCGATGTTTCCGTTGGAAAGAAGGACGAAATTGGCATCCGCGCCGGCGTTTGAATCCTCAATATAATCAAGGTCCAGAACAGGCGTGCCATTGTAAATGCCACAGCTGATCGCCGCGACTTGCTGCTCAATGGGGTCCTGCTCCAGCACGCCATCGGCCATCAGCTTATCAACGGCGAGCCGCAGGGCGACCCATGCGCCCGAAATAGACGCGGTGCGTGTGCCGCCATCGGCTTGGATCACATCGCAATCGAGTGTGATCTGGCGTTCGCCCAGGGCTTTCAGATTCACCACGGCGCGCAGCGAGCGGCCAATAAGGCGCTGAATTTCCTGCGTTCGGCCCGATTGCTTGCCCTTGGCTGCCTCGCGGCTGCCACGCGTGTGCGTGGCGCGGGGCAACATGCCATATTCCGCCGTCACCCAACCTTCGCCCTTGCCGCGAAGAAAGGGAGGAACCCGCTCTTCCACGCTGGCCGTGACCAGCACGCGCGTGTCCCCAAAGCTGACCAGGACGGATCCTTCGGCATGCTTGGTAAAATGGGGTTCAATAATGATGTCGCGCATTTGGTCGGGCGCGCGGCCGGATGGGCGCATGATGATGTCCTTAAGTTGGAATTGAGCCTCCTCTAGCGGGCCCTGCCGTCTGAGGCCAGCCCTCACCCCCAAGTCTTTGCGCCTTATCCGAGTCAAAGCCTTGCATCTTGGGGTAACTCCTTCTTACATCAGGGGCATGACCACGCCTGTCCACGAATTGACGGATCGTGCACGCGATGTGTTTCGCGTGGTGGTGGAATCTTATCTTGGCAGCGGCGCGCCGGTCGGTTCGCGGACGATTTCCAAATTGGGGGCGATGAACCTGTCGCCCGCATCCATCCGTAATGTGATGCAAGATTTGGAGGAGCTCGGCTTGCTGGCCGCCCCGCATACATCTGCCGGGCGGATGCCAACTGAATTGGGCTTGCGGCTGTTTGTCGATGGGATGATGCAGGCAGCAGAACCGACAGCGGATGAACGCGCGGCGATTGAAGCGCGCATCTCCAAGGGTGGGCCAATTGAGGACGCGCTGGCTGCGGCCACATCAACATTGTCTGGCCTGTCGCAATGCGCCGGGATTGTGCTGGTGCCCGCGCGCGAGCCTCGCTTGCGACAATTTACCTTTGTGCCCTTGGGGCCGGGCCAAGCGCTGGCCGTCTTGGTGGGGGATGATGGCACGGTGGAAAACCGGGTGGTTGATGTGCCGCCGGGCCTGCCAGTCACTGTTTTGGTAGAGGCTGGAAATTTCATTTCGGGCCGGCTGGCTGGGATGACATTGGCTGAGGCCAGTGCCGTGCTGGCCACGGAAATTGCCCGAGAACGCGCAGCGCTGGATGCTGCGGCGCAAGACTTGGTTGCCAAAGGCATTGCCGTATTGAGCCAAGATGGCGCCCAGCGCCCAGTTTTGATTGTGCGGGGGGCTGCTCATTTATTGGATGATGCAGCAGCGGCTGACCTCGATCGGGTTCGTCAGCTTCTCGATGAGATTGAAGGCAAGGAAGATATTGCCCGCCTACTCAACAGCGCGCGAGACGGCGCCTCGACCAAGGTTTTTATTGGGTCTGAGAATAAGCTATTTGCACTTTCCGGGTCGTCGGTGATAGCGGCTCCCTATCACGGCAGGGATGGACGCGTGGTCGGTGTGGTGGGCGTTATTGGGCCGACACGCTTGAATTACGCCCGTGTCGTACCCATGGTTGATTTCACTGCACAGACACTGACGAGATTGATGACCTGATGAGCGAAGATGAGTTGAAAACCGAAGCTGCTGACACCGCTGCTGCCGAAGATGCGGGCCAAGATCCGCTCGACGCGTTGCGCAATGAGTTGGAAGAGGCACGTCAGCAAGTGCTCTATGCACAGGCGGAAACGCAAAATGTGCGCCGCCGTCTTGAAAAAGATGCGCAAGATGCCCGCGCCTATGCGGCAACATCCTTCGCCCGCGATATTCTGTCTGTGGCAGATAATTTGTCTCGCGCGCTCGACGTTATTCCGCAAGCCATGCGCGAGGAAGACGCTACAAAGCCGCTTGTTGTCGGGCTGGAAGCAACGCAGCGCGAGTTGATGGCGGTGTTTGAGCGCAATGGCATTACGCGCATTGCTGCTATTGGCTTGCCGCTTGACCCGAACCAGCATCAAGCAATGGTGGAAATCCCCAGCAATGAGGCAGAGCCGGGCACCATCATTCAAGAAATGCAGGCAGGCTATATGATCAAGGATCGGCTGTTGCGTCCGGCCTTGGTGGGCGTAGCGAAAAAGTCAGATTAATCCCCTAAGCTGCTGACTGTGCTCCGGGATTGACCCGGAGCACAGCGCTCTCAGCCTTTGGGCCGGGTGGCGACCAAGCCAATGGATTTCATCCGCATCACGGGCACATCATCCTGATTAAACACCGTGATGGTGGAATGGATGCTGCCCATTTCAGGGCGTGAGCGCGAGGGGCGGACCTCGGTAATTTCGCTTTCCACGCGCAGTGTGTCGCCCGGATAAACGGGCTTCAGCCAGCGCAACTCGTCAAGCCCGGGCGACCCAAGCCCTGCTTGGCGATGCTTTTTCAAATTTTCGACCAGCATGGCCATCGTCATGGCCGCTGTGTGCCAGCCACTGGCAGAAATTCGGCCAAAATGGGTTTTGGCAGCGGCCTCATCATCAAGGTGAAAGGGCTGAGGATCATATTTGCTGGCAAATTCCAGCACTTCTTCGCGGGTAACCTTATAGTTGCCGTAGCTTGATTTATCGCCGACGTTGATGTCCTCAAGATATTGCATGCCCATCTCCTTGTGCGCCCATCTTTGGCAAAGCCAGGGGGAGAGGGGAAGCGAAAAGCGTCAGGCGACATCCTCCGGGACAATGCCCGCCATGCTGGCCGACATATGCGCCATTGCCTGCAGCATGGATTGAACAAAGGGCGGATCATTTATGGTGTCGCGCGCGGCACGGCCCATGGCATGAATCCATTGGCCTGCCGTCTCGCGGTCAATTCCCAAGCCGCGATGGAGCGACATGATGCAGCTTTTTTCGCGTCCCTCATACCAATGGCTCGGGCCGCCCATCCATGCCGTTAAATAGCCCGTTAGGGAGACGCGCATGGGCAGCAGATCATCCTCATGCATGGCGCGCAGCGCAGCATAAGCCGGGTCGCTTTCCATCAAGTCATAAAAGCGGTCGACCAGACGGCGTATCTCGCTCTCTCCGCCAATGCGGTCAAAGGGGGTGCGCGGTGCGTCTGCGATGGTCATATCAAGTCTCCTGAGCGGCATCTAAGCAGAGGGCCGCTATAGGGCTTTGATCCCGATCAATCAGCGCAGCGCCATTGCTGCCTCAGCCGCTTTGGCTGGCGCCTTAGACGTTGAAGCGGAAGAGCATGATGTCGCCATCTTGGACAACATAGTCTTTGCCTTCAGACCGCCATTTTCCGGCTTCCTTGGCGCCCGCTTCGCCACCATGGTCAACATAGTCCTGATAGGCCATGGTTTCGGCGCGGATAAAGCCCTTTTCAAAATCGGTATGGATCACGCCTGCTGCCTGCGGGGCCTTGGCCCCACGGAACACCGTCCACGCCCGCGCTTCTTTGGGGCCAACGGTGAAGAAGGTAATCAGATGCAGCAGATCATAACCGGCGCGAATAATGCGGGCGAGGCCCGTTTCTGCCAAGCCCAGATCAGCCAGAAATTCTGCGCGATCTTCAACAGGCATGGTGACAATATCGGCTTCAATGGCGGCAGAAACAATCACGGCCTCTGCCCCTTCCGCCTTGGCCTTGGCGAAAACCTGAGCTGACAAGTCATTGCCAGTGGCGGCCGCGGCCTCATCAACATTGCAGACGTAGAGAACGGGCTTTGATGTCAGCAATTGGGCTTGTTGGAAGATTTTCTCTTCTTCCACATCTGCCCGCTCTGTCAGGCGCGCGGGCTTGCCATCGCGCAGCAGATCGAGCGCTTTGCCCAACACAGTTGCGGCAATCTTGGCTTCCTTATCGCCTTGGGCGGCCTTCTTCTGAAGATTGGGGACGCGCTTTTCCAGGCTTTCCAAATCAGCCAGCATCAATTCGGTTTCTACCGTGTCAGCATCTGAAATCGGGTCAATCCGGTTGTCGACATGCTGGATGTCATCATTCTCAAAGCAGCGCAGCACATGGACGATGGCATCGACTTCGCGGATATTGGCGAGAAACTGGTTGCCCAAGCCTTCGCCCTTGGAGGCGCCACGGACCAGCCCTGCAATATCGACAAAGCTTAATTGGGTTTCGATAATCTTGGCGCTGCCGCCAATTTTGGCAATGATATCAAGGCGCGGATCCGGCACGGCGACATTGCCGACATTGGGCTCAATTGTGCAGAACGGATAATTGGCGGCCTGCGCCGCCTGTGTTTCCGTCAGCGCGTTAAACAGCGTCGATTTCCCAACATTGGGCAGCCCGACAATGCCACATTTGAAACCCATTCTTCACTCCATCATCATTTCTGCGGTCGGCAATCTCGTCTTGCGAGCAAGGCAGAGCCGATCCGGCACAACACGCTTCGTGCATCACCGCTGAATGTAAATTGTGGAGCGCTCCCTAGCCTTGGGTTGGGCCGAATGCCAGCCCCTGTGATTCAGCCTTGCAACTCGAGGCGGCGCTCAATCCGCTCAATCCGTTCACGCAGGCGATCAATGCTGTGTCGATCGGTTAAAACCTCAGCGAGATTGTCAGCACTATCGCGGGTGAGCCGAGCAATGAGATTTTCAAGATGTGCGAGTCTTGTCAGCATTTCGCTATCACGATCACGCGCAGCAGATTGTTCTCCCTGAATTTTCTTCAAATGCTCAGGGACGAGGTTGTCGTTTCGCTGCGGCATATTCGAGGCGAATAGCAGAAAAACGTCAGAAATGCGAGGATTTATGTGCTCAGCCGTTCAGTCGCATCGCGACATCATTCATAAAGCGCACATCATCGCCTTGGGCGAGCCAGGGCGCCTCGGCAGAAACCGCGCCGAGCATATCCGTAAGATCATCCTGCTCGGCCTTGGCGAAGGGGCCAAGCACATAGCCCGTTACGCGATCTTTATGCCCCGGATGGCCAATGCCCAGCCGCACACGGCGAAACTCTTCCCCAATATGCGCAATGGTCGATCGGATGCCATTATGCCCCGCCGCACCGCCACCGCGCTTCACCTTGACGCGAAAGGGGTCCAGATCCAGCTCGTCATAAAAGACGGTGACATCAGCGGGTGTCAGCTTGAAGAAGCGCATCGCTTCGCCAATGCTGCGGCCACTTTCGTTCATGAAGGTCGCAGGTTTTAAGAGCAGCACCTTATCGCTGCCAATCCGGCCTTCGGCGGCCAAGCCCTGAAAGCGTGTTTTCCAAGGGGAAAAAGAGAAGGCCTCCGCAATCACGTCCGCAATCATGAACCCCACATTGTGGCGGTGCATGGCATATTGCGCGCCGGGATTGCCGAGGCCTGCCCAAATTTGCACGAGACTCTCCTCTGCATCGCCCCGCCTCAACCTGAGACGGGGGACGCAAATGGATTATTCAGCGTCCTTGGTCGTATCGCCTTCGGCCGACTTCAGGCCCGAGGGCGCAACCAGCGTTGCAATGGTGAAGTCACGATCGGTCACGCCGCTGCGCGCACCGGCGGGAAGCGTCACATCCTGAATGTGGATTGCATCGCCGACTTCCAGACCCTTCAACGAAATCGAAATTTCATCGGGGATCAGGGCTGCGTCGCACACCAATTCCAGCTCGTGCGCCACGACGTTCAGCACCGCGCCGCGCTTCATGCCCGGCGACAGGTCTTCATCGGTGAAGTGAACCGGCACCTTCACGTGCACTTCGCTATGCTCACCAATGCGCAGGAAATCTGCGTGGAGCGGGCGATCAGTTACGGGATGGAAGGCCACATCCTTGGGCAGGGTGCGCACTTGCTTGCCACCCACTTCGATCATCACGATCGAGTTCATGAAGTGGCCCGTGTGCAGCGCCTTCATCAACATCTTTTCTTCGATGTGAATGGCGGTTGGTTCTTCCTTATTGCCGTAAACTACGGCGGGCACGCGGCCATTGTTGCGCAGATCGCGGGAGGCTCCCTTGCCAGCCCGTTCACGCAATTCGGCCGACAGTGTCAGCTGATCGCTCATGTCTATCTCCAAATAAAAAGTTCAGTCCTTCCGCCACGCCTCCAGGGATGACCACAGCGGAAGCCGGCGGCCCTAGGCGAAATGCCGGGAAAAGGCAAGCCATAGGGCCAAAGCGAGGCGCAACTCCCTAGTTTAACCGAGCCGCCTTCAGCTTATGCGTGCGCAATTGTGCTTGGACGCTGTCTTCTCCGGCCAAATGCGCTGCACCCACGGCAAGAAAGACAGTGCCGGGCTTATCCAGCCTTTTGGCAATCCACTCAGCCCAGCGGCGGTTGCGATCAACCAGCAGAACTTTGGTCAATTCTGGCGTGGAGTCCATGCTTTTGTTCATCAGCTTTGCCAATTCATCTGGCTGGCCTGATAGCCAATAGCGTGTCATGTCCTGCGCAAATTGTTCGGCTTTTGGAAGGTCTTGCACGCTCTGGGTTAAAAGCTTGATTTGTGCAGGCTCAGGCAGTGAATCAAAAAAGCCAAGCTGTTCTTCCATTGTCTCGAGCCCAGAGATGGGCTTGCCAATAGCTTTGGCCTCCCGGCTAAGGCCTTTTTCAACGCCTTGTTCAGCATCATAGCCCAGCTTTTGGAGTGGCAATAACGACAAGAGCGTGGAGACGAACCAAGGTTCCAATGGTTCCAAATTGGCCGCCTCAAGGCCAAAGCTGCGCAAGGCCGCCCGATAGGGCTCAACATCGGCGGGGCTTAACTTGGCAGTCAGGGCTGGCCCATCTGGGTCAACTGCCTTTGACATGACGAGCCGATTGGCCTCCGCTGGTGCAGGCTCAACCATTTCCAAAACCAACTCATCAGACGCCGCAAAAGCTGTGCGAATAGGCCCTTCAAACCAGTGTGTGCCCGGCTTTAAAATATGGACTGTGCCAAACAGATAAATGGTGGTGTCGGCATCTGCCACTTTCCACAGCGCGGGGTGCGCGGCGACCGGCGTGTGCGGGGCAGGTTTTGGAGCGGCGAGGGCAGGCAGCACAGGCGCTGAAACCAGCAAAAACGCTGCGCTAAAGGGAAACAAGATTTTACGCATCATGATGGCAAGATGCTGCCAAATTCTGGCAGACGCAAGCCCTCAATCGACGCGTGTCACTGTCCATCCCTGTCGGACCAGCAGATCGGGCAGAGCATCTGGCCCCACAAAATGCCCCGCCCCCACGGCGAACAACACGGTGCCGGGGCGGTGCATCCGCTGGCCTATCAAATCCGCCCAAGCTTTATTCCGGTTCAAGATCAATAAGGTATAGAGCTCATCGCCCAATGTTTCGCGCGAAAAGCCGTGCGCCAACGCAGTCAGATCCCCCCGCGCCCAAGCGAGGTCCATCGCGACACTTTGCGCCCCGGCACTCGTTATATCGTCCAGCGTATTTTCCAGCATCCGGCGCTGCGCATCTGGCGACAAGCCGTGCAGTTTACGCAGAATCGCGTCGCCCTGTTCCGCAGCGCCAATCGACCGGCCAGATTTGCGAAAGGCAGCAATAAGCCGGGCCTCCACCCCTTCAGACCGCGCTCGGCCATCTTGGGCCATGGTTTCAACCGCGAGCACAAGGCTGGCCATCCATGTGGGCATGGCATCGTAAAATTGGGTGGGAAAGCCGCTGCGCGCAATGGCCTGTGCC